>CAIYRQ010000297.1 GCA_903928635.1 uncultured beta proteobacterium | reverse complement strand
CTTGAAGCCAGCCCCCAAGGTCAAGGGTGCTGCTCCTACACCAACAGAGGAGCCTGTTCCGTCATCACCTGCCAAAGCCACGGCAGCCATTGACCTCAGCCTGCCACCTCAACACGCCTGGTACCTGGTCCACACCAAAGCTCGCCAAGAAGACACAGCCATCACCAACTTGCAGCGACAGAACTTTCGCTGCTACATGCCTATGCTGTATGCAGAGAAGGTCCGCCGGGGCAAGCCGGTGGTGGTGGCCGAGCCCATGTTCCCGAGCTACGTGTTTGTGCAGCTGGACACCAGCGGTCAAGGCCAAAGCTGGTCCCCCATTCGGTCCACCTTGGGTGTGCGCGAGTTGGTCAAATTTGGCGGTCACCCGCCCAAGGTCGACGCCGAGCTCATTACGGCGCTGCACGAGCGCGAGCAACTGCAGCAGTCCAATCCCCAGGCCCTATTTGCCGCAGGCGACACGGTCGTCATCACCGATGGCCCCTTCGCTGGCATCGAGGCGATCTACCAAACCACCGACGCGGAGCGGCGCTCAATGATCTTGCTGTCCATGCTCAACAAACCGGTTGCCATGCGCATTGAGCCAGGCAAGTTGCGTAAATGTGGCTGATCGAAAAAAGTCTGCGCACAGGGTCCAGATATGACTTGATAGCTCTTGCCTTTCGAAGCCAACATGGTCTGCATGAACAGAACCCAGCAGAACCTAGCAGTACCCCAGTCCTCCATGCACCCAGAAGAACCACCCAAATCATTCAGAGCCGCGCAGTACGTGCGCATGTCCACCGAGCATCAACAGTACTCCACGCACAACCAGGCCGACAAGATCCAGGAATACGCTGACCGGCGTGGCATTGAAATCGTGCGCACATACGCCGATGAAGGCAAAAGCGGTCTGTCCATCGATGGTCGCGCCTCCCTGCAACGCCTGATTCACGATGTCGAATCCGGCAATACCGACTTTAGCCTGATCCTGGTCTATGACGTTAGCCGCTGGGGCCGGTTTCAGGATGCGGACGAGTCGGCTTATTACGAGTACATCTGCAAACGCAAGAACATCCACGTGGCCTACGTGGCCGAGCAGTTTGAAAACGACGGCTCGCCGGTGTCGACCATCGTCAAAGGCGTCAAGCGCGCCATGGCCGGGGAGTACAGCCGCGAGCTGTCGGCCAAGGTATTCGCAGGGCAATGCCGCCTGATTGAAATGGGGTTTCGGCAGGGTGGCACCGCAGGTTATGGCTTGCGCCGGGTGCTGATTGATCAAACCGGCACCATCAAAAGCGAGCTCAAAAACGGCGAGCACAAGAGCCTGCAGACCGATCGCGTCATCCTCATGCCCGGCCCCGAGCATGAAATCGCCACGGTCTTGCAGATGTTTCGGTGGCTCATTGAAGAGGATGCCTCATTTGTAGACATCGCCAACCGGCTCAACGTGCAAGGCATTCGCACCGACTTTGACCGAACCTGGACCTACAGCACCGTGCGCCAGGTCTTGACCAACGAAAAGTACATCGGTAACAACGTCTACAACCGCCGCTCTTTCAAGCTCAAGAAAAAGCACGTCAACAACCCACCTCCCATGTGGATCCGTAAAGAGGGTGCGTTCGAAGGCATCGTGCCGCTGG
>CAIYRQ010000296.1 GCA_903928635.1 uncultured beta proteobacterium | reverse complement strand
GCGGTCTGGCAGGCTTGGGCAGCCGCCCTGGCACCGCGATTGGCCCAACAGGCAGACCTGGTCACCCAGCTGTGCGCATTCGTACAGGGAGTGGCATCTGAAGGCCAAGCCCCGAAAACACGATAAAATCAGAGGCTTTGCTGCTTTTGAGCGCCCCTTGCGCGCAACGCTTGCCCCGCCGCACCATGCGGCCTAACCCGCAGACCGGGATCCAATTCCCTTCTACCCATTATGAAAATTGCACAAGAAATTCGCGCCGGTAACGTCATCATGCACGGCAAGGACCCCATGGTCGTCTTGAAAACCGAATACAGCCGTGGCGGGCGCAACTCCGCCACCGTGCGCATGAAGCTTAAGAGCCTGATTGCCAACTTCGGTACCGAAGTCGTGTTCAAGGCCGACGACAAGATGGACCAGGTGATTCTGGACAAAAAGGACTGCACCTACTCCTACTTCGCAGACCCTATGTATGTCTGCATGGACGAAGAGTTCAACCAGTACGAAGTCGAAGCCGAGAACATGGGCGACTCGCTGAACTACCTCGAAGACGGCATGGCCGTTGAAGTTGTGTTCTACGAAGGCAAAGCCATCTCCGTGGAGTTGCCCACCAGTGTGGTGCGCGAAATCACCTGGACCGAGCCCGCCGTCAAAGGCGATACCTCCGGCAAGGTGCTCAAGCCCGCCAAGATTGCCACCGGCTTCGAAATCGGCGTGCCAATCTTTGTGGCCCAGGGTGACAAAGTCGAAATCGACACCCGCACCGGCGAATACCGCAAGCGCGTCTAAGGCTGTACCAAGCCCTTTGACCAAAAAGCTCCTTCGGGAGCTTTTTGTTTTTGAGGTGCAGCATCCTCCCGTCGATACCTGACAATTCCTTCATGGAAAACACAAAAAAACCGTCGCCCCAGCAAGTGGCCCAAGAGTGGCGCGAGTTCAAGCACAAGCCGCAAGAACTGGCCGGTGCCAACGCCACCCGACTGGCCTTTGCCGACCCCGAATTTTTGCTGCGCCCTGAAACGCGCGGCATTCGGTTTGAGTTGGAAATGCTCAAGCCCGAACTCGAACTCACGCGCCAAGGCATTGCGCACACCATCGTGGTGTTTGGCAGCGCACGCTTTGTGTCGCCGGAAGTGGCGACCCAGCGTCTGGCGCTGGCTCAACAAAACGGGGAAGCAGACAGTCTGGCGCGGGCTGAGCGCGACGTGCGCAACGCGGTCTGGTACGAGCAGTCCCGCCAATTTGCCCGCTTGGTCGCTCAATACAGCGCAGACAAGTCCAAAGACGACCAGCTCTTTATTTGCACCGGCGGCGGGCCCGGCGTAATGGAAGCAGCCAACCGGGGAGCGTTCGAGCTGGGCGCGCCCAACTTGGGCCTGAACATCACCCTGCCCCACGAGCAGACGGTCAACCCGTATGTGACGCCGTCGCTGCATTTTGAGTTTCACTACTTTGCGGCGCGGAAGATGCATTTCATGATGCGCGCCAAGGCGCTGGTGGCCTTTCCGGGCGGCTACGGCACCCTGGACGAGTTGTTCGAGATCATCACCCTGGTACAAACCCAAAAAGAGCGCCCCGTGCCCATCATCTTGTTCGGCAGCGACTATTGGAAAAAGCTCGTGAATTTTGAACTGATGGTGGAAATGGGCACCGTCCACCGCCACGACCTGGAGTTGCTGACCTTTTGCGACACACCCCAAGAGGCGTGGGACACGATTCGCAACTATTACCAGTTGGGTTCAGGCGGGCTCTGAGCCATTCAGGCGCGCAATTGCCAGGCCATGCGCGATCCCAGCGCAACGACACTTCCCACAGTCCAAAACACCACGGATACGCCCACCACCGCCCCGGCGGTGCCAAACAGCAGAGGCATGACCACGCTCGAAAAGTTGATCGCCATCAGCCGCAGAGCCAAGGCCTGACCGTGCTGCGCATGGGGGGTGATTTGGTGCAAAGTGCTCATGATCATGGGCTGCACCGAACCCAGCGCCAGGCCCAAGCAGGCCGAGCAAGCGCCCATGGCCCAGGCTGACTGGGTGAAGGGGTAGATAGCAAACAGTGCTGCAGTCATCAGCATGGCGCAGGTCAGCACCACCCACTCTTTCAGGTGCGCAGCCACCACCGGCATGGCCACGCGCACGGCAGCCGCCGCAATAGCAAACCCGCCCAAAATCGTGCCGATGACCGACGCACTGAAAGCGCGTTCATGGCCCAGGATGGGGACCACAAAGGTATGGACATCCCAGCACGAGGAAAGCATCCAGTTCACCAGCAAAAGCTGGCGCATCGCGGGCTCGCGCAGCAGTGCCCAGGCCGATGGTGCAGGCCCGTGGGGATCAGGCACCACGGGCGGCAACTCTTGCGTGCGACGAATAAAAGCCCAGCACGCCAAAGGCAGCAAAGCCATGAACAGGAAGGCCGAGCGAAATCCACCGAGCTCCACCGCGTCGCCCAGCACGGCGGCACCGTGGTCGATCAATAGTCCTGCGCTGACAGGCCCTACAAAATTGGACACCGCAGGCCCTATGGCCAGCCAGCTGAACACGCGCTTGAGCTCGGTGCTGTCACGCGCCGCGCGCCCCACATGGCGCTGCAAGGCAATGGATGCTGCGCCTGTGGCTGCGCCCATGCACAAGGCGCTGATGCACAACACCGGAAAAACTGGAAATATCAAAGACAGAATGGCTCCGACCATCGCCACCACAACACCCCACCCCACCGGCCGCCGCAAGCCATGCCGGTCCGCATAACGCCCCGCCGGCAAAGCAAGAAACACCTGGCTGAGCGAAAACAAGGCGAGTAAAAAACCCACATGCACCGCGCTGTGCCCCAACCGCAGCGCCAGCAAAGGTGTGGCCAGTCGCATACCGGCCATGCTGGCATGCAGGCAGATGTGGCCGCATATCAGACGCAGCAAGGCCCATGCACGGCCCACCTCCGCGTCGCCCGCCTCCGATTCGGAAAGGCTCACACCAGGGGCAACGACGCGTCGCTGTCGAAGTCTTTGTCTTGGGGGATGAGCGCCGCCGCCTGGTGCTCCGGCAGGCTTTCCACTTTTTTGAGCGCACGGCCCATGGCGCGGCTGCGCACCTCGGCGCCGTCCAGGGTGTTGAGCACCGTCTGGGTCTGCGACTTGACCTTGGACAGCACGTCACCAAACTTGCCAAACTCGGTCTTTACCGCGCCCAGCACCTGCCACACCTCGCTGGAGCGTTTTTCCAGGGCCAGGGTGCGAAAGCCCATTTGCAGCGAGCTGAGCATGGCCAGCAAAGTGGTGGGGCCTGCCAGCGTCACCCGGTGTTCGCGCTGCAATGCTTCCATCAGGCCGGGGCGGCGCAAGACTTCGGCGTACAGACCTTCAGTGGGCAAAAACAAAATAGCGAAGTCGGTGGTGTACGGCGGCTCCACGTATTTCTCAGAAATCGATTT
>CAIYRQ010000295.1 GCA_903928635.1 uncultured beta proteobacterium | reverse complement strand
GCAGGGCGGTGGCACCAAGCCCCGGCTGCCGCAGCGCAAGACTGATCTGCCTCAATACCAGGGCACAAGCAGGCCTTATTTGCCCGCCGCGTCCAAGGCCGGCGCTATGCTTGAAAACCTATGAAACTTCTCTGCAAATGGCTATTGAATGCGGCGGCCCTCCTGGCGATCGCCCACCTGTACCACGGCGTGCAGGTCAGCAGCTTCGGCTCCGCCATGGTCGCCGCGTTGGTGGTAGGGCTGTTCAATGCCCTGCTGCGGCCGGTGCTGGTGGTGCTGACGTTTCCGGTCACCGTGCTGTCGCTGGGGCTGTTTTTGTTCGTGATCAACGCCCTGATGTTCTGGGGCGCTGCCTCGGTGCTCGAGGGATTTGAAGTCGATGGTTTTGGCGCCGCCTTGCTGGGCTCGCTGCTCTACACCGCCATCGGCATGGTGATCAACCTAGCGCTGGAGCGCTTGTTCCCGAAGTAGCTGGGTCACTTCGCGCGCACGGGTGTCCACAATCGCCGCTTCCAGATAATCCGGGCCCAGGGCGCCCCACTGACCCGAGCGCACCAGATCTTGCGCCGCGCGCAAGCGCCCAAGTGCAGCGGGCCAGTCTTGCTCCAAGGCGTCGGCTTGGGCTTGGGCGCGGATCGCCGCGATATTGCGTCCCTGCGCATCGCAGGCACTGGCCAACAAACGCCAGGCCGTCACGTCGCGCGGGTTGGCCGCCACCCAATCGCGCAGACGTTCTGTGGCTCCTGCCAAGGACTGCGTTTTGCCCTCTCGAATCTGCGCTTGCGCTAAGAGCAGTACGCGGGCCCGCTGCCAGAGGCTGGTCCGATCCGCTGCGTTGGCCGCCAACACTGCACTCGCACGGCTTGCGTCACCCTGTCCCAGCGCCATCTCAGCCTCCAGCAACTGGACCAAACTGGCATCGGCCCCCTGGCGCTGAAGGTGTTGCTGCAATTGCGCACACAGCGATCGAGCCGATGCAAAGTCGCCCAACTTGAAAGCCGCAAGCGCCGCTCCGTACAGAGTGGCAGCCTGCGCCGGTGCGGGCTTGGTGGACAACACCTCGGGCTGGACATCGGCTTGCCACGCGCGCAAAGCATCCACCCCCGCATTGGCCAGCACTTTGGCACGGGCGGCGACCATGGGTAGATCAAAATCTGTCGTCGAAGCAGTCTTGGACAGCGCTTGCACAGCATTTAACGCCCCAACGCGGTTTTGCATGTCCGAGATCCGCTCGGTGGTCAGCGGATGGCTGCGCAAATACGGAAAACCACCACTGTCGTTGAGCCGGTTGGCTTGCTGCAACTTTTCGAACATAGACACAAAGCCTTGCGGTGCAAAACCTGCCTGTGTCATCACAGAAAAACCGATGCGGTCGGCTTCGCGTTCCATATCGCGCGAGTAGTTCAGTTGGCTTTGCGCCGCCGCTGCTTGACCGCCGGTAATCACCGCGTTGGCTGCCTGACCATTGGCGTTGCTTTTGCTGGCTGCAAGCAGGCCCAAAATCATCGCCCCCATCACCCACGGCGCCTGCGCCGACTGGTGCGCCATATTGCGCGCAATGTGGCGCTGTGTGACGTGGCTCAGCTCATGACCCAATACCGACGCCAGTTCGTCGCGGTTGCTGACCACTGCGACCAGGCCCAGATGCACCCCAAAATAAGCACCGGGCAAGGCAAACGCGTTCACCGATCGGTCGCGCCCGAGCAGCAGCTCCCAGGCAAATGCGTCAGCCACTTCGGGCGCCAGCTCGCCGCGCGCTTTGGCTGCCGCCAGCAAGGGCTGCCAAATACTTTGCAAGTACGCCATGGTGACCGGGTCGTCGACATAGTCGGGGTCGCGGTACAGGCTGCGGACAATGCTGTCGCCCAACCGACGCTCGTCGGCCAGAGACATCTCAGCGCCATCACCCAAATGGGGCAAGGTGTTGACCGTCAGAGCTTCAGCGGCAAGCGAAGCCTGCGACAGCAGAATGCCGGGCAAACAGGCGCATATGAGCGCCAATGCGGCGGGCCGCAGCCAGCGCCCAGCCCGCTGTGACTTCACCGCGCTGCGCGCGCGCGAACCTGTTTCTGTCATGTCCATACCCGAATGATGCACGGTAACGGTGAAGCCCTGGTAAACCCGTGACGACGCGGCCCGCCTTATGATCTTTGCCATGAACCAACTCACCCACTTTGACTCCCAAGGCCTGGCCCACATGGTGGACGTGGCCGACAAAGCCAGCACCAAACGCGTGGCTATCGCCACCGGACGCATAGAAATGCTCGCCAGCACCCGCGCCTTGATTGAGGCAGGTACCGCCAAAAAAGGCGATGTGCTGGGCGTGGCCCGCATTGCCGCCATCATGGCGGCCAAAAAAACCAGCGAACTCATTCCTCTGTGCCACCCGATTGCGCTGACGCGCGTAGCAGTGGAATTTGCCATCGCCCACCAGGATGCCGATGGTTTCGATGGCGTGCTTTGCACCGCCGCTGCCGAAACTGTAGGCCCCACTGGCGTGGAGATGGAAGCGCTCACTGCCGTGCAAGTCGCCCTGCTCACCATTTATGACATGTGCAAGGCCGTGGACCGGGGCATGGCCATGAACGGCATCACCCTTCGGGAAAAGCACGGCGGCAAAAGCGGGAGTTTTGTGAATGCGCTTTGAAGCAGGTCGTGCAGCAAACATCACTGGCGAGCGTCTAATGGCCACCACGGCTTTTTCTAAGCCCTCTCTGCTACAAGTGGTGGCGTTGGCAGCAAGCTTGGTATGCGCAACTGCCGCTTTGGCTTACCAACCCGCAGGCAAGTTCAAAACCGAAGAGCAAGCCCGTAAATATTGCCCCAAGGACCAGGTCGTGCGGGTCGATCTCACAACCCAGCGCTTTTACCCCAAGGGGCACTTTTTGTATGGCGTAGTCAGCGGCGCGACCTATGAATGCCTGCGCGAGGCGCTGCAAGAGGGCAATGTGCCCGGTTAGCGCCGGGGCACTTGCAGGTGCCTAAGGGCGCATCTTTAGCCAGTTGTTGTAGTCGGCTGGATACGCGGCCTTCAATCGCAGCGCGTAAAACGCCACATCGTCCTCTTTGCCCTGCATTTGCGCGCTTTGGAGCAGTTTTTGTACGACCATGGGTTCAGCTGAAAAATGCAATAAATCCGTGGCCAGCGATTGCATGTAGGCAGCGTTTGCTGCGGTAACGGGTGTCACCGCCAGTTGGGCAAAGTCCACTTGGTCGGTGAACCACCAGACTTGGCGCAATTGCGCCCAACTTTGCTCTCGAAACTGCGGCGCACGCGCCTCGGGCGGCAAGTAGGGTTGGCTCACACGCCAGTAAGTCCAGCCCGCACCAGCACATGCCAGTGCAATGAGCAAACCGGCTACCAAGGCAGGCAAGCCCCAGCGCGTTGCTCCTGCGTCTAGGCCTGGTGCAATAGAGGTCTCATGGTCAAACGTGTACAAAACCCAGACGCACAACAAAGCCGCCACCTGAAACGGGGCGTACCACAGGGGGTACTCCAGCAAACTGTGGACGCCGATCACGGCCAGCACCGCCCAAGCGAGCTGCCGCTCAGAGCCTTGTTCTTGCAATGGCTGCCGACGCCACACCCAGACCACCACCGCGCCACACAAAATGAGCGCAACAGGCACGCCCAACTCCACGGCCAGGTGCAAAGGCAGGTTATGGGCGTTGTCCAGCAATTCACAAAACCGCAAACCGGCCCAGGGCGCGTCGTAGAGGGTGATGAAGTGCGCATAGCCCAGCTCGCCCCAACCCCAGCCCCACAGCGGCTTTTGGGCAATCAGGTAGAGCACATTGCGCCACAGGTTGAGGCGACTGTTGCATTGGGCGCTGCTTTCGGGCCACCGTTCGAGGGCGCCGTGCTCAACCCCAGCCCATCGATGCAAGAACAATGCTGCCAACACATAAATCAAAATTACTGCGGCAACCAACAACAGTCGCGACAGTTTGGGGGCAGCCCCCCCCGTGGCAGCACGCGACCAACAGATGCCCAATACCGCCAGCACCACAATTTGGAGCAGCCCGGTGCGGGATCCAGACGCTGCCACTGCGGCAACCATCACCATCGCAAGCGCCGCGGCCGCCACCTTTGCGACACCATAGCGTCTGGTGATGGACTCCGGCCTGTACACCCACCACCCCAGCGACGCCAGGCCCATGCTGCACAGGGTGGCAAACTGGTTACGCTGGCGCAGGTTGCCAAAGGCCTCACCGGGCCCAGGCTGATTGACCCACGGCCCCCATTGCTGGCTGACATCGAAATATTGAAGCAAACCCAGCACGGCGCTTGCACTGGCCGCTACCAACCAAGCCAAGGCCACTGTGCGAAAGCGCTGTTGGGGAGTTTGAAGCGTTGCAGCCCACCACAGCAGCGCCACGCTGGTGCACGCCCAGCCAAACAAAAACGGCAGCACTGCCGCATTGGGCCCGCTGGTGAAGGGGTTGAGCCAGGGGGCTACGAGCAAGGGCAGCACGGCCCAAGGCAACCAGTCAGGGGCGCCCAGTGGCGTTATTTTGGTGGGAATCTTCAAAACGAATCCAAGGGCAACACCGCCAGCGGCTGCGCCGATTTAGCGTCTAAGAGTGCGGTACCAAAGTTGACGCGGCTGACCAGCGGCAGGTACACCGTATCGTCAAGGTTATGTTTTGCGTCGGTCAACGCGCGCCGCAAAGGACCAGCAAACTGCGGAGCCTTCGCTATCAAGTGCGACACCGGTTTGGCGGCTTTCAACACCGCAGGCACAGCCTGGTCGTAAGCAATCCAAAGTTCGGGGCGGCTGGACAAAGAAATTCCGTTGATGGCTGCCCACGTGGCGGACGCCTGCTCAGCGTTGTCTTTGAAGGGGCGCAAGCCCAAAGGTGTGGGGCCCCACAGGGGTAAGGCCTCCACCCCACGCGGCGCCCTATCCAAATATTCCGGGGGTATTTCTACGGCGTGGACCACGCGCATGCGGTCGTATTCAAAAACCATGTGCACCGGCCGCGCCAAAAAAACCGTCCACACGCCATAGCCCAGCGCACCCAATTGAACGGTGGCGATAACGAGCAAATCGAACACCAGCTTTTTGCGCTCTTTCGTATTGCTGAACACGACAAAAGTTGCCAAAGGCCCCAAAGCGATGTCCACGCCAACCATGATCAAAAACAAGTCAGTGGCGCCTGACAGCTGGCCGTAGGGCCACGGATACCAGACACCGAAAACCAGGACTGCGGCCAAACAGGCCAGCACTGCGCTGCAGGCCAGGTGCAGGCTGCTTGCTATCAACTTGGGGCGAAGCTGCGTTGCAAACATAGGTCATTGACTAGCATTTGTTTGGAAAAACTTCGATGTTCGACCGTTAGCCACCCAATTGGCATACTGCTTTGGGAAAGCGGCCTGATAACGGATTTCATAATATTGCGCCTCCCGCGGTCGTCCTAACAAGTTGAGGCTCGCAATAATTTTTTCAATGGCGATGGGGCTGACATTGGCGTGAAGCAGGTTGCATGCGATTTCAAGGCTATCTTGCGCGTTCCCAGGGTTCAATTCCATGTGCAACCTTGCAAAACTTGCCTCATTCACAAACAAAAGCACATCTCTTGACTTTAATTGAAAACCCTTAGCGTATTCAGCAGGTCGCAAATTTTCGGGCAAGTAAACAAGGTGGATGCGGTAATAGCTATCCCACACAACATTACAAATCCACAACACTGCAGGCACAAGAGCCAGGGTTGCAATGCGCGCTTTTGGCGACGACATAACTGCGGCATAAAGCCAATTTTCAGACCGACGCCCTTGGCCGCGATAACTGTGCAAATACCATGCAGAAATTAAAAAAGCAAATTGAAACTGCCCGTACCAAAGTGGAAACTCCAACAAACTGTGCACACCAATCAAGGCCAGAATTGCCCAGGCAACCCGCTGAACTGGTTCTTTCGCCTGCCAAGGTTGCGCACGAATTACGACCCAACACGTGAGTGCAAAGACCAAACACGCCAATGGAAAGCCAAGCGTCACGGCCAAGTGCAACGGCAAGTTATGTGCGTTGTCTAAATATTCACAGGATCTAGGGCCTTCAACCAAAGTCATGAACTGCGCATATGGCACTTCGCCCCAACCCCAGCCAAGCAACGGCTTTTGCATTGCGATCTGCCACATATTTTTCCAAATGAGCAGCCGACTCACGCAAAGCTCGTCGCCCTTGATCAACCGGGTGATTGATGACCCTTCATGACCCGACAGTTTTGGCAAAAGCCACGATGCCGCAAAGTATGTAGCGGTACCAATTGTCAAGAGATGCCGTTTTTCAAAGTGGTCATTACTTGAAGCCTGTTCGTTACGACGCCAAAGCCAGACCAGCATCCAAAGCAATATCAATTCGGCCATGCCTGTTCGCGACATGGAAACGGCGAGCCCGACACTAAGCGCAACAACAGCAAGCCCGAGTCCCAACCTCTTTAGAAGACCTCCAAGCGTGAAAGCATGGCTAGAAGGCCTGCAATCTACATGCCAAACCATGACAGCGAGACCTATTGCACACGAACTAGCAAACAGGTTACGTTGCCGTAAGTTGCCGTACGCTTCACCTAAAGACGCGGTATTTACCCAAGGATCGAATGAATCTGCGACGCCGAAGTACTGCATCAATGCAAGAACGGTATTCAGCAGAGGAGCCGCCACCCAAGCCAAGCACGCGGCATTCCACAAGCCCTTGCGCGTGATGGGAGCAGCAGCAACTAGGCCCACCAAAATCGCAACACTGGATACAAAAATTAACGCTGGCTGTACTGTTGAGATCGGGGGGGCAGCAAAGGGATTTAGCCAGGGTACAGCCACAAGGACGGCGGCAACTGCTACGGTGAGTGACAATTTGCTTGGATGATTTGTTATTGCGTTGGCCACGGAGTTGACTGTCCTTCGGACGCTTAATTGAATTTTCAGGGGCGGGTTCCGCGAGTCAGGCTTAGTCTTTGAATACAAAAAAACCGCCCGGAGGCGGTTTTTCTCTCAAAAGAGTTGCGCTATTAAATGCTAGTTTTGGCAACTTGCAGGCAAATATTTACCGCTGATTTTGGTGCCAGAAACCCCACTAGTGCCACAGACCCATGTCAGCGAATTACCAGAATTGGATGGCGTAAGTGCAAGCTGCCCACCACTGATCAGGTTCTCCTTATTGGTAGCTGTCGCAGTGACCCTCGTACCATCCCAACTGACACTGGAAACGTATTGGCTCGAAGCTCCCACGCTAACTGAGGAAGCACCAGGTAGCGTGCCAAAGGACTGGTGATACTCAGTGATCGTAGTCTTTGGTACCTCCAACGCCAAAATAACTTCAGTCACCTTAGCCCGCACCGTGTAGTCTTGATAAGCAGGCAGTGCGACCGCAGCCAAAATACCAACGATCGCCACGACGATCATCAGCTCAATCAGGGTGAAACCCTTTTGCATTGCAGACTTCATAATCATTCCCTCAAAATTTTGAACTAGCGGCAGTCACCGCGACATGTGCAAGCCGCACGACTTTATTCTAAGCACTAAACAAGACTGTTTGGTGATTATTGTAAATTTAATTTGTGTTTTTCGCCACAGTACACGTTTGTCTTAGGGCAAAGACAGCGTGCGTTGGCACTGGTAAAGCGATGCAAAGAGGCAAAAAAATGCCCCGCTACGGGCGGGGCATTGGGATCAGCGGCTTCTTCACAAGGGCTAAGCCGCTGACGTGCGGCTGAAATTACAACATCGCTTTCAACAATTTCGCCATTTCTGAAGGGTTGCGGGTGATGGTGAATCCGCACTCTTCCATCACCGCAAGCTTGGCTTCCGCCGTGTCCGCGCCACCACTGATCAAGGCACCGGCGTGGCCCATGCGTTTGCCTGCAGGGGCGGTCACACCGGCGATGAAGCCGACGATGGGCTTCTTCATGTTGAGCTTGCACCAGCGGGCGGCTTCGGCCTCGTCGGGGCCGCCGATTTCGCCAATCATGATGACGGCGTCGGTATCGGGGTCATCGTTGAAGGCGCGCATCACATCAATGTGCTTGAGGCCATTGATGGGGTCGCCACCAATGCCCACGGCAGTGGACTGGCCCAGGCCGATTTCGGTGAGTTGAGCCACCGCTTCATAAGTCAAGGTGCCGGAGCGCGACACCACACCAATGCGGCCTTTGCGGTGGATGTGGCCGGGCATGATGCCGATCTTGATTTCGTCAGGCGTGATCAGTCCGGGGCAGTTGGGTCCGAGCAGCAGGGTTTCTTTGCCGCCAGCGGCCACTTTGGCACGCATGCGGTTGCGCACTTCGAGCATGTCTTTGACCGGAATGCCTTCGGTGATGCAAATCGCCAGGTCGAGGTCCGCCTCCACAGCCTCCCAGATCGCGGCAGCAGCGCCTGCGGGCGGCACGTAGATCACGGACACCGTGGCACCGGTCTCGTGCGCGGCTTCTTTGACCGATGCAAAGATCGGGATATTGAAAATCGACTCGCCCGCTTTTTTCGGGTTCACACCGGCGACAAAGCATTCTTTGCCGTTGGCGTATTCCTGGCATTTTTCGGTGTGGAACTGTCCGGTCTTGCCGGTGATGCCCTGGGTGATGACGCGGGTGTCTTTGTTAATGTAGATCGACATGGCTTGTTTCTTTCAGACGTTGGCTGTGGGCGTGGGCTTCAGGCGTGGGCTTTGACAGCGGCAACGACTTTTTGCGCCGCATCGGCCATGGTGTCGGCGCTGATGATGGGCAGGCCGGAGTCGGCCAGCATTTGCTTGCCCATCTCTTCGTTGGTGCCCTTCATGCGCACCACCAGAGGCACGGACAGGTTGACCGCCTTGCACGCCACGATCACACCGGTGGCAATGGTGTCGCACTTCATGATGCCGCCAAAAATGTTGACCAAAATGGCCTTGACCTTGGGGTTCTTCAACATGATTTTGAAGGCTTCGGTCACTTTCTCAGGGGTGGCACCGCCGCCCACGTCCAGGAAGTTGGCGGGCTCGGCGCCAAACAGCTTGATGGTGTCCATGGTCGCCATGGCCAGGCCTGCGCCGTTGACCAGGCAGCCGATGTCGCCGTCCAGGCTGATGTAGGCCAGGTCAAACTTGCTGGCTTCCACTTCCGCAGGATCTTCTTCGTCCAGATCGCGGTAGGCTACGATTTCGGGGTGGCGGAACAGCGCGTTGGCGTCAAAGTTGAACTTGGCGTCCAGGGCTTTGATGTTGCCGTTGCCTTCCAGAATCAAGGGATTGATTTCAACCAGGCTGGCGTCGGTGTCCATGTAAATTTGGTAGAGCTTTTGAAGCACATCCACGGCCTGCGCGGTGGATGCAGCAGGCACGCCGATGGCGTCGCTCAGCTTGGTTGCTTGTGCGGTCGTCAGTCCCAATGCGGGGTCGACGATCTCGGTCATGATTTTCTCGGGCGTGTCGTGGGCCACACCTTCGATGTCCATGCCGCCTTCGCTGGACACAATCATGGCCACGCGCTGGCTGGCGCGGTCGGTCACGGCGGACACGTAATATTCTTT
>CAIYRQ010000294.1 GCA_903928635.1 uncultured beta proteobacterium | reverse complement strand
TCCGACGATTACGTGGATGAACGGGCCAAGCGGCTGGTGGACCGCGAGTTCAACCTCAGCCACAGCGCCACGCGTCCGGACAACAACCAGGTGGTCGGCGGGCGCTGGACGCCCGAAGAAGCGGGCGCCATCAGCATGGAGGAGGGTATTGCCACGACCTTGGGGCTGAAACTTGGCGATGACCTGCGCTTTGACATTGCAGGCATCCAGATGGACTCCAAGGTCACCTCGCTGCGCAAAGTGGACTGGACATCGATGCGCGCCAACTTCTTTGCCATGTACCCGGTCAGCCGCCTGGAGGGCGTGCCCGCCACCTACATGGGTGCCTTCAAGGCACCGGCCACGCCAGGCTTTGACAACGCACTGGTGCGGCAGTTTCCCAATGTGACCAATGTGGACATGAGCGCCACCATCAGCCAAATTCAGCGCATCCTGGACCAGGTGGTGGGCGCGGTGGAATTTTTGTTTGGGTTCACTTTGGCCGCAGGCTTGGTGGTGTTGTTTGCAGCCGTGAGCGCCACACGTGAAGAGCGTGCACGCGAGTTCGCCATCATGCGTGCGGTGGGCGCCCAAAACCAGCTGCTGCGCCAGGTGCAGCGCATTGAGCTTGCAGGGGTCGGGCTGCTCGCGGGCTTCCTGGCGTCGTGTGTGGCCAGTGGCGTGGGCTGGGCGCTGGCGCGCTACGTGTTTGAGTTTTCCTGGACCGTCTCGCTGTGGGTGCCGCTGTTGGGTTCTCTGGCTGGCGCGGTGCTGGCGCTGGCGGCAGGCTGGTGGGGGCTGCGCGATGTGCTGCGCCGCCCGGTGGTGGAAACCTTGCGGCGGGCAGCGACCTAATTCATTACCGATGACCACCCTGTCCCAAAGCGCTTCTACGGCGCTGCAACTCATAAGCTCGCTCGACCCCACATTGGTTTCTATCGTGGCGCGCTCCTTGAGCGTGAGCGCTTGCGCCTGCCTGCTGGCGTGCAGCGTGGGGCTGGCGCTGGGTGCATGGCTGGGGGTGGCGCAATTTGCAGGGCGTTCGGTGGTGTTGACCCTGCTGAACACCAGCCTGGCCATACCGTCGGTGGTGGTGGGCTTGCTGGTCTATTTGCTGCTCTCGCGCTCGGGGCCGCTGGGGTATCTGGGTTGGCTGTTCAGTTTCAAAGCCATGGTGCTGGCGCAGGCGGTGCTGGTGCTGCCCATCGTGACCGCACTCACCCGCCAGACCGTGCAAGACGCCGAGCAACTCTATGGCGAGCAATTGCGCTCCCTGGGTGCGGGCACCGTGTTGCGCGCCGTGTTGCTGGCATGGGATGAGCGCCACGCCCTGCTGGTGGTGCTGATCGCCGCCTTTGGCCGCGCCATCTCGGAGGTGGGTGCGGTCATGATCGTGGGCGGCAATATTGACGGCTTTACCCGGGTCATGACGACCGCGATTGCGCTGGAAACATCCAAAGGCGATTTGCCGCTGGCACTGGGCTTGGGCTTGGTGTTGCTGGCGGTGGTGCTGGCACTCAACCTGTTGGTCGGCTTGCTGCGGCAGTGGCGGGTGCGCACCGAGTCCGCGGGCCTGGCGCTGAGCCGGGGGCTGGCGCTGTGAGCGCCTTGATTAGCCTGGCACAGGCCGGTGTGCAGATGGGCGCCGATGGCCGCTCTCTGCGGCGTGCGCGGACCGATTTGGACAGCGCCCTGCGCAATATCGATGTCTCGATTCAAGCGGGCGAGCGTGTCGCCCTGGTGGGAGCCAACGGATCCGGAAAAAGCACTTTGCTGCGTTTGCTGCACGGCTTGCTCGAACCCACGCTGGGCTCGCGGCAGGCTGTGCCAGGCTTGCGACAGGCCATGCTGTTTCAGCGTCCGCACATGCTGCGCACGACGGTACAGCGGCAGGTGGCGCTGGCATTGTGGTTGCGGGGTACACCCTGGCGGCAAGCCAGCGTGCAGGCATTGGAAGCGCTGCGCGCTGCGGGTTTGCAAGAGTTGGCGTCGCGCAGTGCACGTACCTTGTCTTTGGGGCAGCAGCAGCAAGTCGCGCTGGCCCGCGCCTGGGCGCTGAAGCCCCAGTTGTTGTTGCTGGACGAACCCACGGCCAGCTTGGACCCCCACGCCAAGGCCGAGGTGGAGGCACTCATGCAGCGCTTTGCCGACAGCCGCACCGACGCCACGCTGGTGTTTGCCAGTCACAACCTGGGCCAGGTGAAACGCCTGGCGCAGCGGGTGATTTATCTGGAGCGCGGCCGCTTGCTGGCGGACTTGCCCGTGACCCAGTTTTTTGATGCTGCGGTCTTGCAAGCGCAATGCCCGCATGCCCATGCATTTGTGAAGGGAGAGCTTTTGTGAACAACGTTGTTCGTTTGATGGCCGCTGTTTCGCTGGCTGCTGCTGCGTTGGTCGGCGCGCGGGCCGAGCCCATCGTCATGGCGTCCACCACGTCCACCGAGCAGTCCGGCTTGTTCGCGCATTTGCTGCCCGCCTTTACCAAGGCCACCGGCGTGGAGGTGAAAGTCGTAGCGCTGGGTACCGGCCAGGCCATCGACATGGGGCGCCGGGGTGACGCGGATGTGCTGTTTGTGCACGACCAGGTGGCCGAAGAAAAAATCGTGGCAGAAGGCTTTGCCATCAAACGCTTTGCGGTGATGTACAACGACTTTGTGCTGGTCGGTCCCGGCGCGGACCCGGCCAAGCTGCAGGGCAAAGACATCGCTGCGGCGCTGGCCAAAGTGGCTGCGAGCAACGCGGCCTTTGTATCGCGCGGCGACAAGAGTGGCACCCACGCCGCCGAGCTGCGCTTTTGGAAGCTCACGCCAGCGCCCGACGCGCACGGCACAGGCTACAAAGAATG
>CAIYRQ010000293.1 GCA_903928635.1 uncultured beta proteobacterium | reverse complement strand
TAAGCTTTAATGAACGTGTGGAACCCCATCACACGGCTGGCTCTACCGCTCAGTAGGGAAACGCGCCGCACCTTGTGTCATAATGCGAGTCCACCGATTACTGCCCGGGTGGTGAAATTGGTAGACTCAGGGGACTCAAAATCCCCCGCCGCAAGGCGTGCCGGTTCGAGTCCGGCCCCGGGCACCACTGACAAAGCCGCACTGTTGCAAGACAGTGCGGCTTTTTCTTTGGGCTGGCCGCCTGGGAACATTTGCTTACACTTGGCCCCATACCGTCCACCCAACGCCTTACCGCCATGAACACATCGTCCTCCGCCCACACCGAAACCCTTGCCCAGCCCGCCATGGGTTTCGAATGGTCCGAAAAATTGCTCACCGGCGACGCGCGCATGGACCACACGCACCAGGAGTTTGCCGACCAGCTCGCTGCACTGTTGGCCACGCCACCTGCCGACCAGTTGCCGCTGTATGAGGCCTTTGTCGCCCACACCGTGGCCCACTTTGCCCAGGAAGACCGCTGGATGCTGGCGACCGGGTTCACCGAAGGCAACTGCCACAGCGACCAGCACGCGATGGTGCTGGAAACCATGCAGGCTGTGGTCAAGCACTACCAGTCGGGCGAGACGGACATCATCAACCGCATGGGCGAAGCACTCGGTGAATGGTTTGGCCAGCACGCGCAAACCATGGACGCCGGTCTGGCGCAGCACTTGCAGTCGGTGGGCTTTGACAGCGCCACTGAGACACTGGCAGACCCTGCCGCCATCCGCAATGTCACTGTGTCGGGCTGCGGCAGCATCAGCTGCAGCTGAACCACACAAGATTTTTCAGGCCTCCGCGCGCGGGTTTCACGCGCAGTTTGGGGCGCGGACGCTAGGATGAGCCCATTCAAATTTCTCAGCGAGACAGCACCATGCCCGTGATTACCAATATTGAAGACCTGCGCGTTTTGGCCGAAAAACGTGTGCCCCGCAAGTTTTACGACTATGCCGACTCGGGCAGCTGGACCGAAGGCACCTACCGCGCCAACGAGCAAGACTTCCAGAAAATCAAGCTGCGCCAGCGCGTGGCTGTGAACATGGAAAACCGCAGCACCGCCACCACCATGGCGGGCACCCAGGTCAAGATGCCCGTGGCCATTGCGCCCGTGGGCCTGACCGGCATGCAACACGCTGATGGCGAGATTAAAGCGGCCAAGGCGGCAGAAAAGTTTGGCATTCCCTTCATCCTCTCGACCATGAGCATTTGCTCGATCGAAGACGTGGCGGCCAACACCACGGCGCCCTTTTGGTTTCAGCTCTACATGATGCGCGACCGCCAGGCCATGGTGGACATGATTGAGCGCACGCGCAAAGCCGGCTGCAGCGCACTGGTGTTGACGCTGGATTTGCAGGTGATCGGCCAGCGCCACAAAGACCTGAAGAATGGTCTGACCGCGCCCCCGAGCCCCACGATTGTCAACATCATCAACCTCATGACCAAGCCCCGCTGGTGCTTAGGGATGGCCGGCACCCGCCGCCACACCTTTGGCAACCTGGTGGGCCATGTGAAGGGCGTGAGTAATATGCGTTCGCTGGCCTCGTGGACCAACGAACAGTTTGACCCGCGCCTGTCCTGGGCCGACGTGGCCTGGGTCAAAGAGCAATGGGGCGGCAAGCTCATCCTCAAAGGCATTCAGGACGTGGAAGACGCCAAACTGGCGGTTCAAAGTGGTGCCGATGCCATTGTGGTCAGCAACCACGGCGGTCGCCAGTTGGATGGTGCCCAGTCCAGCATCGAGGCCCTGCCCGCCATCGTGGAGGCGGTGGGATCGCAGATTGAGGTGTGGATGGACGGCGGCATTCGCTCCGGACAGGATGTGCTCAAGGCCTGGGCTTTGGGCGCGCGCGGCACACTGATCGGCCGCGCCATGGTCTACGGCCTGGGTGCCATGGGCGAGGCCGGTGTGACCAAAGCACTGGAAATCATCCACAAAGAGCTCGACATCACCATGGCTTTTTGCGGTCGCACCGACATTCAGACGGTGGACAAAAGCATTTTGCTGCCGGGCACCTTTCCGGTCTAAAACCCGCGCGGAGCAGCCCGGTTGCAAGCGGAGCCCATTCGCCGCATCGCGCATCTGGACATGGATGCGTTTTACGCGTCGGTGGAGCTCCTGCGCTATCCGCAGCTCAAAGGCCTGCCCGTTGTGATCGGTGGCGGCAGACGCCGCGAGGACGACTTGCTGGGTCGTTTGGCACTGGCCTACCCTGAGCAAACCTGGACGCAAGACGACCTGGCCGCCATTCCCCTGGACTTCTTCCCTCGGCTTGTCGGTTACACCGGCCGCGGGGTGATCACCACCGCTACCTATGCCGCGCGCCAGTTTGGTGTGGGCTCTGCCATGGGCCTGATGAAAGCTGCCAAACTGTGCCCGCAGGCGATCCTGCTGCCGGTGGACTTTGCGCAGTACCGCCACTATTCACAGCGTTTCAAATCCATCATCAGCGACATTGCGCCGGTGATGGAAAACCGGGGCGTGGACGAGGTCTATATTGACTTCACCGAGGTGCCCGGCGGCCAGCGCGAAGGCGGCCGGGTGCTGGCCCGTCTGATTCAAAAAGCGATCTTTGACGACACCGGGCTCACCTGCTCGGTAGGCGTCGCACCCAACAAGCTGCTCGCCAAAATGGCCAGCGAGTTCAACAAGCCCAACGGGATCTCGGTTGTGCTGGAACAAGACCTGCAACCCCTGATCTGGCCGCTGGCCTGCCGCAAGATCAACGGCATCGGCCCCAAATCAGACGAAAAGCTGCAAAGCCACGGCATTCGCACCATTGGGGAGCTGGCTGCGCGCGACCCGGACTGGCTCATCGCCCACTTCGGCAACAAGACCGGCATTTGGCTGCACCATGCTGCGTGGGGCCGCGATAGCCGACCGGTGGTCACCAGCAGCGAGCCGGTGAGCATGAGCCGCGAGACCACCTTTGATCGCGACCTGCATGCGGTGCGCGACAAGGCCGAGCTGGGCGCCGTATTTACCCGGTTGTGCGAACAGGTGGCGCAAGACCTGCAGCGCAAGGGCTATGTGGGCAAAACCATCGGCATCAAACTTCGGTTTGACGACTTTTCCATCGTCACCCGGGACCACACCCTGCCCCACTACACCGACTCGGCGGCGGGCATTCGCGCCGCGGCGGGCCAATGCCTCAAGCGTGCGCCCCTGGCCAAGCGCCTGCGTCTCTTGGGTGTCAGAGTCGGCTCGCTGATCTCGGCGCAAGACGCTAAGCTACTTCCATCCCCTTTGGAGACTCCACCCCATGACAGCAATGCACTGCTTTTCCCTGACGATTGAAAACCATATTGCGCACCTGGTGCTGCAGCAGCCTGAGGCGCTCAACACCATGGGCCCGGTGTTCTGGCGCGAGCTCGACACCGTATTGACCGACCTGCACCAGGGCAATACCGCGCGCGTCTTGGTCATCAGCAGCACCGGCAAGCATTTCAGCGCCGGCATGGCGCTGGACACGTTTGCCGGTGCGATTCAAATGAACGACCAAAGCCCCGAGGGGCGCGCGGCCATGTTTGACTCGCTCACCGACATGCAGGCCACCTTCACCAAGCTCGAAAAAATGCGCATCCCCGTGATTGCGGCCATCCAGGGCGGCTGCATTGGCGGCGCGGTGGACATGGTTACGGCCTGCTGCATTCGCTATGCCTCGGCCGACGCGTTTTTCTGCATCCAGGAAATCAACATCGGCATGGTGGCGGATGTGGGCACCCTGCAGCGCCTGCCCAAGCTGATTCCCATGGCGGTGGTCAAAGAGCTGGCCTACACGGGCCGACGCCTGAGTGCAGCCCACGCAGCGTCGTATGGGCTGGTGAACGCCGTGCTGCCCACGGCGGATGAAGCCTTGGCCGCTGCCATGCAATGCGCAAAAGAAATCGCCAGCAAACCACCGATTGCCATCTGGGGCACCAAGCAGGCCGTGCATTACGCACGCGACCACACGGTGGACGAGTCGCTCACGCAAATGGGTTGGCTGCAAGCGGCCATTTGGAGCAACCGCCATGTGGCAGAAGCCGTCACCGCGATGAAGACCAAGCGCGCGGGCGACTTCCCTGCCCTGGCGCCGCTCAAGTCCTTTACGGAACTGGGCTAATCGCCGTAATTGCCCAAGTCGATGGGCGTATCTGACAGCGCCACATCCGGCCAATTGGAATACCAAATATCGTGACTGGCCGCACCCGATTGCAAGGGCGCGCGCTCAAATCCTGGCACGGGCGCCAGCAGCGGCGCCACCACCACGTCGTGCCGGGGCACCGAAAAATACGGGAATGACTGGCGCTGACGCGCACTGCGGTTGGTCACCCGGTGCGGGGTCGAGACCAGATGACCGCCCGTGAGCAGCTCCAGCATGTCGCCCACATTGAGTACATAGTCCTGCGGCTCGCAGACCGCTTCAATCCACTGGCCGTCCGCGGTGCGCACTTCTAAGCCGCCCACCGGGTCGTGGGCCAGCAGCGTCAAGAAGTTGAAGTCTTTGTGCGGGTGGATGCCCCAGCTATCGTCTTGCGGTGTGCCCGGCGGGTAGTTCAAGAGCGTCATATTGGTCAGCGGCTTGTCCAGCATGCCCAACACCACGCCACTGTCCAGCCCCAAGGCCTGGCACAGCGCGACCAGCACTGCGTTGTTCACCCGCGTCATCTCGGCCCAGTAGTCCAGCACCGCACCGCGCACGTCAAAGTTCACCGGCGGCCAATGGTTGGGGCCGTAGAGCGCAGACTGCGCACAAACCGGGTCATCGGCGCTGAATTCGCCGTGCAGCTTCCAGGCCTCGTACTGGTCGGCGCGGGCACCCCCCTTGTTGGGCGTGAAATAGCCCAGTGGCACATAGCCCCGGTAATTGGTTTTTTGCACCCGATAGTCGCTGTACTTGCCGCGGGGCACGTCGAACACAGCCTTTACGGCCTGGCGCATGCGCGCAAGCGTAGGCGCAGGCACGCCGTTGCCCCGCAGTACGGCAAAACCGGTGTCGCGCAAGGCGTGGTGCAAGGCCTGGGCGCAAGCCGCCTTGGTCTGCGCGCTGGCTTGCGGGTCGAAGAGGCAGCTAATGTCGATGGTGGCGAGTGTTGCTTTCATGGCGCTGCCTCTCAATCGAAATGCCGCCTACTGGCGCGCGTTGCGGGTGTTGGCAGGCATAGCCTGCGAGTGGCTGGTGCGAAACGGGTTGATGTCCAGACCACCGCGGCGGGTGTAGCGGGCATAAACCGTGAGCTTGAGGGGCTTGCAGCGCGTCCAGATGTCCATGAACAAGCGCTCCACGCACTGCTCATGGAACTCGTTGTGGTTGCGAAAGCTCACGATGTATTGCAACAAACCCTCTTGGTCGATCTGTGCGCCGGTATAGCTGATTTGCACGCTGCCCCAGTCCGGCTGGCCAGTGACCAGGCAGTTGCTTTTGAGCAGATTGCTGACCAGTACCTCCGAAGCCGGACCTTCGTTTTCTGCTTGCGGCGCAGTGCGCAGCAGCTCGGGTGACGGGGTGTAGTGGCTGCACTCGACGTCCAGGCGGTCCAGGTTCAAGCCATCGAGCTCGTACACTGGCTCGCGGTCAAACAACTCTGCACCTAGCAGGCGCAAGCCCACGGTTCCGGGCTTTGCAGCACCGCGCCACAAAGCTTCGGACAGATCGGCGCGCAAGCGCGCTTGCACCTCGGCTGCGTCGGCAAAGCGGGTGTTGTTGAAACTATTGAGGTAGAGCTTGAAGGACTTGCTCTCCACAATGTTCGGCGTCTCGCAGGGCACGGTGAAGTGTGCAATCGCCACTTGGGGCTTGCCGCGGGCGTTCAGCCAGCTCAGTTCAAACGCGGTCCACAGGTCGGCGCCAAAAAAGGGCGTGGCGCCATCGAGTCCGATTTCGGCACGCTTGGGCGCGCGGGCAATCGGAAACAACAAAGACGCATCGTACTGGTCGATATAGGCCGACGCCTTGCCCAGCGGAGAGTGTTCGGGTGCGTGGCTCATGCTGCGGCTCCCGGCGTGTCGCGGCGAAACACCAGGCGCTCGGGCGTGGACTCCGGAGCGCACCAGGCATAGCCGTCGGCATCAAAGTCGCGCAGCTGCTCTGGCGTGGTCAGCCGCTGCTCAATGGCAAAGCGCGCCATCATGCCGCGCGCTCGCTTGGCCGAAAAGCTGATGATCTTGTATTGCCCATCGCGCAGCTCCTGGAACACACACTCCACCACCCGCGCTTTGAGGGCGCCGAGCTGCACCGATTTGAAATATTCCTGCGAGGCCAGATTCACCACCACCTTGGGGTTTTGACCGCGCAGGCGCTTGTTCAGGTAGTCGCTGATTTGCGAGCCCCAGTAGGCGTACAGACTGCCGCCTTGCTCGGTGGGCAGGGCTGTGCCCATCTCCAAGCGGTAGGGCTGCATCAAATCCAGCGGGCGCAGTACGCCGTAGAGGCCACTCAAAATACACACATGCTCTTGCGCCCAGGCGAGGCCATCGGCGTCCAGGCTGCGGGCTTGCAGGCCGTCATACACATCACCGTCAAAGGCCAGCACCGCTTGGCGGGCGTTTTTGAGCGTCGCACGGCTGGACCAAGCCTGGTAGCGCGCCACGTTCAGTGCCGACAAAGCGTCGCTCAGGTCCATCAACTGGGCAATGTCCTGCGGCGAGTAGCCCCGCAGCACATCAATCAAAGCCTTGGATTGCTTGACGAACAGGGGCGGCGTGTGCGGCTGGTCGGCCAGGGGCGTGTCGTAGTCGAGCGACTTGGCGGGAGAAAGGAGGAAAAGCATGGCGGGATTATCCCGAATCCCTCTGCGCCCTCCTGCCTGGGGGTTATGGGGGAAGAACAAACGCCGCCGTGGCCCGCCGCACCAGCGGCAGCACCAGCAACAGCGTCGGGAACGCTACCACCCACGACAGCGCCCAGGAGCCAATCCACAGCGGGAAAAAACCCGCCTCAAAGCCTGCGCCCCGCAAGGTGCTGATCAAGGACACCACGCAGGTCATCAAAAAGGACAGAAAAAAGGGCATCACCACGGTGGCGTAGCGGGCGGGAAGCTTGGCAAAGCCCAGGGGGCTGCGGGGAACGAGGTCGGGTGTGGGGCTGGTCATGCAGCCATGTTAGCGGCATCGCGCCAGGGTCCAACGCCAGGGGCCACACTCGTTAAAATTGCACTTTCGCCCTATCCCCCAGTCGCCACGAGGCGGCCACCACGAGCCCCCACATTCCATGAGCAACGCCCCCGCGCAAACCCCGGACCAAGCCGGTCTCAACGCCCTGTCCAAATCCTTCGAGCCCGCCGCTCTGGAAGCCCACTGGGGCCCCGAGTGGGAAAAGCGCGGCTACGGCACCGCCGGTTTCCGCGGAACGGGAGCGCCCCAAGCGGGCCAGGCAGCGTTTTCCATTCAGCTGCCGCCGCCCAATGTGACCGGCACGCTGCACATGGGCCACGCCTTCAACCAGACCATCATGGACAGCCTGACGCGCTACCACCGCATGGCGGGCGCCAACACCGCCTGGATTCCGGGCACCGACCATGCGGGCATTGCCACCCAAATCGTGGTGGAACGCCAGTTGCAAGCCCAGGGCATCAGCCGCCACGACATGGGGCCCACGCCCGCCGAGGCACGCAAGAACTTCGTGAGCAAGGTCTGGGAGTGGAAAGAGCAGTCCGGCAGCACCATCACCAACCAAATGCGCCGCATGGGCGACAGCGTGGATTGGAGCCGTGAGTACTTCACCATGGACCCCAAGCTGTCCAAAACCGTGACCGAGACCTTTGTGCGCTTGTATGAGCAAGGCCTGATTTACCGCGGCAAGCGCCTGGTCAACTGGGACCCGGTGCTGCAAAGCGCGGTGAGCGACCTGGAAGTGGAAAGCACCGAGTCCGAGGGCAAGATGCACTACATCTTGTACCCCTTCTCCGACGGCCCGCAGCTGATTGACGGTGTGATGAGCAAAGGCATGACGATTGCCACCACCCGGCCCGAGACCATGATGGCCGACGGCGCCCTGGCCGTGCACCCCGAGGACGAGCGTTACCTGCACCTGCTGGGCAAGATGGTGGACCTGCCCTTGTGCAACCGCAAGATTCCCATCATTGCCGACGACTTTGTGGACCGCGCCTTTGGCTCGGGCTGCGTCAAGATCACCGGCGCCCACGACTTCAACGACTACGCCTGCGCCCAGCGCCACGGCCTGCCGCTGATCACCATCTTCACGCTGGACGCCAAGGTCAACCACAACGGCCCGGTGCACTACCAGGGCATGGACCGCTTTGAAGCGCGCAAGGCGCTGCTGGCTGACCTGGAAAAAGAAGGTCTGCTGCTCGAGATCAAACCCCACAAACTGATGCTGCCGATCTGCGCGCGCACCGGCCAGGTGGTGGAGCCCATGCTCACCGACCAGTGGTTTGTAGCCATGACAAAGGTGTCTGAGCAGGACGCCACCGGCAAATCGATCGCCCAAAAAGCCATCGACGCCGTACAAAGCGGCGAAGTCACGTTTGTGCCCGAGAACTGGGTCAACACCTACAACCAGTGGATGAACAACATCCAGGACTGGTGCATCAGCCGCCAACTTTGGTGGGGCCACCAAATTCCAGCGTGGTACGACGAAGACGGCCGCGTCTATGTGGCCCGCAACGAGGCCGAAGCCCAAGCCCAGGCCCCCGGCAAAACGCTGCGCCGCGACGAGGACGTGCTCGACACCTGGTACTCCAGCGCCCTTGTGCCTTTCAGCACCATGGGATGGCCCGAAAGCGCCAATAACTCGCAGGAGCGTACCGGCCTCGGACGCAGCGATTTGGCGAGCGAAGCGAGTATGAGCAAGCCCGAGTCCGGCACGCTCCGCAGCGACAACACAGGCAACACCTCCGACTACGACCTGTATTTGCCGTCCAGCGTGCTGGTCACCGGCTACGACATCATCTTCTTCTGGGTCGCCCGGATGATCATGATGACCACGCACTTCACCGGCCGTGTGCCGTTCAAGCACGTCTACATCCACGGCCTGGTGCGCGACGCGCAGGGCAAGAAGATGAGCAAGTCCGAAGGCAATGTGCTCGACCCCGTGGACTTGATCGATGGCATTGCGCTTGAGCCCCTGCTGGACAAACGCAGCCAAGGCCTGCGCAAGCCCGAGACCGCGCCCCAGGTGCGCAAAAACACGCAAAAAGAGTTCCCGGACGGCATTCCCGCCTACGGGGCGGACGCACTGCGCTTTACCTTTGCTGCGCTGGCCAGCCTGGGGCGCAGCATCAACTTTGACTCCAAGCGCTGCGAGGGCTACCGCAACTTCTGCAACAAACTCTGGAACGCGACCCGCTTTGTGCTGATGAACTGCGAAGGCTACGACTGCGGCTTGCGCGAACACACCAAGGCCGAATGCGCCGCCCCCGGCACCGATGCCACGGGCGCTGCCACCGCCGCAGGCCCTATGCACGGCTACCTGGAATTCAGCCAAGCCGACCGCTGGATTGCATCACTGCTGCAGCGCGTGGAAGCGGATGTGGCCAAAGGCTTTGCCGAATACCGCTTGGACAACGTGGCCAACACGGTGTACGACTTTGTCTGGAACGAGTTCTGCGACTGGTACCTGGAAATCGCCAAGGTGCAAATCAACACCGGCAACGAGGCGCAACAACGTGCCACCCGCCGCACCCTGATCCGCACCTTAGAAACCCTGCTGCGCCTGGCGCACCCCTTGATTCCCTTCATCACCGAAGAACTCTGGCAAAAAGTGGCACCCGTGGCCGGCCGCAGCGGCCCCTCAGTGGCCATCGCCGCCTACCCCGTCAGCCAGCCCGAGCGCATCGACCCGGTGGCCGAAGCCCATGTGGCGCGCCTCAAACTGCTGGTGGACGCCTGCCGCAACTTGCGCGGCGAGATGAAGGTACCGCCTTCCACCCGCCTGCCCTTGTACGTGTTGGCCGCCACTGACGCGGACAGCGCGTTTTGGACCAGCAGCGCCCCGGTGCTGCAAGCCCTGGCCAAACTGGTAGAAGTGAAGCTCTTTGCCGACGAAGCATCGTGGCAAGCCGCCGCTCAGGCCGCGCCGGTGGCCGTGGTGGGCGACGCCCGCATGTGCCTATTCATGGAAGTGGACGTGGCCGCTGAAAAACTGCGCCTGGGCAAAGAAATTGCCCGCCTGGAAGGCGAAATTGCCAAGGCCACCGCCAAGCTGAGCAACGAAGCGTTTGTGGCCAAAGCACCCCCGGAAGTTATTGCCCAGTCGCACCAGCGCGTGGCGGAGTTTGGCGACACCTTGTCCAAGGTGCGGGAGCAGTTGCAGCGGTTGGGTTAAGGGCCCCTGCGGCGTGCATCAACGCCTACGCATCACATGCACAAACTCAGCGCCCGCCTCCAGCGCCAGGGTTTGTTGATCGAGCAAGGTGTTGCCGGTCTGCTTGGCAAATGCCTGAAAGTCGCGCAGCGAGCCTGCGTCGGTGGCCACTACCTTGAGCACTTGGCCGCTGGTCATGTCGGTCAGCGCGCGCTTGGCTTTGAGGATGGGCAAGGGGCAGTTCAGGCCCCGGGTGTCGATTTCTTTGTCAACGGTATAGGTGTCGGTCATGAGGGTCCGTCGTTCAAGCCTTGGCGGCTCAGGTGGCTTGTGGCGCGGGTGCGTCGCGGCGCGGCCAGTCGATGAATTGGGGGGTGTGGCCGCGCGATGTCAGCCAATCGGCCAGCGCATAGCC
>CAIYRQ010000292.1 GCA_903928635.1 uncultured beta proteobacterium | reverse complement strand
CGCACCCTCAAATTCACCCTGCCCGGCCCGATGACGATTGTCGACACGGTGGCGGACCGCTTTTATGGCGTGGGGCAGGAGGGCAAAATCAAAATGGCGTTTGCCTTTGCGGAACTGCTCAACCAAGAGGCGCTGGCCTTGCAGGCCGACGGCGTGGACATCATCCAGTTTGACGAACCGGCCTTCAACGTCTACATGGAAGACGCCGCCGACTGGGGCGTTCAGGCGCTGGAGCGCGCCGTCCAGGGACTGACCTGCAAAACCGCGGTGCACATTTGCTACGGCTATGGCATTGCCGCCAATATGGACTGGAAAAATACGCTGGGCCACGAGTGGCGCCAGTACGAAAAAGTGTTTCCCGCCTTGGCCAAGAGCAGCATCCAGCAAGTGAGCCTGGAGTGTTTTCACTCCCACGTGCCCATGGACTTGATGGCCCTGCTGGTGGGCAAGGAAGTGATGGTGGGTGTGATTGACGTGGCGTCCGACGTGGTGGAAACCGCCGAAGAAGTGGCCGACACGATTGGCAAAGCATTGCAATTTGTGCCCAAGATGAAGCTGATTGCCTGCACCAATTGCGGCATGGCGCCCATGAACCGCGAGATTGCACTGCGCAAGCTCGAGGCCCTGGCCCAAGGCGCAGCGCTGGCACGACAACGTTACGCAGGAGCCTGAACATGAGCACCTCGAAATCCGTATTGGTCATCGGTGCGGGCGATGCCACGGGCGGTGCCATTGCCCGGCGGTTTGCACGTGAAGGGCTGATTGCCTGCGTCACCCGGCGCCAGGCCGACAAGCTCGCGCCCTTGGTCGCGCAGATCGAGGCCGAAGGCGGCAAGGCCCACGCCTTTGGGTCTGACGCCCGCATTGAAGCCGACATGGTGGCGTTGGTGGAGGGCATTGAGCGCGACATTGCACCGATTGAAGTGGCGGTATTCAACATCGGCGCCAATGTACGCTTTGATGTGACCGACACCACCGAGCGGGTCTACCGCAAGGTGTGGGAAATGGCGGCACTCGCAGGCTTTTTGACCGGGCGCGAAGTGGCAAAAGCCATGCTCAAGCGCGGCCACGGGACGATTATTTTCACCGGCGCCACTGCCAGCGTGCGCGGCGCGGCCGGGTTTTCTGCCTTTGCCGGGGCCAAGCATGCGCTGCGCGCTCTGGCGCAAAGCATGGCGCGCGAATTGGGACCCAAGGGCATTCATGTGGCGCACACCCTCATTGACGGGGCGATAGACACCCAGTTCATTGCCGAGAACTTTCCCCAGCGCTACGCCCTCAAAGACCAGGACGGCATCCTGAACCCCGAGCACATTGCCGAGAGCTATTGGCAGCTGCACCGCCAGCCGCGCAGTGCCTGGACGCAGGAGATGGACCTGCGCCCCTGGATGGAAACCTGGTAAGCCACAACAACACGAGGAGACCCTATGCAAAAGACCGCAGAATTTTTCTTTGACTTTGGCAGCCCCACCACCTACCTGGCGCACACCCAGATGGCCAAGCTGGCAGCCGACACTGGTGCCACCGTGGTCTACCGGCCCATGCTGCTGGGCGGCGTGTTCAAGGCCACGGGCAATGCCAGCCCGGTGACCGTGCCTGCCAAAGGCCGCTGGATGGGCCAGGACATGGCGCGCTGGGCGCAGCGCTACCAAGTGCCCTTTGCCCACAACCCCCACTTCCCCATCAACACCCTGACCCTGATGCGCGGCGCGGCCGGCCTGCAACTGCGCGACCCGCAGGCGCTCATGCGCTATGTGGACGCGGTGTTCAACGCCATGTGGGTGCAACCCTGCAATATGGGTGACCCGGCAGTGTTGGCCCATGTGCTGGGCACGGCGGGCTTCGAGGCCGAGCCCTTTATGGCGCTGGTCAGTGACCCCGAAGTCAAGGCCGCCCTGGTGGCCAATACTGAAGAGGCTGTGGCCCGCGGCGCTTTTGGCGCGCCTACCGTGTTTGTGGGCGACGCCCTGTTCTTCGGCCAGGACCGGCTCGACTTTGTGCGCGAGGCGCTGGGCGGCAAATAGGCAATTGGTCCCCTGTCCATGGATAATGTGCGCCAACGTACATAACACCCAGAGACATTCACCATGCACCGTGTCGCCATTAGCAGTACAGGCCTTTTCACGCCGCCTGAGATCATCACCAATGCGGAGCTGGTGGAGGCCTACAACCACTTCGCAGCCCTGGAAAATGCCAAACACGCCGCCGAGATAGCAGCAGGCACCCGCGAGGCACTGACCGAGTCCAACGTCGAATTCATCGAAAAAGCGTCGGGCATTCAGCGCCGCTACGTGATGGACAAGGCCGGTGTGCTGGACCCCGAGCGCATGCGCCCGCGATTTACGCCGCGTCCGGACAACGAAATTTCCATGATGGCTGAGATTGGCGTGGCCGCTGCGCAAGCGGCCTTGGACGCCGCAGGCAAGACCGCGGCCGACGTGGATGGCCTGATTTGCGCCGCTGCCAATATGCAGCGCCCCTACCCGGCCATGGGCGTGGAGATTCAAACTGCGCTCGGCATCAATGGCTACGCGTTTGACATGAACGTGGCCTGCTCCTCGGCCACGTTTGCGCTGGAGCTGGCCGTGAACGCAGTGCGCACCGGCCAGGCGCGCGCGGTGCTGGTGGTCAACCCCGAAATCACTTCCGCCCATTTGGCCTGGAAAGACCGCGACTGCCACTTCATTTTTGGCGATGTGTGCACCGCCATCCTGGTAGAGCGCCTGGATTTGGCACCGGCGGGCGCATTTGAAGTGCTGGGCACGCGCTTGCTGAGCACTTTTTCCAACAACATCCGCAACAACCAGGGCTTTATGTCCCGCGCGGAAGACCGCGACCCGGACGACCGCGACCAGCTCTTCCGCCAGGAAGGCCGCAAGGTGTTCAAAGAAGTGTGCCCCATGGCGGCAGACCATATTGAAGGGCACCTGAAATCGCTGGACTACACGCCCCACGATGTGCGCCGCTACTGGTTGCACCAGGCCAATTTGTCCATGAACCAGTTCATCAGCCGCAAACTGCTGGGCCGCGATGCCACGCGAGAAGAAGCGCCGGTGATTCTGGACGAGTTCGCCAACACTGCGTCCGCAGGTTCCATCATCTCGTTCCACCGGAACAAGGCAGACTTTGAGGCGGGTCAAGTGGGTGTGATTTGCTCGTTTGGCGCCGGTTACTCCATCGGCAGCGTGGTCGTCAAAAAGCAATAAACGGACGCCACAGCGCCCTTCGCGCTAACGACTCAGGCCAGCGCGCGCTTGAGTCGAATTTCTTCGATCTTGACGCCGCCAATCGACACCGTCTTGGCGCTGGGCATTTCGCGCTTGAAGCCTGCCATGTTGAAGAACTGCATGGCGCGCTCATTGGCCAGGGGCAGCCAGATACTGACATCGGTGCAGCCCTCTTCCTGCAAGCCTTCGCGGGCTGCGTCCCACAGCGACAAGCCCACGCCCAAGCCGACAAAGTCGGCATGGACGTAAATGGCCCAGATCTCACCCATGGTCTGTTTGCTGCCTTCGTCGCGGCTGCGGTCAAAGCCGACAAAACCCACGATGCGCTCGCCGTGCAGCGCCACATGCACCTGGGGTTCGGCGTACTCAATGGCTTCGCGCCAATAAGCCTGGCGCTTGTCCAGTGCCATGACGGGCACGGTCACGTCCCCTAAAAGGCCCTGGTAGGCGGCCTGCACAGTGGCGTTGTGGAGTTCTGCAATGGCGCGCGCGTCGCGCAGGGTGGCGGCTCGCACCGGAAAAACGGAAGTACTGGACATGAAACGGGGGGAAACTAAAAGGGTTGCGAAAAAAACGAGTCGCCATTGTCGCAGGCTGCGCCCCTCACCAAGGGTCAACACCCTTGCGTGCCCTGCACTTCTGCGCCAAGAATGAACGCGAACTGAAAGGACGCACAGCCATGGCAACCACACCCATCATCGCGAACCCGACCAACTTTCCCGTGCAGCGCTTGCTGCACTGGGCCGCTACGCAACCCCATAAAACCTATTTGACCCAGCCCATAGGCCATGGCGTGGTGCAAGACATCCGCTGGGCTGAGGCCGCCGACCAGGCCGCGCGCATTGCCACCTGGATGCAGGCCCAAGGCTGGCCCGCAGGCAGCCGCGTCGCCATTGTGGGAAAAAACAGCGCGCACTGGGTGCTGGCCGATTTGGCCATCTGGATGGCAGGCTACGTCTCGGTGCCGATTTACCCCACCTTCAATGGCGAGGCACTCGCCTACATCCTGGAGCACAGCGAGGCACGCGCCGTGTTCGTTGGGAAAATGGACGACAGCGCCAGCCTGGGCAGCGTGCCCGACACCGTGCTACAAGTGGCATTGCCGCTCTCACCCTCCGGCGTAAAAGGTCTGTTTTGGAGCGACTTGCTGCGCAGCAATGCACCGCTGCAATTTGTCGCTCAGCCCGACGCCAATACGATTTGCACCATCATTTACACCTCGGGCACCACCGGGCGCCCCAAAGGCGTGGTGCAAACCTTTGGCGCCATGGCCTGGGGCATCGAGAGTGCCACACGTCGCATTCCCATGTCTGCGAGCGACCGTTACATCTCCTACCTGCCGCTGGCCCATGTGGCCGAGCGCATGCTGGTCGAACAGGTGTCGCTGCGCTTTGGCGGCCACATCTTTTTCGCCGAAAACCTGGACACTTTCCTGGCTGATTTGCAGCGTGCGCGGCCTACGATTTTTTTCTCGGTGCCGCGCCTGTGGGTCAAGTTTGCGCAGGGCGTGTTCGACAAAATCCCCGAGCGCAAGCTCCAGCGCCTGCTGTCCATCCCCCTGCT
>CAIYRQ010000291.1 GCA_903928635.1 uncultured beta proteobacterium | reverse complement strand
TTGAGCAGCGCCAGGTTGAACGGCAACGCGGGGATAGGTCCCGCTGCAAACCCGACCACCAGGTAGCGTCCGCGCCAGGCGATAGAGCGAAACGCGGGCTCAGCAAAGTCGCCGCCCACCGGGTCGTAAATCACGTCGGGGCCTTTGCCGCCTGTCAGGGTTTTGAGAGTCTCACGCAGATTCGCAGTGCTGTAGTTGATAGTCTCGTCAGCACCAATTGATTTGCACAGTGCGCATTTTTCGTCGGTTGAGGCGGCGGCTATCACGCGCGCACCCGCCGCTTTGGCAATCTGAATAGCCGAGGTGCCCACGCCGCCTGCAGCCCCGAGCACCAACACGGTTTCGCCCGCCTTGAGCGCGGCGCGGTCTATCAGTGCGTGGTACGAGGTTGCGTAAATCATGATGAAGGCGGCCGCATCCACCATCGGAAACCCGGGAGGCAGCGGCATGCACAAGGCTGCTGGCGCCAGTGTGTGGGTGCCAAAACCGCCGGTACCACTCAGGCAGGCCACCGCCTGGCCCACCTGCAGGTGTTTCACGCCTTCACCCACGGCTTGCACAATGCCTGCGTATTCAGAGCCTGGCACAAAGGGCAGGGCAGGTTTCATTTGGTATTTGTTCTGCACGATCAGCAGATCCGGGAAATTCAGGCTTGCGGCCTTGATTTCAATGAGCACCTCACCCGCCTTGGGCTGGGGTGTAGGCGTTTCAGTCCAGTTCAGGGCATCGACGCCCACGGGGTTTTCACATAGCCAAGCGTGCATGAGAAGGTCTCCAAAAATAGGTGGCTGATCATAGGGCCCGGCCTTGCGGTCCGGTGGGCGCACTCTGTCCCAGGCGTGACCTTGCCGGAGTGGCCGCACCTACAATCAACGTTTACTCCAGCCCACTTATGAAAATCCTGATCTCCAACGATGACGGCTACCAAGCCCCCGGCCTGCTCGCACTGTTCAACGCTTTGAAAGGCATAGCCGAGGTGGAGGTCATAGCGCCGGAGCACAACAACAGCGCCAAGTCCAATGCGCTCACGCTCAACGCACCGTTGTACGTGCACCGCGGTGCCAACGGATTTCGCTATGTGAATGGCACACCGGCCGACTGCGTGCACATTGCGCTCTCGGGCCTGCTGGATTACCGCCCGGACCTGGTGGTCTCTGGCATCAACAACGGCGCCAACATGGGCGACGACACGATTTACTCCGGCACCGTGGGCGCGGCCATGGAAGGCTATTTGTTTGGCATTCCCTCGCTGGCGTTTTCGCAAGTGCATAAAGACTGGCTGGAGATCGATTCCGCCGCCCGCAAAGCGCGTGATCTGGTGCTGTCCATGGTGCATCACAACATGCTGGGCAAAGCGCCTTGGCTGTTGAATGTGAACATCCCCAATTTGCCATATGCGCAGATCGGCGCGACCAAGCTGTGCCGCTTGGGCAAACGCCACGCCGCCGAGCCTGTAATCAAGCAGACCAGCCCCCGGGGCGAAACCATGTACTGGATTGGCGCGGCCGGACAGGCCAAAGACGATGCCGAGGGCACGGACTTTCACGCCACGACGCTGGGTCACATGTCGATCACCCCACTCAAAATTGACCTGACCGATCACGAGAGCCTTCAGGCCTGGTCGCAAACGGCCGCGCTGTTTGCGCCGCCTGCGGAGCCGAGCGCCGCATGAAAGAGCGGCCTTCGTTCCCGGCGCGATTGGGTGGCAATACGCCACCTGCCAAGACCAAAAGCCCACCCAGTACCAACCTTCCCCAGGGTCTGGGCATGGACTCCTCGGCGGTGCGCCAGCGCATGGTGCAAAAGCTGGCAGGGCAGGGGCTGAGTGACCCGCGTGTTCTGGCCGCGATGGGCAAGGTGGAGCGCCACCGCTTTGTGGACAGTGCATTGGTCAACCAGGCCTATGAGGACACCAGCCTGCCCATCGGATTGGGTCAAACCATTTCCAAACCCGGCGTGGTGTCGCGCATGGTGGAATTGCTGTGCGCCGGTGTCAGCGGCAAGCTGGGCCGGGTATTGGAAATCGGCACGGGTTGCGGCTACCAGGCAGCAGTGTTGAGCGAAGTGGCCAGCGAGGTTTACACCATCGAGCGTTTACGCGGCCTGCATGAAAAGGCGCGCGAGAACCTGCGCTACCTGCGTTTGGCCCATGTCCATTTGCTTTTAGGCGATGGCATGCTCGGCTACCCGCAGGGAGCACCCTATGCCGCCATCATTTCCGCAGCAGGCGGGGAGGCGATTCCCACAGCGTGGACAGACCAGTTGGCCGTAGGCGGGCGCTTGGTCGCGCCAGTTGCCCAATCTACTGGGCGTGGTGTGGGATCCGCGGTCGCGCAAGCCTTGGTGGTGGTAGATAAAACCAGCCAGGGCCTGCGGCACACCGTGCTCGAAGCGGTGCATTTCGTGCCTTTAAAATCCGGCTTGGCGTGAAGACGAAAATGGGAATGACTGCAATGGTAAAAAGCCTGCTTCGGGGTGGTGCGACGGTCGTCGCAATCGGGTTGCTGGGGCTTGCGGCCTGCAGTTCCAAACCTGGCCTGCGGGCTCCCGTCGAAGACATCGGCCATACGATGCATCCCGCATCGACGCGCGCCACAGAAGTACCCAAAGCGAACGGCGCGCCCACTACGCCGGTCTCCACCGCCATTGTCGACCCCAATTCTGGCAAGCCGGGCTACTACACGGTCAAGCAAGGTGACACGCTGATCAAAATCGGACTCGAGTCCGGACAGAGCTACCGCGAGATTGCGCGCTGGAATGCCTTGGAAAACCCCAATCGCATCGAGATTGGCCAGGCCTTGCGTGTCGTTCCGCCAGAAGAGGCTGTGGTGGTCAAGCCCGTCACCAGCGCCAAAGTGTCGTCTACCGCTTTGCCCCCTGCAAGCGCGGCCTCTGCCCCTGCCAAAGCTGCTTCAGCACCTGCGTCAAGTCCAGCGCCCGCGGCACCGGTCAACACCGCCACTGAAGATGACATTGCATTTGCCTGGCCTGCCAAGGGTGAAATTCTGGATGGCTTTGACGAGTCGAAAAACCGCAAAGGCCTGGATATTGGTGGCTCCAATGGCGATGCTGTGTTGGCCGCCGCCGATGGCAAAGTCGTCTACGCGGACGCTGGTCTGCGGGGCTATGGCAAGCTCATCATCATCAAACACAACAGCCAGTTTTTGACGGCCTATGCCCATAACCAAACGATTCTTGTCAAAGAAGACCAGGTGGTAAAAAAAGGCCAAAAAATTGCAGAGATGGGCAACACCGACGCTGACCGTACCAAGCTGCACTTTGAAGTGCGCAAACAGGGCAAACCGGTCGATCCATCCAAGTACCTTCCCGCGCGCTGACCTGAGACAATCGGGGGATGCAAGAAGCTCCCCCGACCGAACCCACCGCCGCCACCTTGCCTGAGGGCTGGCTGGCAGTCAAATCCCTTGACCTTGAAGCCCAGGGTGTTGCCCACCGCAGCGACGGCAAAGTTGTGTTTATCGACGGCGCGCTGCCGTTTGAGGTGGTCAGTGCCCACATTCACCGCAGCAAAAGCAGCTTTGACAAGGGCACGCTGACCGATATTCACGTCGAATCGTCTCAAAGGGTGCGTCCTGCGTGCGCGCATTTTGGGCTTCAGCCCAATTCCTGCGGCGGCTGCAAGATGCAGCACATGCATGCCAGCGCCCAGGTGGCCGTCAAGCAGCGCGTACTGGAAGACAACCTCTGGCACATCGGAAAAATAAAACCCGAAACCGTGCTGCGCCCGATTGAAGGTCCCACCTGGGGCTACCGCTATCGCGCACGTTTGTCGGTGCGCTTTGTGCGCAAAAAAGGCGAAGTGCTGATCGGCTTTCATGAACGGAAAAGCCATTTCGTTGCAGATATGAAAAGCTGCCAGGTACTGGCCCCCCATGTCAGCGCCATGTTGCTGCCGCTGCGGGCTTTGGTGGCGTCGATGGACGCTGTGGAGCAAATCCCGCAAATTGAGCTGGCCGTGGGCGACATGGCCACCGTCGGTGGCGCCCCTGCGCAGGGCGATGTGACGGCATTGGTGTTGCGGCACATGGTGCCGCTGAGCGACGGCGATCTGACCAAGCTGAAGAACTTTGCTGCTGCGCACCCCGGGGTGCAGTGGTGGCTGCAGGCCAAGGGCCCTGACACCATTGTGCGGCTAGACGAAATGCCCGGTCATGAGACCGGCGCACTGGCCTATTGCTTGCCGCAGTTTGGCATCACCATGCCTTTCCGGCCTACCGATTTCACCCAGGTCAATCCGCACATCAACCGGGTGTTGGTATCCCGCGCACTGGGCTTGTTGCAGGTGCAGAAGACCGAGCGGGTTATTGACTGGTTTTGCGGCTTGGGCAATTTCACACTGCCGCTGGCAACACAGGCGCGCGAGGTGATCGGCATCGAAGGGGCGGAGTCGCTGGTGGCGCGCTCCCGGGATAACCTGGCGGTGAATGTGCAGCGCGATGGTGCGCCCCACCTGGCGCCGACCACATTTGCCGCCCGCAATTTGTTTGAAATGACGCCACAGCTGCTGGTGGCTGACCGCAGCGCTGACAAATGGCTGATCGACCCGCCGCGCGAAGGCGCTTTTGCCCTGGTGCAGGCCCTGGCTGAGTTGCACGCCACACCAGAACTGCGTGCCGGCTGGACGCCCCCCCAGCGCATTGTTTACGTGAGTTGCAATCCGGCGACGCTTGCGCGGGATGCTGGCGTGCTCGTGACGCAGGCTGGCTACCGCTGCACAGCCGCCGGCGTGGTGAATATGTTCCCCCACACCGCCCACGTGGAAAGCATTGCGGTCTTTGAGCGGGCATAAAAAAAGGCCCTTGCGGACCTTTTTTTAGTTCGAGGACGCTTAATCGCGTTCGCCGCCGAAGATTCCTAGCAGGGCGAGCAGGTTCTGGAACACATTGATGATGTCCAGGTACAGCGCCAGAGTGGCCGAGATGTAGTTGGTTTCGCCGCCATCGATGATGCGTTTCAGGTCGTACAGCATGTAGGCGCTGAAGATGCCAATGGCTGCAACCGACATCACCAACATACCAGTGGAAGAGCCGACAAAAATGTTGATGATGCTGCCCACCATCAAGACGATCACACCGACAAACAGCCACTGGCCCATGCCGGAAAGGTCACGCTTGATGACGGACGCCAAGCTGGCCATCAGGAAAAAGACGCCCGCGGTGCCGCCAAAGGCCGTCATGATCAGCTCGGGCCCGTTCTTAAATCCCAGGGTGTGCGCAATCAGGCGCGAGAGCATCAGGCCCATAAAGAAGGTAAAGCCCAGAAGCACAGGCACACCGGCGGCCGAGTTCTTGGTCCGTTCGATGGCGTAAATAAATCCAAAGGCTCCGGCCAAAAACAGCACAATGCCCAAGCCGCCGCTGAAGACCTGTCCCATTCCCAGCGCCACACCCATCCAAGCGCCCAGCACCGTAGGAATCATGCTCAGCGAGAGCAGCCAGTAGGTGTTGCGCAGGACGCGGTTGCGTTCTTGCGCCGACAGGCCGTAGCCCATGCCGGCATCCATCATGGAAAATTGTTCATTCATGGTCATACTCCTTGAAAACCTGAACAGCAGGTGCGGCGATTTTAGGCATTTACAAGCGCAATCCCCAAAATATTGGCAATTGCCCCGATTTTGCGTGGGGCTGTCGCGGCCCAGGTCGAACGCAAGGCTAAAGTCTGGGCGCGGTATGCTCGCGGGCTTGTTCCCTTTACTGACTTGATTCCATGAAAACAAAACCTTATCTCGAACTCGCTGACCTCAAAGCCATCGCCGCCGCAGCCGAAGCCGAAGCGCTGGCGAACAACTGGGCTGTGACGATCGCCATCGTCGATGACGGCGGCAATTTGCTCTGGCTGCAACGCCTGGACGGTGCTGCGCCGATTTCTTCCTTGATCGCACCGGCCAAAGCACGCACGGCTGCCATGGGACGCCGCGAGTCGAAGATCTATGAGGACATCATCAATGGCGGCCGCTTCTCGTTTTTGAGTGCTCCGACGCTGGACGGCATGTTGGAGGGCGGCGTGCCCGTTCTCAAAGACGGTCAGTGCCTGGGTGCGGTGGGCGTGAGCGGCGTCAAGTCGACCGAAGACGCTCAAATTGCCCGTGCCGGTTTGGCCGCCATCGGCCTGTAATTTGAGCGGTGCTCAGTAGGCCAGTCGTTCGGGGTGCAACTCCTGCAGGATGGTGGTTGCAATTTCCTCGATCGACTTGGTCGTAGTCGACAGCCAGCGAATACCCGCGCGGCGCATCATGCTTTCACCTTCGTTGACCTCCATGCGGCAGTTTTCAATGGACGCATATTTGGAGCCAGGGCGGCGCTCGTTGCGGATTTCGCTCAGGCGCTCGGCCTGAATCGTCAGGCCGAAAATTTTCTTTTTGTGCGCCAGCAATGCCGCCGGCAGTTGGCGTCGCTCGAAGTCTTCCGGGATAAGCGGGTAATTCGACGCTTTGAGCCCGTATTGCATGGCTAAGTAGAGGGATGTGGGCGTTTTGCCGCTGCGGCTGATGCCCACCAGGATCACGTCGGATTGTTCCAAATCGCGGTTACTTTGGCCGTCGTCGTGCGAGAGCGAGAAGTTGATCGCCTCAATGCGGTCGTGGTATTCCTTGCTCTTGCTGGCGTCGCTGAAGCGGCCGATGCGGTGGTTGGACTTGAGGTTGAGCTCTTGCTCCAGCGGATGCACGAACATGCCAAACATGTCTAGGAGCATGCCCTGGCAGCCCTCTTGGATGACTTTGAGCACTTCCATGTTCACCAGGGTAGTGAAGACAATCGGTTTTTCACCGTCGACCACGCCCGCATGGTTGATTTGCCGCACCACCTGGTGTGCCTTGTCAGCGGTGTCGATAAATGGAAGCCGGTGGTGGCGCACGGTGGTTTCAAACTGGGCCAAGATGGCCTTGCCAAAGGTTTCTGCTGTAATGCCGGTGCCATCAGAGACAAAAAATACACTGCGTTGGGACATGGTGATGCGAATCTGGAGGTGAGGAGTGGGGTTGCACAGCCTGCCGGCGTCAACCTCGCGCCCCGCATTGTGGGCCAAACCCGATCGCATTGGAATTCGCACCAGGTGCGGGTGGCGACCTACAATTGTCTGTGTGGCTTGCCAGCGCCGCCCCGACAGACCGCCAGAAGAACAACAACAGCGCCTCTGCGATCCGCCGCCTCCAGTCGCCACCGCCGCCAAAACGGGGCCCGTGCATCCTTGCACGGTTCCGGGAGAGGCCCAGTTTTTAACTTTGGAGTCTTTATGTCTGAACTATTTAGCGATACCGATTGGGTCGTACCGTTTGAGCGCCTGCGCATGAGCGACGTGGAGTCTGTGGGGGGCAAGAACGCCAGCCTGGGCGAAATGATTTCGCAACTGCCCCAGGGCGTGAAGGTGCCCACGGGCTTTGCCACGACAGCCCATGCGTTCCGTGCTTTTCTGGCACACGGCGACCTGAGCGGCCGAATCAACGCGCGTTTGGCGGCCTTGGATATCGAGGATGTCCGGGCGCTGGCGGTGGCTGGCGCGGAAATCCGTGCGATGGTGGAGGTTCAGCCTTTCCCGTCCGATCTGGAGCAGGCCATTCGCGACGCATTCACAACACTGAGCGCAGGCAATACGGCGGCGTCCTTTGCAGTGCGTTCGTCGGCTACGGCCGAAGACTTGCCGGATGCATCGTTTGCCGGCCAGCAGGAAACCTTTTTGAACGTGGTCGGCATCGACGATGTGCTGCACAAAATCCGCGAGGTATTTGCTTCGCTGTACAACGACCG
>CAIYRQ010000290.1 GCA_903928635.1 uncultured beta proteobacterium | reverse complement strand
GGAAGAGGACGCGGGCAAATCACTGCACGAAGACTCATCACTCGGAGGTGGGGGCCAGTCCGGCATTGACCTCAACCGCGCCGGCACGCCACTGCTGGAGATCGTGACCGAGCCCGATATGCGCTCCAGCGACGAGGCGGTGGCCTATGCCAAGAAGTTGCACGAGATCGTCACCTGGATTGGCATTTGCGACGGCAATATGCAAGAGGGCTCCTTCCGCTGCGACGCCAACGTGTCGGTGCGCAAACCCGGCCAGCCGCTGGGCACACGCCGTGAAATCAAAAACCTGAACAGCTTCAAGTTCATGCAGCAGGCCATCGACTACGAGGTGCGCTGGCAGATTGAGGAGATTGAAGACGGGCGCGAAATCCAACAAGCCACGGTGCTGTTCAACCCCGACACCGGGGAGACACGCGCCATGCGCACCAAAGAAGACGCCGCCGACTACCGCTACTTCCCCGACCCCGACCTGCCCCCGCTGGTGATTGGCCGCGACTGGGTGGAGCGTGTGCGCTCGGAGATGGTGGAACTGCCCTGGGTGATGGCGGAGCGCTTTGTGCGGGACTATGGCTTGCCGGAATATGACGCAGGCATCTTGACCCAAAACCAATCCATGGCGGCCTACTTTGTGGGCGCAGCTGCCGACAAACGCAACGCCAAGTTGGCAAGCAACTGGACCATGGGTGAGGTGTCACGCCGCCTCAATGCCGATGGCCTGGGTTTTGACAGCGAAGTACCAGTTAGCAGCGCACAACTGGCTGCGCTGATTGCCCGCATTGCCGACAACACCATCAGCAACAACGCCGCAAAGCAAGTGTTTGACACGTTGTGGACCGAGGGCGGCGAGATAGACGCCATCATCGAAGCCAAAGGCCTGCGCCAAATGAACGACAGCGGCGCCTTGGAGGCCATCATCGACGAAGTTTTGGCGGCCAACGCCAAGAACGTCGAAGAGTACAAGGCGGGCAATGCCAAGGCCTTCAACGCCCTGGTCGGCCAGGCGATGAAAGCCAGCAAAGGCAAGGCCAATCCGGCGCAGGTGAACGAACTGCTTAAACAGAAACTCGCTTGACCGCCCTCAGTCCCGGGCCCGTACCCACGCCGCACAGCGCCGTTGAAGACGCCCAAGGCCTGCTCACGGGCTGTTTGTTTGTGGGCCTGGCGGTGTGCATGTTCCGCGAGGCAGGACTGTTCACCGGCGGCACCACCGGCGTGGCTTTTCTGGTGCATTACCTGGCGGGCTACCCCTTGGGCGCGGTGCTGTTTGTCATCAACCTGCCGTTTTATGTGTTTGGCTGGCGCAGGCTGGGGCGCACCTTCACCATTAAGACCTTCGCGGCGGTGGCCTTGCTCAGTGTGTACGTGGAGTTGCTTCCGCGCTGGATCAGCTTTAGCCACCTCGACCCGGTGTTTGCTGCGGTGATGGCCGGTCTGTTGGCGGGCACCGGCATTTTGATTTTGATCCGCCATGGCGCCAGCCTGGGCGGTGTGACCATCAGCGCGATTTACCTGCAAAAAACACGCGGCTGGCGCGCGGGCAATGTGCAAATGGCCGTGGACCTGTTGATTCTGCTGGCCGCGTTTGCCACCACCGATCCGCACAAGGCGCTGCTCTCACTCCTGGGTGCGGTGGCGGTGAATGTAGTGATCGGCGTCAACCACCGCACCGACCGCTACTACGGGGTCTAAGCCCGCCGCCAACTCAAACGCCGTAGCGCGCGCGGTAAGCCTGCACCCGCACCAGGTGCTCGCCCATGGCGTTGCCGGTTTGGGTGCCCAAATAACCCAGCAAATCCGAGAGCTCGGCAATAGCGCAGACCTGCAATCCCTCGTGACTGCGCACGTACTGCACCGCGCTATAGGGCACGTCTTTGGTGGAACCGTCGGCCTGCTTTTCGGTGGCCATTTCCTGGCGGTCCAGGGCGATGGCCACGGCATGCGGCGTGGCACCAGCGGCTTTGATGAGCGCAATCGATTCGCGCGCGGCGGTGCCGGCGCTCATCACGTCGTCGATGATCAGCACGCGACCTTGCAGTGGTGCGCCCACCAGGCTGCCGCCTTCGCCATGGTCTTTGGCTTCTTTGCGGTTGTAGGTAAAGGGCACGTTTTTGCCCAGGCGCGCGAGCTCAATGGCCACCGCGGCGCCCAGCGGAATACCCTTGTAGGCGGGGCCAAAAATCATGTCGAATTCGATGTCGCTGGCCATCAGGCGCTGGGCATAAAATTGCGCCAGCCGCCCGAGTTTGGCTCCGTCGTCAAACAAGCCGGCGTTGAAAAAATACGGGCTTTGTCGACCGGCTTTGGTAGTGAATTCGCCAAAGCGCAACACACCGCACGCGACCGCAAACGCCACAAATTCCTGCGCCAAACCGGCGTCTGCGCCGGGCATGGAACCGGACGCAGGGGAGGTGATGGGGGTGGCGTCAACCATGGGGAATTTCCTTGTTCAAATTAAGCAGCCTGAACCTCAACGGCATCCGCTCGGCCACCAGCAAAGGGCTGGAGCCCTGGCTGGCCCAACTGCAGCCGGATTGTATTTGCGTGCAGGAAGTCAAAGCCCAGGCCGCCGACGTGGCAGGTAAGTTTGAAACGCTGGCGGACCTGAAAGGCTACTTTCATTTCGCCGAGAAAAAAGGCTACTCCGGCGTGGCGGTCTACACCCGCCACACCCCCAGCGACGTGGTGGTGGGTTACGGGTCTGGCGAGTTTGACCTAGAGGGCCGCTATGTGGAGCTGCGCTTTGACACGCCCAAGCGCAAACGCTCCATCATCAGCGCCTACTTTCCCAGTGGTTCGTCGGGCGAGGAGCGCCAGCAGGCCAAGTTCCGCTTCCTGGCCGAGTTTTATCCGCACCTGACTGCGTTGAAGGCCGAGCGCGAGTTTGTGCTGTGCGGCGACATCAACATTGCGCACCAGGAAATTGACCTGAAGAACTTCAAAGGCAACAAAAAGAACTCCGGCTTTTTGCCCGAAGAGCGCGCTTGGATGACGCAGCTGCTCACCGAAGCCGGTTTGGTGGACGTGTACCGCCACCTGGAGCCCACCGCCACCGACGCCGCCTACACCTGGTGGAGCAACCGCGGCCAGGCCTACGCCAAAAACGTAGGCTGGCGCCTGGACTACCACCTGGCCACGCCAGCCCTGGCGGCTGGCGCCAAAACGCACGCGATTTACAAGGGCGTGAAGTTCTCCGATCACGCGCCCATCACCATTGATTACGCATGGGACTGAGCATGGGGGTGAGCAACGCTGCAGAAGCCATTGCGTGGCTGCAGGCCCAGGGCATTCGCCGCGTGGAGGTGGTGTTTGCTGACCTGACCAGTGTGGCGCGCGGCAAGACCATGGACGTGGCCAGTTTTACCCAGGCCCTGGGTGCCAAGCTGCCCACGCTGCTCTTGGGCCTGACGGTGACCGGCGGTGAGCCGCCCGATGTGTTCAAGCGCATCTTTCCCCCCAGCTTTCCCGATATGGCGCTGCAGCCGGATTGGCGCACGCTGGTGCGCTGTCCGCTCTCGCGCGTGCCCACGGCCACCGTGATTTGCAATGCGGAGGCGCGTTTTGTCGCTGCCGATGGCCATGCCACCTACGAGGTGGCAGATCTGTCTCCACGCCAGATACTCCGGCGCACGTTGGGGCGGTTGAAGGTAGCGGGCTACCAGGCCTTGGTGGCCCCGGAGTTGGAGTTTTTTCTAGTGCATCCCCAGCGCGATGCGCAGGGTGGCTTGCAAGTAGCGCACGGCATGTCGGCGCCGGTGCCCCACATTGAGAGTTCACACGATTTGTTTTCGGCGGAGACAGCGCAATCCTTCGCGCCCTTGTTTGACGAACTGTGGGCGGCGTGTGAGCTGCAAAACATACCGATCAGCGGTTACGGCCACGAGGCGTCTATCGGCCAGTACGAGGTGAACTTCAACCCTGGCGAGCCGCTGGCGCAGGCCGATGCGGTGTTTCGCTTCAAGCGCCTGGTGCGGGAAATAGCGCGCCGCCATGGCTGCCTGGCCACCTTC
>CAIYRQ010000289.1 GCA_903928635.1 uncultured beta proteobacterium | reverse complement strand
TTCACGCGCGGCCATGCCGGGCACCAGGGCGATGGAGATTTGCCAGTTAAAGCCAATGGGCGCAAACACATATTGCAGCGCATGGCCCAGCATGCCGGCCACGCTGTATTGGATGGCCGGGCCTTGAGAAATGTCCCAGCCGGCGGGTGGCGACGGGAAAGTGGCCAGGAACCAGAGCACCACCATCAGCGCAAAAATAATGCCCCCCACCCGGCGCAAAAAGATGCGGGCACGCTCCCACAGGCCTTGGGCCAAATTGCGCATGCTGGGCGCTCGGTAGGGCGGCAGCTCCAGCATCAACGGCTGGTAGGCCGACTTCATCCACACCCGCTTGAAGACCCAGGCCACCGCCATGGCCGACACCACGCCTGCCACATACAGGCCAAAGAGCGTGAGGCCGCGCAGGCTCATGCCCGCCACCTCGCGCTCGGGCACAAAAGCGCCGATCAAGAGTGCGTACACAGGGAGCCGCGCGGAGCAGGTCATGAGCGGCGCAACCATGATGGTGGCCAGGCGGTCGCGCCAATTGGCAATCGTGCGCGTGGCCATGATGCCGGGGATGGCGCAGGCAAAGCTGCTGAGCAAGGGAATGAACGCGCGGCCCGACAGGCCCACCCGGCCCATCAGGTTGTCCAGCAAAAACGCGGCGCGCGGCAGGTAACCCGAGTCTTCGAGCAGCAAGATAAAGAAAAACAAAATCAAAATCTGCGGCAAAAACACCAGCACGCCGCCCACGCCCGCCACCACGCCGTCCACCAACAGGCTGCGCAGCGGCCCGTCGTCCATGGACGCGGTAATGGCATCGCCCACCGCCGCCATGGCCTCTTTGATCATGTCCATGGGCAAGGTGGCCCACGAGAACACTGCCTGAAAAATCAAAAACAGCACCACCGCCAGCACCAGCAAGCCCCACACCGGGTGCATGGCCACGGCGTCAATGCGGTGCTGAAAGCGCCCCAGGCGCGGCGCACGGGGTGCGACCAGCGCCAAGATGCGGCGCACCTCGCCTTGCAGCTCTGCGCTGCTGCGGGCGGCAGCGTCCACCGCCTGTGCGGGGGCTGTGGCCAGCAGGGTTTGGATTTGCTGCATCAGCGCCGCGTGGCCGTTGTGCTGCACTGCCACGGTTTCCACCACGGGGCAGCCCAGCTCGGCTTGTAAGCGCGCCACGTCAATGTCCAGCCCGTGGGCACGTGCCACGTCGGCCATGTTGAGCGCCACCACCATGGGTTTGCCCAGGCCTTTGAGCTCCAGCACCAGGCGCAGGTTCATGCGCAAATTGGTGGCGTCCACCACGGCCACGATGGCATCGGGCGCATCCTCGCCAGCGCGCCGGCCCTGCAGCACCTCCACCATCACTTGTTCGTCGGGCGTGGCGGGTGTGAGGCTGTAGGAGCCCGGCAAATCCACCACCGAGATGCGCTGGCCGTCGGGCAGGCGGGCCGCGCCCACTTTGCGCTCCACCGTGACGCCGGCGTAGTTGGCCACCTTTTGGCGCGCGCCGGTGAGCAGGTTAAAGAGTGCGGTCTTGCCGCAGTTGGGGTTGCCCACCAGGGCAACGCTGGGCTGGGCAGAAGGGTTCAGGGTGGCTTGTTGCATGGCGGGCGCTTATACCGGTTCAACTTCAATGCACTGAGCCTCAAGCAGGCGCAAGGCAAACTGCGTGTCGCCAATCTGCACCGCCAGCGGCTCCCGCCCGCCCGGGCCCCGGCGCAGCATGTGCACCGGCTCCCCGGCAATAAAGCCCAGCTCCCCCAAACGCCGCACCGTCGCCTCCTGCACCGCCCCGCCCCCCGCTCGCAAACCCGTGACACAGGCATGGGTGCCATTGGGCAGGTCAGACAGCAGCGTGGGGGTGGACATGGGTGCTCCTATACAGATAGCGACGGGCGCAGCGTGGGGCAAGTTGCCTTGGATTGCGTCGAATCTAAATGAGAGTGTATCTCATTTAGATTTGGACAACTCAACGACGGGAACAGGTAGGCCACCCACCTTTAGCAACTGGAACTATGCCTTTTTTCTGGTTGTACTCGTTGAATTTGCGCAGACAGCGATCAACAGCAAAGCAATCTACGCCGCATGCTTGCAGAACTAAAGAGGGAGATTCGACCTTGCCCCCCCATTTCTACAATCGAACGTGGGTCACCATACACCCAACGCAACCCAACGTGGTTTGCGGCGAGTAGCAATCTCCTCCATGAAAAACTGCTTGAACGTCAAAACGTTTGGTTCTTTGGCATATTCCACGACAGTCCCAAATGTCTTGAAGGCCTCCGGAACGACCAGCGTAATTTGTAGGTCGGCCATATCTCTAACAGCAGACCGGGTGACTTTCTCATCCATGGTGGCCAGAAACACGGTGCAGCTGCGCTGCTCCATCGGTACTTGTTTCCAGCGTTCACGAAGAGTGGTTTTGGCAGCGAGCACCATCGCATCGGCTGACCGGCTTACGTAAAGCGATTTGTTGGGCAAAACAAAATCTGGCCTGCGTGTGCTAACAACAGCCTGTTCGGCATGGGGAATATGACCCGCTTCAAGCATGGTGCGGATATGGGTCTCAAATCCGGTACCTACACGCGTTTTCCGCTGCTGCGACGCATTGAGCATCACTTGGTAAAGCGGGATGAAGTTTCGAACTACCCGCTGCACGATTTGTTCCGTTGTTGGCGATATGCCATCCCGAAAAATGATTTCCAGTGCCTGTGCAGCCCGAAAGCGCAATTCATGCGACCGGTAAATTGTGAACTCAATTTCGGTGGTCAACTGTCGCAGGTCATTGCCGGGCTGGTCAAGCAAGAACGGGTTAAAAGTTCTTCGCGTATCGGCGCCCAACCAGGTTGACTGTGCCAGCGCTGTAATGGCTGCACCATCCGGTATTTGGCGGTACTGCATGATTAGCTGTGGCAAGGTTCCGTTATGCGCTGCGGCAATAAATTCGCCGATAAGAACATCTATTTCACTGGCAATGCCTTCTGGTACGGCATCGCTAGTTGGCGGATCAAAAACGCCAGCCAAAAAAGAGGGAAGCATTTCAAATCGCTGTTCAACGATTGCATAGACGAGCGAACCTGAGTCAATAGTTAGGCACTCAAAAATGACTCCGTCATCATCGCGCATGCGCCCTAGGACAACAAAGGATGCGGGGCCAATATCTGCAAAAGCCGCTTTGGGTGGAACTGTGAAGTGAGCTTCAGATGCCTTGTTGGTAAACCGGCGGTAGGTCATCACATATGCGTCATCTCGAAAACCAGGCCAACGGGTGCGAATTTCTCTTTGCAGAATGTGTGGTTTGTCGGTTCGTATCTGCAAGTCTTGATCCGATGGAAAAAAGTCACCACGGAATGGACGTCACCCGCTTTCATAGACATAAATCAACTTCCGGTTTGAAGTTGCTCGAACGCAAGCGGGCTCATTTGGTCAAGATGACTGTGCCTGCGGACTCGATTGTAAAAACCTTCAATGTAGTCAAACACGTCTGACTT
>CAIYRQ010000288.1 GCA_903928635.1 uncultured beta proteobacterium | reverse complement strand
GCCGGAAAATACACTGTGGAAAGTTACTGTCAGTCCTTTGGCGGCAATCCAGTCCAGCCTGGTTTTGCCTACAACAGCGGCAGCAACCCAGATTTCCTGACTGTCGATCAGTTGCGCGCATTAATTGACGGCAAGGTTGATGCTTCGCTCTGAACCAGATGAACGCCCAGCGTAAACGACCACCTTCGCTATCTGCCACATCGCCTCAGGCCATGCGGTCTCCAGCTCACATCGGCGCAGCTCGTCTGGCCTTGGGCACGGTTCAGTTCGGACTGCCCTATGGGGTAGCTAATACCCATGGTCAGGTTAATTCAGAGCAGGCCCACGCCATGCTCAGAGCGGCGCGCGACGCAGGCATCGACACTCTGGACACCGCCATCGCCTACGGCGAGGCTGAAGAATTACTAGGTTGCATTGGCGTTGCCGGCTTCCGCCTCATCAGCAAGATACCCGCGTTGCGCGAGCACGTGGGTGCGGTAGACGACTGGGTACTGGCTCTGGTCGAGTCCTCGCTAAAGCGCTTGCGGGTGCCGCGACTTGGCGGACTGATGCTGCATGCACCTGATGACTTGCTGGGTCCGCATGGCGCTGAACTAGCCCGTGGCATGCAGCGCGCCCGTGACGCCGGTATGACCGAACTCATCGGGCTGTCGGTTTACTGCCCTAAGCAGTTGGCCTCGCTAAACGGCCGTCTGCCGCTGGAGATCGTCCAGATCCCGGCCAACGTCTTTGACCGGCGTTTCGCCGATACCGGCTGGCTGGATCGGCTGGCTGCAGATGGTGTTGAAGTTCATGTCCGCTCTGCGTTCCTGCAGGGCCTGCTGTTGATGCCGTCCGACAGCGTCCCGTCTAAGTTCGCGCCTTACCGCCAACTGATCGACGGTTGGCACGCCTGGTTAACCGGTGAGGCCAGGGGCACGTTGCCTGTGCAGGCCTGCCTGGGCCACGTAGCTTCGTACCCGGGCATCAATCGCATAGTCGTCGGCGCTGACAGCCTTGCCCAATTGCAGGAAATCATCGCGGCCACCGCTCTAACCCCCCTGCGAGCGCCCGAATCGCTTGCCAGCCCCGCAACCCCTTTAATCAACCCCTCCCAATGGAGCACACTCTGAACGCCGTAGCTATTATCCAGGCACGTATGGGCTCGACGCGCTTACCGGGTAAGGTACTCGCCGACATTGGCGGCCAGCCCCTGCTGCAGCGCCTGATAGAGCGCGTGCGCGCAACCCCTAGCATCGACCGCGTGGTCGTGGCCACCACAACCGAGTCAACCGACGACGTACTCGCCGACTGGTGTACCGCCCAGGAGGTGCCGGTGTATCGCGGCAGCGTCGACGACGTGCTTGACCGCTTCTGGCAGTGCGCGCAGCTGCACCCGGCCGAGTTCATCGTCCGCGTCACTGCTGACGATCCGCTGAAGGACCCACAGGTCATCACCCAGGCGCTGGCACTGTGTGCCAGCTCTCCAGAAGTGGACTACGCATCCAACACACTGCAACCCAGCTACCCAGAAGGCCTGGACATCGAGGTCGTGCGTTTTCGTACGCTGGAACGTGCGGCCCGGGAGGCTACGCAACCCTCGGAACGCGAGCACGTGATGCCTTACGTCTGGAAGCATCCCGATCGTTTCGTTCTGCGCGGTTTCAGCATGCAGCCTAACCTAAGTCACTGGCGATGGACGGTTGATAAACCCGCTGACCTCGATCTAGTGCGCCGCATTTTTGCCCATTTCGCCAACCAGCCTCTAGTCGGCTACCAGACAGTGATCACCTGGCTCAACGATCACCCGGAACTGCTGGCTATCAACGCCGGCACGATTCGCCACGAAGGCTATTTCAAGACCCTTGCTGAGGAGCAGAAACAATGACCCAGGACCTTACTCGCCGAATCGGCGCCAATGAACTCATCTACGTGCAAGAAGTGCTGCGGACCGAATTCCGCAGCTCGAGCGGCTCGACCTTCATGCGCCGTCTCGAAGAAGCATTTGCCAAGCGCTTCAACTCCACTTACGCGATCAGCTTCGTCAACGGCACGGCAACCATGCATTCCGCGCTTGAGGCCATGGGCGTAGGACCGGGTGACGAAGTCATCGTACCCCCATTGACCATGTCGGCCACAACTTTCGCCGTACTGCAGGCAAATGCTACACCGGTATTCGCTGATGTCGATCCGGAAACCTTTCAGATCGACCCAGCGTCGATCGCTGCGCGCATCACCCCGCGCACCAAGGCCATCATCACTGTGGCTCTTTATGGCCTCAGCCCGGACATGGACCCGATAATGACGTTAGCAGAGAAGCACGGCCTGAAGGTCATCGAAGACAACGCCGAGTGTTTCCTAGGTCAGTACAAGGGTCGCCTGGTGGGCACCTTGGGTCACTGCTCAAGTTTCAGTTTTCAAAGTTCCAAGCACCTAACTAGCGGCGAAGGCGGCATCGTGCTAACCGAGGACCTTGAGCTGGCAGAGAACATCCGCAAGGTGCAGTCCCTGGGCTATGCCGGCGTGGGCGCAACCAAAGCCAAGATCACAAAAAAAGACATACAGGACCCGGATTATCCTCGACATGTGACCATGGGCTGGAACTACCGCATGCCCGAACTGTGTTGCGCCGTGGCTCTGGCCCAAACCGAGAACATCGATGCCCTGATCCAGCGCCGCATCGACGTGGCCAATATCTTTACTGAAGCCACACGCGAATTTCACGACTGGTTCGTGCCACAGAAGACTGGTCCAGAGTACGTCAACTCCTTTTGGACCTGGGTCTGCCGCAATGAGCACCCCAGCGTGAGTTGGCACAAACTGCGCGATGCCTTTCTCGTGAACGGAGGCCATGGAGTGTACGCAGCCTGGAAGCTGACCTATCTCGAGCCTATGTTCGAAAAGCTAACCCTGTTGGGTCGTGAGCGCTTCATTTCGGCCGAGAACATTTCCCAGTACAAGGCGGGCCTGTGCCCCGTAGCCGAGCATTTGCAGAAGCGCTTGATGCAGTTCAAGACGAACTACTGGGACATTGCCCAGGCGCACAAGCAGGCCGAAATCCTGCGCAAGACGCTCAACCAATTCGCCTAAGGTGGAGTTCCCTCGCAATATGTCCAAGGTGATAGTATTCGGGGCTTCGGGACTGCTCGGCGCCAGCCTTGTACCGATGCTACGGGCACGCGGTCACACCGTGCTCGCCCAAAGCCGAGGCCCTGGCGCCGACCTGTGCTTGGACCCATCCGACCGGACACTAGTGGCCGCCGGCCTGGCGGAGCATCGTCCAGCTGCGGTGGTCAACCTGGTGGCAGCCACCAATGTCGATCTGTGCGAGACGCAAACCGAGCTGGCATGGGAAGCCAATGCTGGAGTGGTTGCAGCCATAGCCGACGGTATAGATGCCTGCGGTGGCGAGCAATCCTTTCGGCCGCACTTGGTGCACGTCTCTACAGACCAGATCTACGATGGGGCTGGGCCGCACGCCGAGAAAGAGGTCCACCCGATTAACGTTTATGGCCTGTCTAAGTACACCGGAGAGTTGCTGGCCGCGCGCGTAGGTGCCACGATACTGCGTAGCAACTTTTATGGTCGCAGTCGCTGCGCTGGCCGAGTGAGCTTCAGCGACTGGTTGGTGCACAGCCTAAGGGAGAAGACCCCTATCACGGTGTTCGACGACGTGAAGTTCAGCGCCATCCACATTGACACGATGTGCGACTTCATAGTGCGCAGCATCGAGCTCCGCCCCGCTGGCATCTTCAACGCCGGCTGCCGAGATGGCATCAGCAAGGCCGGCTTCGCACTGGCCTTAGCCCGTGCTTTGGATTTGCCCAGTGACAACGTCAAGGTGGGAACCTCGGCCGACATGACTCTCAAGGCCCGCCGCCCGCTCGACATGACACTGCAGGTGGCGCGGCTCGAAGCCGCACTGCACCTACAATGCCCGAGCATGCTCAAAGAAATCGAACATACTGCGAAGGAATATCTGAATGACTGATTGTGTCCACTCTGCCACGCTGCAACCGCTGAGCGAACTCATCATCGACGGCCGACGCATCGGCGAGGAGCATCCGACGTACTTCATCGCCGATGTCGCTGCTAACCACGACGGCGACCTTGAACGTTCCAAAGATCTGATCTACATGGCCAAGGAGGCGGGTGCGGATGCGGCCAAATTCCAGCACTTCCGGGCCGAGACCATCGTCTCAGACGTTGGCTTCAAGTCTCTGGGCGGCCAGCAGTCGCACCAGGCGGATTGGAAAAAGTCAGTCGTCGAGGTCTACCGCGACGCCTCGATTAGCACTGACTGGACCGAGACGCTCAAAGCTACCTGCGACAAGGCCGACATCACCTTTTTCACAAGTCCCTATGATTTCGATTTGGTTGACCACATTGACCCCTTCGTGCCAGCGTACAAAATCGGTTCAGGAGACATTACCTGGATCGAAATGGTTGAGCGTATCGCGTCCAAGCAGAAGCCATACATCCTGGCCACCGGTGCTTCGACCACAGACGACGTGGTGCGCGCGGTTAGCGCTGCGCTGGCGATCAACCCGCGGTTCGCTCTGATGCAGTGCAACACGAATTACACGGGCAGCCTCGAGAACATGCGCTACGTGCAACTAAACGTGCTTAAGACCTACCGCTCGATGTACCCGGGCATGATTCTGGGTCTAAGCGATCATACCCCAGGACATGCAACTGTGTTGGGTGCTGTGGCTCTGGGCGCGCGCATGGTCGAAAAGCACTTTACCGACGACGTGCACCGCGCCGGCCCCGATCACAAATTTTCTATGGATCCGAAATCCTGGCGCGACATGGTTGACAGAACCCGCGAGCTTGAAGCTGCGCTGGGCACTGGCCTGAAAAAGGTTGAGGAAAACGAGTTGCATACGGTGGTGGTGCAACGTCGTGCCGTCCGACTAGTTCGAAACCTGCCCGCCGGCCATATGCTTACTCGTGAAGACCTTACCGTGTTGCGCCCGTCTCCCCGTGGCGCACTGCTTCCCTACGAGATCGATCAGGCCGTTGGCCGCCAACTGCGTGAGGCCAAGGCCTCCGGCCAGCATTTAACCCAAGCGGATCTGGGGTAAACATGGGAGACCAAACGTACGCGGCGGGTGATGACAAGAAGGCGCTGCGGCTGGCCGCGGTGATTCCGGCGTTCAATGAAGCTCGGACCATCGCGACAGTGGTACACCAAGTGAGTCAACGTGCGATTGCTATCGTAGTCGACGACGGCTCTACCGACGACACGGCGGCGCTTGCCCAGGCCGCTGGTGCGCACGTTGTGCGCCATCCTCTAAACCGTGGCTACGATGGCGCATTGGAAACTGGCATTCGAACCGCGCGGAGACTTGGCTGCACGTTTGCTGTGACCATGGATGCGGATGGTCAGCACGATCCGACCCTACTCGACCGATTCCTGGCAGAACTCGAGTGCGGAGCCGATTTAGTCGTGGGACACCGTGACCGTACTCAACGCTGGTCCGAGTCTTTATTCTGCAGCCTTGGTTACGCAATATGGGGACTACATGATCCACTTTGCGGGATGAAGGGTTACCGCCTTGCCATACTTTCTAAGGTTGAAGATCTCAACACGTATGCATCTATTGGGACAGAGCTTGCTGTTCGGTTGATCAAAGCGGGCATAAAAGCTCATCAGTTGCCGGTTAAAACTCAGCCTCGCGACGGGACCTCTCGTTTTGGACAGGGACTCATGCCAAACTTGAAAATCAGCAAAGCCTTATGGATGGGAATATTTTTTGCACCCGCTTTACGTCAATCTGTCAAGTAATAGAAATTGAATTAAATCGCCGAGAAATGCTAAAAAATTCAGATACCAATGAAATAAATGAAGCAGCAAGAATATATATAAATATGTCTTGGGTTATATTTAGTAACCGTCCATTCGTATGCGTACAGCCAACACATATTGACAGCCAAATGTAAATGACCGGGCAGTCTCAACAGCCAGCTTGGTGAGCATTTTTGTAAAATCATTCAGGTCATGCTGAGTTTTAAGCCCTTTGGCAGACTCATTGGCCAGTTCTTGTAGTTTCGCTTTATCCATCGTGAAAGTTTCCATTTTGTTGCCCCTTCAGGCAGATTAATACAAAATGTCAACTTACACAAAATTATTTACAGGCTCGTTGAGTTGATTTAGTCGCAAAGTGAAGACGCCAATATAGAAGCGTTTGATTTTAGTATGGGAATAGACTTTAGTGTTGGATAACACAATCCAACTAGATTTGAAAAGTAATAGTTTTCAACTTCTTTTAGTGGAATATTTGTGCCTGGCACTGAAAAAATACCGCTTCTAATGTCAGATTTGTTGCGTGATATTTTTTTAACTAATGGCGGCGGGGTAATAATGAAGCAGACTGTTGGGTTGAGGGGGTTGCTTGTATTTTTTATTATTATTTTTTCTACCAATTTTCCTCCGAGTTCTTCAACAGCTCCGTCAATGTTTTTAATATATCCAAGTTTTTCCATTCTTTGCTTACCCTCTTCTGTGTTTATTTCAAAGCAGGGCTCAAACAAAACAAGCTTATCAATAGTTATTCTGAAAAGCTCTCCTAAAAGCTCCTTAAGTTTTCCTCCGTTTGGCTCTAAGGCGTGACTTGAGGTAGTAATATTGATTGATTTGTCGAGCAGTGGGATTTCGCTTATGTCGGCGACGAATGGTTTAAGTAGCTTATAGTCAACTCCCATTACATCTTTCGCATAAGTTATTCCTTTATATATCCGCGACCAACTTATATCGAATGCAAAAACTTCTTTTGGTTTATTTTCCAATCGGCGTATTAAATAGCTAAGTGTAGTAAGTTCGCCCGTCCCAATGTCGAGTAGTGAATCAGCTTCTGTTGTGTGGTTATTAAGTATTGATGCCAACTCTGTTGTGTAAGCTGCTGCTTGCGTTGGATTATTTAGTATGTGTTCTATATAAGAGCCAGCCTGTAAGTCGTAAGCGGTTTCTATGATTTCAGACGTGTTTGAATCAATATTCTTTTGTGCGCGTAGCAGTTCAGTAATGTTTTTCCCTTCTTTGTAAGCCATCTTAGCTTCTGAAATATCGAAGTGCTTCAATTGTCTTTTTGTCATTACTGTTCTCACTTGTGCTAATGTAAAGGCTTTGATTCTACTTGTAGCAAGTTTTTGTGGAAAGCGAAACAAGCAACGAAAGTAGCTTAAGCAAGTGTTATGTAGTTGCGCTGCTTACACACTTACTTACACACCGCAGACAACTGCTTGCTAAGAGGCATAAACATTGAAGGTTTTTTGAGTGTCTTTTCTCACCCTCCTCTTCAGAGGCTGCAAGCTTCCTGCAATCCATTCGATTGCACTGTGTGAGCGCGTCCTTTTTGCTTGCCTTTTTGGTGTCTCCTCTTTTAGCGAAGCTTGGACGAGGATACATCCATACAGATCCTCTAACAACACCCCTGTTCTTAATGACTTCTCACCACCCTCGCTTGTCCGTGCCGTTGACATTGGCTTTGCCCAACGCCTGACCAAAGAGTGCTTGGGCGTCCACATTGACAAGATCCAAGCGCCTTCGAAAGCTAACCAAAAAGGTGAACATGTAGATAATAGAGACTTCAGCCCTTTTGATGTCCTCCCACAAAGTAGGCAGCCGTTAAGTAGAAAATTCGGCTATGTTGATTTTTTCAAATTGCTTTGCAAACAATGCTGGCGGGGTGTCCGACAGCGATGAATGTGGGCGAAAATAATTATAGTCTTGTCTCCAGTTTTCAATCTTATTTTTTGCATCATCTAACGACATGAACCAATTGACGTTCAGGCACTCGTCCCTGAAGCTTCCATTAAATGATTCAACAAAAGGGTTGTCAGTTGGCTTGCCTGGTCT
>CAIYRQ010000287.1 GCA_903928635.1 uncultured beta proteobacterium | reverse complement strand
GGTGACTACCTGGGTAACGTTTGGAAATTTGACCTCTCGGAGCTGCAGGGCACAGATTCTGCGACCGACTACTCCGGCACGCCAAAAGTGAAGAATATTTTCACAGCGACCACGTCTAGTGGTGCCATGCAGCATATTGTGGCGCCCGTCACCACCAGCTACAGCTCCGACAGCGCCGACACGAACACCCAGAACAAGCAGTATGTTTTTTTCGGCACGGGCAGCGACCTCACTGTGGCTGATTTAAGCACCACTTCGACGGTTCAGACCATGTATGGCTTGATAGACGACCCCACTGCACGACCCAGCCGAGCGACGAATATGCGCCAGCGTTCCATCAACTCCAACGGAAATTTCGACGGCTACAAAACTGGCGCCACCTTGTCGGTGCGTTCCTTCACGGCACCGGGAAATGACATGCGTGACCAACTTGGTTGGTACATGGATTGGTCTACGCCCTCGGTCCTCGGTGGTGCGCCCGTTGAGCAAGTGTTCACCGAGGCGACGCTGCGTTCGTCTGTCACACCCACGCTGGTGGTCAGCAGCGCGATCGCCAGCAGCGCCAGTTGCGTGAGCAACGGCGCGGGTTATTTGAATGCCATGGACGCCTACCACGGTGGAAGTTTGTCCGTCAGCTATTTCGATATCAACCGCGACGGCAAGCGCAACGAGACGTTTGGCACTGCGGGAAACCTCCAACAAATCAGCTCGATTGACTTTGCGATAGGTGAGATTGGAAAAGCCGGATTCTCTGGTGCCAACGTGATTGTGCAGGGTTCAGGCCCCAGCACTGGTGGCGTCCCGAATACAGCCGACGTGGGCCTTTTGGGTTCCACCGACGTGTCACGGCGAACCTCTTGGCGGGAAATTAACAACTAAGCAATGGCATGGGGGAAAAAGCTTCGCAGGGCGTTTAGCACCTGCTCTGGCGCTTCTTCCATCAAAGCATGCCCTGCGGGCACTCGGACCACGGTGCCTTGCCGGGCCAGTGCCACCAGGCTTTGCGCGGCTTTGGGGGGCGTCATTTGGTCGTTGTCGCCCAAGACGAACAGGGTAGGGCACTGCACTGCTGCCATCGCCTTCTCGCCACCGTCGTAGGCGTCGCAGGCCTTGAAGCTGCGGTAAAAAACATTGACTTTCCCATTGCTGGCCAGGACACGGCGCATCAGCGCGCGGCCGGTGCCGTGCAACCAGGTGCCAGGCCCCAAGGTGGAAGGGGGTGGCGCCATCATCGAGTGCGAAAAGGTGTTGACCATGTCAATGCCTTGGAAAGGTGCGTTTTGCGCCGCTTCAAGGAGCGCGGCAGACACCCGCATGGGGAAGGCCGTGCCCAACATGGCCAAATGACTTACACGTTCAGGCCAGCGGTAGGCAACTTCCAAAGCAATCAGCGAACCCAAACTGTGGCCTGCAATGGCGGCCTTTTGCACGCCCAGTGCGTCCAGCAGGGCCAACAAGGTTTGAGCGGCTTGCTCGACCGTCTCAGGTGCGTCGCCCGTACTTTTGCAATGGCCCGGCAAGTCAATGGCCAGGACGTTGTAGCCGTGGTTGGCAAAGTAGCGGCTTTGCAGAATCCAAACGCTGTGGTCATTGAGTGCACCATGAATGAATACCACGGTCGGGCGCTCGGGTGCAAACGTTTTGCCACCGGTGTAGGCGTACAGCTCAGCGTGGGGGAGGGAAATGAGCACCTTGAAATCCTTGTGAAGAAGCGCAATACACCCATTGTGCCCAATTGCCAGGTTTGGCTGGGCGTCTGATGCTCGGCGATACTTCAGCGTCGCCCCATGCAAAATTCCACAGCTATGACCCAGTCCGCACAGACTTCTAACCCACCAGAGCCCGTCGATGCGGTCGTTATCGGCGCGGGCGTGGTGGGCTTGGCCGTGGCGCGGCGCCTGGCGCTGCAGGGGCACGAAGTGTGGGTGCTGGAGGCTGCTGACGCCATTGGTACCGGGGTGAGCGCACGCAACAGCGAAGTCATTCACGCCGGCATTTATTACCTCGCAGGTTCGCTCAAGGCCCGCTTGTGCGTTCAGGGGCGCGACCTGCTCTATGCCTATTGCGCCGAGCGCGGCATTGCCCACAGCCGCTGCGGCAAGTTGATTGTTGCTACCGTCGCCGACCAAATTGACACCTTGCACGCCACCCAAGCGAAGGCGTTTTCCAACGGCGTGGATGACCTAAGGTGGTTAAGCCGCGAAGAGGCGCAGAGCCTGGAGCCCGCATTGCAATGTCACGCCGCACTCTTGTCGCCCAGCACGGGCATTGTGGACAGCCATGGCTTGATGCTGTCGTTGCAAGCGGACTTGGAGGGCGCGGGTGGCCAGGTCGTGCTCCATACGGCGGTGGAATCGGTCGAACTTCGCGCTGGTGCGCAGGGGCGTCATCTGGTGTACACGAAGGATGGCACCTGTCTGGCGGCTCGCACCGTGGTGAACGCCGCGGGACTTTGCGCCCCTGGGCTGGCGCGAATATTCGAGGGTTTGGCCGCACGATGGCTGCCCACGCCTTACTACGCCAAAGGCAGCTATTTCTCACTGGCAGTAAAGGCGCCGTTTCGCCACTTGGTGTACCCCGTGCCCGAGGCCGCTGGCCTGGGTGTGCACCTCACGCTCGACATGGGAGGGCAGGCCAAGTTCGGGCCGGACGTGCAGTGGGTGGACGGCCCGGACGACTTGGACGTCGACCCGCAGCGCGCGAATGCCTTTTACGCCGCTGTGCGCCAGTACTGGCCTGCACTGCCCGATGGCGCTCTGGTGCCTGCTTACGCGGGAATACGCCCCAAGATCAGCGGTCCGGGTGAGCCGTCCGCCGACTTTTGTATCCAGGGCCCTTCAGAGCATGGCATTGTCGGTTTGGTGAATTTGTTCGGTATCGAGTCGCCAGGCTTGACCAGCTCCATGGCTATCGGCGAGCACGTCGCGGCAATGCTTATCGGCTGACGCCTCACGCAGGGGCTAGGCCGCCTTTTCCGCCACCTTGAGCGCGCGCTTGAGGTCATCCACCAGATCGTCGGGGTCTTCCAGGCCAATCGACAGGCGAATCGTCCCCGGCCCGATGCCCGCACCCTTGAGCGCAGCATCGTCCATGCGGAAATGGGTGGTGCTGGCGGGGTGAATCACCAGACTGCGGCAGTCGCCCACGTTGGCCAAGTGGCTGAATATTTTGAGTGCCTCGATGAACTTCTGGCCCTGGGCGCGTGTTCCTTTGATATCAAAGCTGAACACTGAACCCGCACCGCGGGGCAAGAGCTTTTGTGCCAGGGCGTGGCTGGGGTGGCTCTCCAGCATGGGGTGGCCCACGCGCTCCACCAGCGGGTGGCTGGCCAGGAATTGCACAACTTTCTCGGTATTGCCCATGTGACGCGCCATGCGCAGCGGCAGGGTTTCAATGCCTTGCAAAATCAGCCAGGCGGTGTGCGGGCTCATGCAGGCGCCAAAGTCACGCAGACCCTCGCGCCGCGCACGCAGCAAAAAGGCACCCACGGTGCTTTCCTCACTGAACACCATGTTGTGAAAACCGGCATACACCTGGCTGAGCTCGGCAAATTTGCCCGACTTTTCCCAGTCAAACGCCCCTGAATCCACTACCACACCGCCCACGACCGTGCCGTGGCCGGACAAAAATTTGGTGGCAGAGTGGTAGACCAGGTCTGCGCCATGGTCGAAGGGTTTGATCAGCCACGGGGACGTCAAAGTGGAGTCCACCAGCAGCGGCACACCGTGGTCGTGGGCGATGGCACTCACAGAGGCGATGTCCAACACGTCGAGTCCCGGATTGCCCACCGTTTCACCGAAAAACAGCTTGGTGTTGGGCCGCACCGCAGCGCGCCACGCGTCAATATCGTTGGGGTTCACGAAAGTGGTGTCGATGCCAAACCGCTTGAGCGTGTAGTGCAGCAGGTTGTGCGAGCCGCCATACAAGGCCGTGGACGCAACGATGTGCGAACCCGCGCCCATGAGCGTGCAAATGGCCAGGTGCAAGGCCGCCTGGCCGCTGGCGGTGGTGATGGCGCCGATGCCACCTTCCAAGGCAGAGACGCGCTGCTCGAGAACCGCGTTGGTCGGGTTGCTAATGCGGCTGTAGACGTGGCCTGCGCGCTCGAGGTTGAACAGTGACGCCGCTTGGTCGCTGGACTCAAACACGAAGGAAGTGGTGAGGTGAATCGGCACCGCCCGCGCGCCAGTGGCGTCGGGGCTGGCGCCTGCGTGCAAGGCCAGGGTGTCAAATCCGGGGTCAGCATAGCCGGTCATGGGCGTTTTCTCCGTGCATAGAAGTGGTTGGCATGGCCCATTGTGGGCTATATTCAAGCGCAAATTGTTACCGGCGCAGTGCGCGCCACCCAGCCAGCGAGAGGAAACCCCATGAAAGTCAGCGATATTTTGCGTGTCAAGGGCGGAACGCTGTTTACGGCCCATCCCGACGAAGCCCTGTCCCAAGCCGCCCATTTGATGGCCGAGCGCGACATTGGCTCGCTGGTGGTCATGGAGCACGGCGACCTGGTGGGCATGTTGACCTTTCGCGAGGTGATTCAGGCGGTGGTCAAAAACAAGGGCTCGCTGGGCACCATGCTGGTTCGCACCGCCATGGACGATGCGCCGCTGACCTGCACCATGGAAACCGAAATGGACGAGGTGCGCCGCATGATGCTGGACCGTCACGCCCGCTATATGCCGGTCATGGACAAGCGCATGTTGATGGGCGTCATCAGCTTCTACGACGTAGCCAAAGCCGTGGTGGACAGCCAAAATTTTGAAAACAAAATGCTCAAGGCCTACATCCGCGACTGGCCCGGCCAGGAAGAGGGCGACAAACCCGCCTAAAGGCCTCTCGGGGCAGGCCTGGCCCTCAGGGATAATGCTCCCATGAGCGGCAATACCTTCGGCACCTTATTCGCAGTCACCAACTTTGGTGAATCCCACGGCCCGGCCATTGGCTGCGTGATCGACGGCTGCCCGCCGGGCATGGACTTGTGCGAGGCTGACATCCAGCACGACTTGGACCGCCGACGCCCCGGCACCAGCCGTTTTGTCACCCAACGCAACGAACCCGACGCAGTACAAATCCTCAGCGGCGTCTACCAGGGCAAAACCACCGGCACACCGATTGCGCTGCTGATTCAAAACACCGACCAGCGCAGCAAGGACTACGGCAATATCCTGGAAACCTTCCGGCCGGGTCACGCGGATTACAGCTATTTCCAAAAATACGGCATCCGCGACCCCCGTGGCGGCGGCCGGTCGTCCGCGCGTTTGACCGCGCCCATGGTCGCTGCCGGTGCGGTGGCCAAAAAATGGCTCAAAGAACATTTCGGAACCGAATTTCGCGGTTGCATGACCCAGGTGGGTGACATGGCTGTGGGCTTTGAAGGCTGGCACCACGTCCCGAACAACCCCTTTTTCGCACCGGTCGCCGATACCCAGGCGCTAGAAGACTACATGGACGCGCTGCGCAAGTCGGGCGACTCCTGCGGCGCGCGCATTCGCGTTTGTGCGTCGCGTATGCCGGTGGGCCTGGGCCAGCCCTTGTTTGACAAATTGGATGCCGATATTGCCTACGCGATGATGGGCATCAACGCCGTGAAAGGCGTTGAGATCGGTGCGGGCTTTGCCAGTGTGGCCCAACGCGGTAGCACCCATGGCGATTCGCTGTCTCCACAAGGCTTTTTGAGCAACAACGCGGGTGGCGTATTGGGCGGTATCAGCACCGGTCAAGACCTGGAAGTCAGCATCGCCATCAAGCCCACCAGCTCCATCCTGACACCGCGTGCGTCCATTGATGTTCAAGGCCAGGCCACCGAGGTGGTGACCAAAGGCCGCCACGACCCCTGTGTCGGCATACGCGCTACGCCTATTGCCGAAGCCATGCTGGCCTTGGTCGT
>CAIYRQ010000286.1 GCA_903928635.1 uncultured beta proteobacterium | reverse complement strand
GGTTTTAGAGATACCCAAATCCCAAATCACTAGATCGGCATCCGACCCCACGACGATGGTGCCCTTTTTGGGAAATAAGCCATACAGTTTTGCAGCATTGGTGGACAGCACTTCAAATTGCTTTTCGCCATCGACGTCGGCGATCTCGATGATGGACACGTCAAACGTGCCGCCACCCAAGTCGTACACGGCGATCTTGCGGTCGCCCTTTTCGTTCTTGTCCAGGCCAAAGGCCAGGGCGGCAGCGGTGGGCTCGTTGATGATGCGCTTGACGTCCAAACCGGCAATGCGGCCTGCGTCTTTGGTGGCTTGGCGTTGCGCGTCGTTGAAGTAGGCCGGCACGGTAATCACCGCTTCGGTCACTTCTTCGCCAAGGTAGTCCTCAGCGGTCTTTTTCATCTTGCGCAGAATGTCAGCGCTGACCTGTTGGGGTGCCAGGCGGTTGCCACGTACTTCGACCCAGGCGTCGCCGTTGTCGGCGGCGGCAATTTTGTAAGGCATCAGGTCGATGTCTTTTTGCACTTCTTTTTCAGAAAACTTGCGCCCGATCAGGCGTTTGACCGCGTACAGCGTGTTTTTCGGGTTGGTCACGGACTGGCGCTTGGCGGATGCGCCGACCAGCACTTCGCCGTCTTCCTGGTAGGCAATGATGGACGGGGTGGTACGCGCGCCTTCGGCGTTTTCGATCACTTTGGCCGTGTTGCCTTCCATGACGGCCACGCAGCTGTTGGTGGTGCCCAAGTCAATACCGATGATTCTTCCCATGATGGAACTCCTGCTGATTCAAAAAATTGGATAACAAGCAATTAGGGGCGCTCTTCGGGGATTCAAGCCCCCTGCACGCCACAAAATGCCTTATTTGGGTGCGGAAACCGTCACCAGCGCGGGGCGCAGCACGCGTTCGGCAATCAAATAGCCTTTTTGCAGCACCGTCACCACGGTGTTGGCCTCGTGCTCGGACGGCACCACGCTGATGGCCTGGTGGTGGTGGGGGTCGAACTTGGTACCCGCGGTTGGGTTGATGGCAATGACCTTGTTGCGCTCCAGCGCGGCCACCAGTTGGCGCAGGGTGGCTTGGGCACCTTCATTGATTTGCTGGACCGTGGCGTCTTTAATGGCCAGACCCGCTTCCAGGCTATCGGCCACAGGCAGCAAGCTCTCGGCAAAACTCTCCAGCGCAAACTTGCGCGCCTTTGACACTTCGTCTTCGGCTCGGCGGCGGGCGTTTTCCGCATCGGCCTTGGCCCGCAGGAACTGGTCGGCCAAATCGGCGGACTTGGCTTGCAGCAGGGCGAGTTCGGTCTGAACCTGGGCGAGTTGATCGGCTTCGGTCAGGGGCGCTGCAGCAGCGTTGTCGTGGGGAGCGGCTGCGCCGGGATCTTGGGGGGATGCGTTGTCGGACATGGATTTTTGGAAAAAAGCAAACGGATGGGCAAGGCGCCTGAGCGCGTCTGCACCGGAGGTGGGGCTGCGTTGCGCCTTTTCAAGGGCGCGCTTCCACCACCGGCGCATGGGGGCTTCAGGTGCCCAGCAGTTCGACGTCGAACTTCAGGGTCGCGTTGGGTGGAATCACGCCACCGGCGCCGCGCGCGCCATAGCCCAGCGAGGCTGGAATGATCAGGGTGCGGCTACCGCCCACTTTCATGCCGGCCACGCCTTCGTCCCAGCCCTGAATCACCTGACCGGCGCCCAGACGGAACACAAAGGGGTCGTTGCGGTCTTTGCTGGAGTCGAATTTTTCACCCTGTACGCCATCGTTAAACAGCCAGCCGGTGTAGTGCACGGTCACGTGTTTACCGACCACGGCTTGTTCGCCGTCACCGACAACGGTATCCAAAAATTGCAGGCCAGAGAGAGAGGTTTGCATGGTGAGATCTTTCAAGTGAGTGAGAAAAAAAGCGAAAAATTCAGGCGGTGGTGGGCAGACTGGCAACCCATTTGTTGGCAAAGCCTTGCAAGTCACCCAGGCGCCGCAGCAGGTCGGCACCCAGCGCGGTCAGCGCATAGCCGTTGCCGTCGTGGGTCATCAAGCCAGCGGCCCGCAGTTCTTTGATACGGGAGTTCAGCGTGTTGGGCGTAATGCCACCCACCGAGTCCTGCAACAGGCGAAAGGTTTGGGGGTGGCCGTCGCGCAAGGCCCAAAGCACCCGCATGGCGTAGCGCGACTCCAGCAAGCCCAGCAACTGGCCCACGGTGTTTGCAAACGCGCTGATGCTGGCTGTGCTCATGGCTGGTGCGTGTGCTTTGTAGGAAGGCTTACAAGGTGGCTTGCACTGCGTCCAGCAGTGCGGGCGAGGGGCCAGGCAGCACGCCAAACCACGCTTCAAAGGCAGGACGTGCCTGGTGAATCAGCATGCCCAAGCCATAAACCACCGGGTTGCCGCGCGCCAAAGCATCGGCCAGCAAGGGGGTGAGGCGGGGTACGTAAACAATGTCGCACACCACCGCTTGGGGTGCCAAGCCGTCGAGCGCCAAGTCCAGCGCGCTTTGGCCGTGCATGCCTTGATTGGTGGTGTTGACCAGCAAGGCGATGTCTGACAAGGCCTGGCTGCGCTGATCCCAGGGTAGCACCTGCACCTTGGTGCCAAAGTCGTGCGCCAATGCCTGGGTTTTGTCGATGCTGCGGTTGCACAGGCGTATTTCGGGCACGCCTGCGTCCAGCAACGCAGCCACGACCGCCCTGGCCGCGCCGCCTGCGCCGACAACCAGTGCAGGCCCTGACCTGGCTTGCCAGCCAGGCTGCGCTTCGCGCAGGCTTTGCAAAAAGCCATAGGCGTCGGTGTTTCTTCCGGTGAGGCTGCCATCGGCCTCCACCACCACCGTATTGACCGCGCCTATGCGCTGGGCCAGCGGCTCCACCCGGTCGACGATCGCCAGGGCCGCGACCTTGTGCGGAATCGTCAAATTGCATCCGGCAAAGCCCAGCTTGGGCAGGCTGCGCAAGGCGTCTGCCAAATCTTCGGGGCGCACCGGCAGTTGCACATAGGCGCCGCGCAGACCTCTCTCGGCAATCCAATGCCCATGGATCAGCGGCGAGCGCGAATGCGCCACCGGCCAGCCCATGACGCCTGCCAGGACGTAAGGCTGTCCGCTTGCAGAGGCTTGCTCAGCCACGGTGTTACAGCGTGTCGGTGAAGCTGCGCAGCTTGTCACTGCGGCTGGGGTGCTTGAGCTTGCGCAGTGCCTTGGCTTCGATCTGCCGGATGCGCTCGCGCGTCACGTCAAACTGCTTGCCCACTTCTTCCAAAGTGTGGTCGCTGGCCATCTCAATACCAAAGCGCATGCGCAGCACCTTGGCTTCGCGTGGCGTGAGGCTGTCCAGAATGTCTTTGACCACATCGCGCAGACCGGCTTGCATTGCCGCTTCCATGGGTGCGGTGTTGGCGCCGTCTTCAATGAAGTCGCCCAGGTGGCTGTCGTCGTCGTCACCGATCGGGGTTTCCATCGAGATCGGCTCTTTGGCGATCTTCATGATCTTGCGGATCTTGTCTT
>CAIYRQ010000285.1 GCA_903928635.1 uncultured beta proteobacterium | reverse complement strand
TCCGATATATCTCGACTACGCTTCAACCAACCCCGTTGACCCACGCGTGGTCGACGCCATGATTCCATGGTTGCGTGAGAGCTTTGGCAACCCCGCATCGCGCAGCCACGCTTGGGGTTGGGCGGCCGAAGAAGCTGTTGAAAAAGCCCGGGCCGACGTGGCCGCCTTGATTGGCGCCGATCCACGTGAAATCGTCTGGACCTCAGGCGCCACGGAGTCCAACAACTTGGCTTTGAAAGGTGCGGCGCATTTTTACAAGTCCAAAGGCAATCACCTGATCACGGTCAAGACCGAGCATAAGGCTGTGCTCGATACCATGCGTGAGTTGGAGCGTCAAGGTTTTGAGGTGAGCTACCTCGATGTGCAAGAAGACGGCATGTTGAACATGGATGTGCTCAAAGCCGCTATTCGCCCTGACACGATTTTGATCAGCGTGATGCACGTGAACAACGAAATTGGCGTGATTCAAGACATCACGGCGATTGGTCAGTTGTGCCGTGACAAAGGCATCATCTTCCATGTGGATGCCGCGCAATCGACCGGTAAGGTCGAGATTGACATGCAGACACTGCCTGTCGATTTGATGAGCCTGGCCTCACACAAAACCTACGGCCCCAAAGGCATTGGCGCTCTGTACGTGCGTCGTAAACCACGTGTGCGCTTGGAAGCCCAAATGCATGGCGGTGGTCATGAACGCGGCATGCGCAGCGGCACCTTGCCCACGCACCAGTGTGTGGGCATGGGCGAAGCGTTTCGTTTGGCCAAACTCGAAATGGCGCAAGACGTTGCCAAGGCGCGTGCCTTGCAAAAACGTTTGCTCGACGGTTTGACCGACATGGAGCAGGTGTTTGTCAACGGCAACCTTGAGCACCGTGTGCCCCACAACCTGAACATCAGTTTCAACTATGTGGAAGGTGAGTCGCTCATCATGGGTATCAAGGGCTTGGCGGTGTCTTCGGGCTCGGCCTGCACCTCGGCCAGTCTGGAGCCGAGCTATGTGCTGCGGGCATTGGGTCGCAGCGATGAGCTGGCCCACAGCAGCCTGCGCATGACCATAGGGCGCTGGACCACCGAGGCGGAAATCGACTACGCGGTGGAAACCATCAAGCTCAATGTCGCCAAGTTGCGCGACCTGAGCCCCTTGTGGGACATGTACCAAGAGGGCATCGACATCTCCACCATCCAGTGGGCCGCGCACTAGTCCGCTGCCCGCCACCGATTACGACGTATTGAAAAGGTAGAAACGCCATGGCTTATTCAGAAAAAGTGATTGACCACTACGAAAACCCCCGCAACGTCGGCAGCTTTGAAAAAGGCGACGACTCGGTGGGCACCGGCATGGTGGGTGCGCCCGCCTGCGGCGACGTGATGAAGCTGCAAATCAAAGTGAACCCGCTCACCGGTGTGATCGAAGACGCGCGTTTTAAGACCTACGGCTGTGGCTCGGCCATCGCGTCGAGCTCGCTGGTGACCGAATGGGTCAAGGGCAAAACTCTGGACGAAGCAGCGGCGTTGAAGAACAGCCAAATCGCCGAAGAGCTGGCGCTGCCACCGGTCAAGATCCATTGCTCCATCCTGGCCGAAGACGCCATCAAGGCCGCCGTGGACGATTACAAGAAAAAGCACCTGAACTGATATGGCCGTTTCTCTGACCGAAGCCGCTGCACGGCACGTCAACCGCTACCTCGCCAAACGCGGCAAGGGCGTGGGCGTGCGCCTGGGCGTCAAAACCACCGGCTGCTCGGGACTGGCCTACCAGCTGGAGTATGTGGACGAGCTCGCACCCGAGGACGTGGTGTTTGAAGGCCACGGCGTCAAGGTGCTGGTGGACCCGAAAAGCCTGGCCTATATCGACGGTACCGAGTTGGATTTTGTGCGCGAAGGCTTGAACGAAGGCTTTCGCTTCAACAACCCCAACGAGCGCGACAAGTGCGGCTGCGGCGAGTCCTTCCGGGTGTAACGGCCGCTCTGTGAACCTGCAATCCGACGACTTTGCGCTGTTTGGCCTGACGCCGCAGTTTGCGCAGGACAGTGCCGCCATCGATGCGCAATGGAAGCATTTGCAAGCGCAGGCCCACCCCGACAAGTTTGCAGCGCAAGGTGCTGCCGCACAGCGCGTGGCGATGCAGTGGTCGGTGCGCATCAACGAAGCCTACCGCCGCCTCAAAGACCCGCTCGCGCGTGCCGCCTACCTGTGCGAGCTGCATGGACAGCCTATTAACGCCCACAGCAACACCGCCATGCCCGGCAGCTTTTTGATGCAGCAAATCGAGTGGCGCGAAGCGCTCGACGAGGCGCACACCGAGGCGGACTTGGAGGCGCTGCTGAGCTCGGTGCAAAGCAGCAAGGCCAATTTGATGCAAGAGTGCGCCGCGCTCATCGACAATCAGCAGGATTTCGCATCGGCGGTCTTGCCGGTGCGCTGCCTGATGTTTATTGACAAATTTGTTCACGACTTGAACCAGCGCCTGGACGCGCTTGCCTGAATTCCCATGGCCTTATTGCAAATTTCCGAACCCGGTCAGTCGCCCAATCCGCACCAGCGGCGCATTGCCGTGGGCATTGACCTGGGCACCACGCATTCGCTGGTGGCCGCCGTGCGCAACGGCGTGGCCGAGTGCCTGCCCGATGGCGAAGGGCGTGTCATCTTGCCCAGCGTGGTGCGCTACCTCGATGCCCGGCGCCGCCAGATTGGCTTTGACGCTTTGGCCCACCAAACCACAGACCCCGGCAACACCATTGCGTCGGTCAAACGCCTGATGGGCCGCGGTTTGGCCGATATTGCGCACGCCGACCGCTTGCCCTACAGCCTGGTGGCGGGCCCTGGCATGGTAAAGGTGCAAACGCTCGCTGGCGAGAAAAGCCCGGTCGAGGTGAGTGCAGAAATTCTGGCCACCTTGCGCTTTCGGGCCGAAGACAGCTTCAACGACGATGTGTATGGCGCAGTGATCACCGTGCCGGCCTACTTTGACGACGCACAGCGCCAGGCGACCAAAGACGCAGCGCAGCTGGCGGGACTGAACGTTTTGCGCCTGATCAACGAACCCACCGCCGCTGCCATTGCCTATGGTTTGGACAATGCGTCCGAGGGCGTGTACGCGGTCTATGATCTGGGCGGCGGCACCTTTGATATTTCCATTTTGCGCCTGAGCGCTGGCGTATTTGAGGTGCTGGCCACCGGCGGCGACTCTGCGCTCGGCGGTGACGATTACGACCGTGCCCTGGCCGATTGGATCCTTGCCCAAAGTGGCCAAAGCATTGCCAGCCCCGAAGACCAAGCGGCACTGTTGAGCGCTGCGCGCGCGTGCAAAGAGGCGCTGACCGACGAGCTGATTGCACCGGTCGAATTGCAATTGGAAGGTTGCCGCATCGACCTGTCGGTGAATCGCACTGAGTTTGAGGCGACGGTCGCACCGCTGACAGCCCGCACGCTGCAAGCCTTGCGCAAAGTGCTGCGCGACAGCCAGCTGGGTAAGGACGATATTCAAGGCGTGGTGATGGTGGGCGGCTCCACCCGCATGCCGCACATCCAAACCGCCGTCGGCGAATTCTTCGGCCAGACGCCGCTAACCAATCTGAACCCGGACGAGGTGGTGGCGCTGGGCGCTGCGATTCAGGCCAACCAGCTGGCGGGCAATGCGTCTGCCAACGATTTGTTGCTGCTGGACGTGATCCCGCTGTCCTTGGGCATTGAGACCATGGGCGGGCTGGTGGAGCGCATCGTGCCGCGCAACCAAACCATTCCCACGGCCATGGCGCAAGACTTCACCACCTACCAAGACGGCCAAACCGCGCTGGCACTGCATGTGGTGCAGGGCGAGCGCGATCTGGTGGCTGACTGTCGCAGCCTGGCGCGCTTCGAGCTGCGCGGCATTCCACCCATGGTGGCGGGCGCGGCGCGCATTCGGGTGACTTTCACAGTGGATGCGGATGGATTGCTCAGTGTTGCTGCGCGCGAGCAGGTCAGCGGTGTCGAAGCAAACATCGCCGTGAAGCCGTCCTACGGTTTGAGTGACGAACAAATTGCGGAGATGCTGCAAAGCAGCTTCTCGACTGCCGAGGCCGATATGCGTGCCCGCTCGGTGGTGGAAGCCCGGGTCGATGCCCAGCGCATGATCCTAGCGACCCAAAGTGCCTTGGACGCCGATGGTGATTTGCTGCAAAGCGCAGAGCGTCAGGAGATTGACGCCGCCATTGAAGGACTGCACGCTGCGGCGGCAAGCGATGACGCAGCTCTGATTGAAGCCCAAACCAAAGCCCTGGCCCAGGCCACCGAAGCCTTCGCCGCCCAGCGCATGAACCGGGGCATTGCCCAAGCGCTATCCGGCAAAAATATCGCCTCCATGTAAGCACGTTATGCCCATCATCAAAATACTTCCGCACGCTGAATACTGCCCGCAGGGCGCCGAGATTCGCGCCAGCGCCGGCACCTCGATTTGCGAGGCCTTGCTCGAAAACCACATTGCCATTGAGCACGCCTGCGACATGAGCTGTGCCTGCACTACCTGCCACGTCATCGTGCGCGCCGGTTTGGCGTCCTTGAACCCTGCCGAAGAGGAAGAAGAAGATTTGTTGGACCGCGCATGGGGCCTGGAGCCCAACTCTCGTTTGAGTTGCCAGGCCATTCTTGCGCAGCAAGACGTAACGGTTGAGATACCCAAGTACTCGATCAACCACGCCAAAGAGAACCATTAAGCTTCGGGCACCATGCGCCAAATATTTCTGGACACCGAAACCACGGGTCTGTTCCCTGAGCAGGGCGACCGCGTGATCGAAATCGGCTGCGTCGAACTGGTCAACCGCAAGCTGACCGGCAACACGCTGCACCTCTACCTCAACCCCGATCGCGACAGCCACGAAGACGCGTTGCGCATCCACGGCATCACCACCGAGTTCTTGCAAGACAAGCCGCGCTTTGCCGAAGTGGCGGATGAATTTTTGCAGTTCGTGAGCGATGCCGAATTGATCATCCACAACGCGCCGTTTGACCTGGGCTTTCTGAACAAAGAGTTGTCCTTACTCGGCCGCCCCCCCCTGAAGGACCATGCCAGCGGAGTCATCGACACGCTGGTACTGGCCAAGGAAATGTTCCCCGGCAAGCGCAACAGCCTGGACGCGCTGTGCGCACGCCTCGAGGTGGACAACTCAGGCCGCAGCCTGCACGGCGCGCTGCTCGACGCCGAGCTGCTGGCCGAGGTTTACATCAACATGACCCGGGGTCAAGACGCGCTGCTGATGGACACGTCCGATCCGCAAGAGCCCGGCGCCGTGGTGGAGCGGGTGGACTTGCATTCCCTGGTGCTGCAGGTGATAGCAGCCAACGATTCCGAGCTGACGGCGCATGCCACCGTGTTGACCGAACTTGACAAAGCCAGCGGCGGAAAAACGAAGTGGCGTGAGCCTGCCTGAAAGCCCTCAAAAAAACCGTATAATCTCAGGCTTTCCTGATCCCAATTCAGGGCGGTTAGCTCAGGGGTAGAGCACTGCATTCACACTGCAGGGGTCACAAGTTCGAAACTTGTACTGCCCACCATTTATTGGTTATAAATCAAGCACTTAGCGGCGACGCTAGGTGCTTTTTTTTGGCTGGTGTCTAATAAGTGTCTAATTCAACGGCGAACAGTAGCGAAGTATTGACGCGCTGGTGAACTGCGTTTGGATGACTTCATTGCACACTGCGCTGGTACGGTTTATGTGGGGCAGGTCAGACTTTCGTAGTAGGGGCGCAGATCCCGCGTGAAAGTTCAACGGCGCCTCAAAGCGCCTATGCGGTCAGTTTGACCTTCGGAGCGTCCCCATAGCTACCAGTTTCCACGCTAACACCGCCGTCCACCGCAAGCCATTACCGGTATGTATTTGCCAGCATCTGAAGCGAATAGCACCCCCACTACTGATTTGCCGCTGGAAATAGCCGCAGCCGCAGCCGGAACGGCCTAGACGCCTGCCACAGTTGCCCCCTAGCGCCGGGCACCCAGGTGGAGGTCTACCCGGACAGTAAGTTGCAGGATGGGGCACGGGTTAGGGGACGTTGACGCGACGGCGGCAGAAGTAGGCCTTTCCCCCGCCGCTGCTGATGTTGGCGCCACTTGACCTGAATCAAACAGCTGGCGCGAGTCACCAAAAAGTCATCGAAACCACAAAATCCAGTCATCCGCGGACTGGACAGTCAGGTCACACCTACTTTCTTTGAAGGAACCTGACATGCAGAAATTTATTGACCAAGTGCGGACATTGCAATGGGATGACCATCGCTATTACCACCAAAGCAGGATCAACCAGACGCTACACCTGATCAGCGCCCTGAGCTTCTTGGTCGCCTATGGTTTGTTGTTCGTGGATCCTGCGGCAGCAGGCATCGTGGGGTGGTTGTTTGGCATGGTGACGCGCCAGTCGGGCCACATCTTTTTCGAGCCACGCGGCTTTGACGCCATCAACGGCGTGTCGGACGCGCACAAAGAGGCCATCAAGGTGGGCTACAACATGCGCCGCAAAGCGATATTGATCAGCGTTTGGTTGGCCTTGCCCCTCGCGCTGTATTTGTCGCCCTCCTTGTTCGGCCTGATTGAACCCGCCCGCGGTGCGGCTGGCTATTGGCACGATGTGGGTTTGGCGTGGTTGGCTTTGGGCACGGGCGGCATCTGCTTTCGCACCATACATCTTTTTCTGCTTCGTGGGCCGCAGTGCGGCCTGGCCTGGGCAACCAAGATTGTGCTTGACCCGGTGCACAACGTTGCCATTTACTGGCGCTCGCCTTTGGCATTGCTGCACGGAGAACGGCTTGACCCAATTGTTTCAGACAGGCGGCACTGAGCCCTTAAGCTCCGAACAGGCGAGTAGTCAAGTCGCCATCTGCTAAGGCCTTCCGTTCGCTTCTGTCGTGAGAACGCACACCGGCCTTATGAGCAGATGGCTCGCGTCCTGCCATAGAGAACGACTAATGAATGGTTGGCCGCTTTTTCGGAAATTGATATTCCGGCGAGCAAGATCAACACGATAGACGATTTGTTGATTAGCCCCAGCTCAAGGCCTCTGGCCTTCAGCACTTTATTTCAATGGCGACCCCCGGGACTGACGACCACTGCGCAGAGGATGTGATCGTCACATAACTTTGCCCGTTGGAAAGCTCCGCTCTGGCATACCAAGGACAGCTTTTTCATTGGCGCCCCCAAAGTCAACCACGAATTTTTTTTGCCAGAAGGGGGCATGCTGCGCTTTCAACGCATCACGCGAAGTTACTGTGTCGACTTTGGCAGCCATGATTTGCGTGTCTACATTTCGTATAAATCAAGCACTTCGCGGAGACGCTAGGTGCTTTTTTTTTGGCCTGGGCTCAGCGGATGCCCTTGATGGGTAGCATGGATGCCAGCACACCATCTTTGAGCGCCACGCCGTGGTAGATCGCACCAGCCGCATGCAGGCCTGCGATCCATACCAGGGCGTCGGCAAGCACTTTGTGCACGTCACCCCAATCTGCGGTTTCGGCGATTGGCCACTGGGCGATGGCGGAAAACCCCTCAAAGCGTAAGCCGCCCAGCAAGGTCATCGGATGCGCTTCGCTGCCCAGAGCCATGATCGCAGTCACTGGAACCAGCAGCAGCAATATCCACAGCACGCGGTGTGTGATCGTGCTGGCTTTGCGCATCCAAGCTGCCATGGCAATGTGCGGCGCTGCAGGGCGCAGAGTGAGCCATAGGAGACGCACAGCAGTCAATGCGAACACCAGCAGCCCCAGCGACTCATGCCAGACGACGTCGATACGGGTGGCGGGGTCGATGCCATTGCGGAACAAGCGCCCAAAGTGCTCTGGCCCCAGCACGAACGCGATGAGTACCGTGATGGCCGTCGCCCAGTGGAGCAGTCGGCTTAGGCCGTCGTAACGGGGAAGGGTGGGCTGATTCATAGCAACTTTCAAAATGTGCGGCCATTGTGCTTCAGCACAGAATAGTAGCTTTTAAATACTTTCCAATTTAATTAATATATAGGTAACATGAAGTGAGGAAGTCTCTGCAATAAATTGAGGAAATCGGGGATGAATAAATTCTTCAACGTGGGTCTTTGGGCATTCATGGCAGGTGCCGTTTCTGTGAGCACCGCCCAAATTCGCATCGGTCAAACCGCAGGCTTCACGGGCCCGGTAAGCGCCACCACCAAAGAGACCACGGCGGGAGCGCTGCTGTACATCGACGCGATCAACGCCAAGGGCGGCGTCCATGGGCAGAGCATTGATTTGATTTCTTTGGATGACCAGTTTGATCCCAAGCTCTCATGGGAAAACGGCAGAAAACTGATGGAAGAGCACAAGGTGCTGGCCTTGTTTTTGACCCGTGGTACGCCGCATAACGTGGCCCTGCTGCCGCTGTTGGAGCAACACGGCGTGCCTTTGGTGGCCCCCTCTACAGGCGCCATGGTGCTGCACGATCCGGTTCAAAAGTATGTCTTCAATGTGCGCACACCCTACCAGCGCGAATCGGAAAAAGCGATCAAGCAACTGCAGAGCATGGGGTTTACGCGCATTGGTTTGGTGTCGGTGGACGAT
>CAIYRQ010000284.1 GCA_903928635.1 uncultured beta proteobacterium | reverse complement strand
GCGCGATTGGCCCAACTCGAGCGCATTGACCAGGTCTTTGCGCGCAATCAGGCGCTCCGGCGTCTGCTTGGCGCGGTCATCGCTTTTGTAGCTTCGACTGCCCAAGACCTCGCGCGCCAGCATGCCCGGATAGGCTTCCAGGGCCACACGAATGACCTGCGACGGTGCCGGCTGCAATCCAGGGAAATAGGCCCCCGCCTCCAGCAGCAGCGGTACACCTGCGTGCAGCATATAAGCCACCGGCGGATTGACCCACTTCATGGACGAACTCGATCCTGCAGGCAGATCCGTCGCACGATGGGCAAACTTGCCGCCCACGGGGCGCCCGTCGCAAAACGCGGCAAATTGGGAGCGGATTTCTGCGCGAGAGAGTGCCGCGTAATGGCCTATGCATTCCTGCCATTGCAGAGGCCAGCCCAAAGTCTGGACCAATTCGCGCGGAAGGCCGAAAGGCATATCGAAGCCCCCCACCCAACGCGGCGCACTTCGCAGGACGGTCAAAAATTCGGGAAGGCTCGTGACGGACTGCAGCTGCGTGACGCGAACGCGCTGTCCGTCGCACAGGCCCCATGCCAGCACGATGTGCTTGCGTCGGCTCGGGGCGCTGGAGAAATCGCAGCCCAGCAGCGGGACCTGCCCCACCGGCGCGCCAGTCTCAGTTCGGAGAGGAATTTAGGCGCGTCCGATAATGGAGGCCGTGGCCATCAGCTCTTCCAAGAGCGCCAGCGACACTTTGCCCGACACGCTGTAAGGATCGAGCTCGGGCTTCTCAGCATATTTGAGCAAGATACTGGCGTTGATTTTGGACATATTGACCTGCCCCATGGTCCAACCGCTGAAGCGACGCTCAGAAATTTCTTCGTAGTGCATCAGCACCACATCTTTGTGGCGCGGGTCACGCTGGATGTGACCGTAGAGCTCGCTCACCGCGTTGCGACCGCCTTCGATGGCCTGCAAGAAGATGCCACCGCCATAGCAAAGTATGCCGGTGATGCCGGAACTGGGGTTTCCCTGGCGCGATTTAGCCAAAATTTCATCAATCGCCACCGCTGCGGGGTCCACGGCGCGGCTGGCATAAAGCAAACGGACGAGCATGGTTAGCCTTTCTTGGGGAGAAGCGCCAGAAACTCCCGGCGCAGATTAGAGTCTTTCAGGAACGCACCGCGCATGACTGAGTTGATCATTTTGCTGTCCATGTCCTTTACGCCACGCCAGGACATGCAAAAGTGACTGGCCTCCATGACGATGGCCAAGCCGTCGGGCTGGGTTTTCTCTTGGATCAGGTCCGCGAGTTGCACCACGGCCTCTTCTTGAATCTGGGGCCGGCCCATGACCCACTCGGCCAGGCGCGCGTACTTGCTCAGACCAATCACATTGGTGTGCTCATTAGGCAACACGCCGATCCAGATTTGACCAATCACCGGGCAAAAGTGGTGGCTGCAGGCGCTGCGCACCGTGATGGGTCCGACGATCATGAGCTCGTTCAAATGCTCTGCATTGGGGAATTCGGTGATGGCAGGAGGCGGCACGTAGCGGCCACGAAACACCTCGTTGAGGTACATCTTGGCCACCCGACGGGCGGTGTTGCTGGTGTTGTGGTCGTTGTCGGTGTCAATCACCAGGCTGTCAAGCACGCCTTGCATCTTGACTTCGACTTCGTCGAGCAAGGCAGCGAGTTCACCGGGCTGCACAAATTCGGCGATATTGTCATTGGCGTTGAATCGCTTGCGCGCGGCCAGAACGCGCTCTCGGATTTTGACGGAAACCGGGGTTCCAACGTCGTCTTCGGATGAGGTCATAAATTGGGGTGATTTGAATGTCAGCAGAGCATGTTACCAGCGTTTGAATAGCCCTATAAATCAAGCTTTTGCTATACCAGCATTGGGATGCTTGCTATTCTTTTAATAGCATTTCGCCTAAATTTCAATAGCTACGGCCAATCAAAAACAAGACCACCCGCATCGCACCCAGGGCCACCAGGTCCATGCTGCGCTGCCAGCTGCTGCGGTGGGCGTAGGCTTCGGGGTCCACCCGGGTGGATTGAAGTTCTGCCGCTTCCAGCAGGTGGCCGCGCAGTTGCTTGGAAAACGGACCGTCGCGCACCACCACGTTGGCCTCGCGCGCCAGCAGCAGACTCAAGGGATCCAGATTGGACGAACCCACGGTAGCCCAGCGCTGGTCCACCACGGCCACTTTGGCGTGCAAAAAGCCGCCGGTGTACTCATAAATCTCGACACCCGCTTGCATCAATTCGGCATAAACGGTGCGGGCGCCGTGGTACTGCATGAAGTACTCGTAGCGTCCCTGCAGCAACACGCGCACCCGCACACCGCGCCGCGCGGCGTGCACCAGGGCGTGGCGCAGCTTGCGACCGGGCACGAAGTAGGCGCTGGCAATCCACACTTCATGGCGTGCATCGGCAATGGCTTTGCGGTACACCTGTTCAATGCGGCTGCGATGCAGCAGGTTGTCGCGCAACACCAGCGCAGCCCAGACACTTTCGCCAGGCGCGTGGGCATGGGGCTGTGGTACGGGGTGCGGTACCACCGGGTGGGGAGCGGCCTGCAAAATCAAGCGCCGGACTTTCGGCGACCGCAGACTCTCGACATGGCGGGACAGCTCCAAACGAGCCCAAAACTGCTCCATCGCCTGCTTGACTTCGAGCGCCAGTGCACCGTGCACCTGCACCGCAAAGTCGAATCGCGGCGAGGACAGCGCACCGTAGTGCGGATCGACCCGGTCATCAAGCACATTGATACCGCCACAAAATGCCACCGCATCGTCGATCACACACAATTTGCGGTGCAGCCGGCGCCAGCGCCCGGGGCGAAACACACCCAGGTAGCCCAAGGGCAAAAACCGGTGCCATTGCACGCCCGCCGCGTCAAAGCGCTGCGCCCACTCCGTTGGCAGAGGTGGCGTACCGATGCCGTCCACCACCAGGTACACCGATACGCCCCGCTCTGCCGCACGCACCAAGGCATCGGCCACCCGCTGGCCCTGTGCGTCGAAATGGAAGATATAGGTCTCCAGGCGCACCTCGGTCACGCTGGCGTCCACCGCTGCAATGACGGCAGCAAACAACTCCACCGCGCCTTGCAGCAAGTGCACCCGTTGGTGGTGGTTGAAGTGGGCGGTGCGCATGCTCACGATGGACGCAACAGCTCAAACTCAGCGACCAAGGGCAGGTGGTCGGACAACTTGGCCCACGGCGCGCCGCGCGGCACCTCCAATCGCAGTGCGCGCAAACCACGGGAAAACACATGGTCCAGCTGCAACAAGGGCAAGCGAGAGGGAAAAGTTGCGCAGCCCGCCTTGCGCAAAGTGGACAAACCTACGACTTCGAGCTCACGCTCCAGCACAGTCCCCCATTCATTAAAGTCCCCCGCGACCAGCAGCGGCGCATCCGGTGCAATTTCACGCTCTATGTAACGGCACAACTGCTGCAACTGGCGCACGCGGCTCGCGCGCAACAGGCCCAGGTGCACCACCAGCACATGCACCGTTTGCTCATGCAGGGTCACTTCCGAATGCAGCAAGCCGCGTTGCTCAAACCGGTGGTCCGACATGTCTTCATGGCGGTGCGCCAGCACCGGCCAGCGGCTGAGCAAGGCATTGCCATGCTCGCCGTGCTTGGTAATAGCGTTGGTGCGGTAGACGGCGGTATAGCCTTCGGGCGCCAAAAAGTCGGCTTGCGGCGCATTGGGCCAATGGGCAAAAAACTTTTCTTCGCCCCGGTGCAGCTTACGCACCTCCTGCAAACACACCAGGTCAGCACCAAAGCGGGCAATCGCATGGCCTAGGTTGTGAATCTCCAGCCGGCGCCCTGCCCCCACCCCGCGCACGCCTTTGTGGATGTTGTAGGTCACCACGCGCACAGAGGCAGATTTTTGAGACTTCATGGGCATTGCAAAACAACGAGTGGGGGCATTGTGCATCGCCTCCTTGACGGGTTGGGCCCATGGCAGAAGCAGCGACCATTTTTCGTGGGACAATTGACCTGGGTCGCGAAACAGGGTGAAAAAACCTTTTTTGCGATCCGATCAGACTGGCATATTGCCAGTGGTGCCGGGAGAGACCGACCATGCCGCGCAGGCTTGGGTCGGCGCCGAAGGAGCAACCGCCCCGGAAACTCTCAGGCAAAAGGACCGGCACCACCTTGATCTCTGAAGAGCGTCCGAACCTCACGTCGTTCGGCTGCACCGAAGGAGCAAGTCGCACCGCGCCCACCGCGTGGTGCCGATGAATCTCTCAGGTCCAAAACAGAGGGGGCGTTTGCAGTGCCAATTCGGGCGCGCAAACCCCTTCTATGGACGTTTTGGACTCTTCACCATGAAAACAATTGCAGTTATCGGCGGCGGTATTACCGGCGTCACCACCGCCTACGCCTTGGCTTTGCGCGGCTTTACCGTCACCCTGCTAGAGCGCCATCGCTATGCCGCGATGGAAACCTCGTTTGCGAACGGCGGCCAGCTTTCAGCCTCGAATGCCGAAGTGTGGAACCACTTTGGCACGGTGCTCAAAGGCCTGAAGTGGATCTGGCGTCCCGACGCGCCCCTCCTGGTCAACCCCAAACCCAGCTGGCACAAGCTGTCGTGGTTTGCCGAGTTCATTGGCAACATTCCCCACTACGAGCGCAACACCGTAGCCACCGCACGTCTGGCGATTGCGGCGCGCGAACACCTGTTCGCCTGGGCAGCCAAAGAGAACGTGGACTTCGACCTGGAAGAGCGCGGCATTTTGCATATCTACCGCGACAAAGCGGGGTTTGACCATGCCGGACGGGTCTCCCAACTGCTGGCCCAAGGGGGGCTGGATCGCCGTGCGGTGACGCCGGCCGAAATGAAAGCCATCGAACCCACGCTGGCGGGCACCTATTACGGCGGCTACTTCACCGAAAGCGACGCCACCGGCGACATCCACAAATTCACCATGGGCATGGCCGCAGCGGCCGTGCGCCAGGGGGTGGAGTGTTTGTATGAGCAGGAGGTGCAAAGCGTGCGCCGTGACAGCGCGCAGGTGCACATCACCAGCATGGCGGATGGAAAAACCGTGCAGCGCAGCTTTGACGGCGTGGTGGTCTGCGCAGGCACCGCAAGCCGCGCCATTGCGGCCCAGCTGGGGGACCGGGTGAACGTGTATCCGGTCAAGGGTTACTCCATCACCGTGAACTTGGACGACGAGCAAAGCCGTTTGAGCGCACCGCAGGTCAGCCTGCTGGACGACGAAACCAAGCTGGTGAGCAGCCGCCTGGGCGCCGACCGCTTGCGCGTGGCGGGAACAGCGGAGTTCAACGGCTTTAACCGCGACATTCGCGCCGACCGCATCCGTCCGCTGACGGACTGGGTGGCGCAGTGCTTTCCCGGTGTGCGCACCGAGGACGTGATTCCTTGGGCAGGCCTGCGGCCCATGATGCCGGACATGCTGCCGCGCGTGGGTCGCGGCGCGGACCCCAAGGTGTTCTACAACACCGGCCACGGCCACCTGGGCTGGACCTTGTCCGCCGTCACCGCCGATACGGTGGCGGCGATCGTGGAGGCAGCTTCGGTTTAAGCGGTCGCCTTGGGCGCTTCGACGGTGCGCAGACGAATGTGCAGCTCGCGCAGCTGCTTTTCGTCCACCGGGCTGGGTGCTTGCGTGAGCAAGCACTGCGCACGCTGGGTCTTGGGGAAGGCGATCACGTCGCGGATCGACTCGGCGCCGGTCATCAGCGTCACGATACGGTCCAGACCGAAGGCCAGGCCACCGTGCGGAGGTGCTCCGTACTGCAGGGCATCCAGCAGGAAGCCGAACTTGAGTTGCGCTTCGTCGGGCGTGATCTTCAAGGCATCAAACACTTTTTGCTGCACGTCCGCGCGGTGGATACGCACCGAGCCGCCGCCCATTTCCCAGCCGTTGAGCACCATGTCGTAGCCCTTGGAAATGCACTTCTCGGGGGCAGTGACCATCCAGTCCTCGTGGCCGTCTTTAGGCGCGGTAAAGGGGTGGTGCGTAGCGGTGTAACGCTGCGCTTCTTCGTCGTACTCGAACATCGGGAAATCCACCACCCACATCGGGCGCCAGCCGGCTTCGAACAGACCGTTCTTTTTGCCGAACTCGCTGTGACCGATTTTCAGGCGCAGGGCGCCAATCGCATCGTTGACGATTTTTTCTTTGTCTGCGCCAAAGAAAATCAGGTCACCGTCCTGCGCGCCGGTGCGGGCCAGGACTTCGGCAATCGCCTTGTCGTGGATGTTTTTGACAATCGGGCTTTGCAGACCGTCGCGGCCCTTGGCCACTTCGTTCACGCGAATGTAGGCCAGGCCCTTGGCGCCGTAAATCTTGACGAACTCGGTGTAAGCGTCAATCTCGCCACGGCTGATGCCGCCCCCCTCGACGGAACCGCCGGGCACGCGCAAGGCCACCACACGGCCGCCCTTCATATTGGCAGCGCCCGAGAACACCTTGAAGTCCACATCGGCCATCACATCGGTCACTTCGGTGAACTGCAGGTTCACGCGCAAATCGGGCTTGTCGGAGCCGTACAGGCGCGCAGCGTCGGCGTAGCTCATGACCGGGAACTCGCCCAGGTCCACACCAATGGTGTTTTTGAACACAGTGGTGATCATGCCCTGGAACATGTCGCGGATTTCTTCTTCGTCCAGGAAGGACGTTTCAATATCAATCTGCGTGAACTCGGGCTGGCGGTCGGCGCGCAAGTCCTCGTCGCGGAAGCATTTGGTGATTTGGTAGTAACGATCAAAACCCGCCACCATGAGCAGCTGCTTGAACAGCTGAGGCGACTGCGGCAGCGCGAAAAACTGGCCGTCATGCACGCGGCTGGGCACCAGATAGTCGCGCGCACCCTCGGGTGTGCTCTTGGTCAGCATGGGCGTTTCGATGTCCACGAAGCCGTTGGCGTCCAAGAACTTGCGCACTTCCATGGACACGCGGTAGCGCAGCATCAGGTTGTTTTGCATGTAGGGGCGGCGCAGGTCCAGCACCCGGTGGGTGAGGCGTGTCGTTTCAGACAGGTTGTCTTCATCGATCTGGAACGGCGGCGTGACCGACGGGTTCAGCACCGTGAGTTCGTGGCAAAGCACTTCGATCTTGCCGCTCTTGAGGTTGTCGTTGGCCGTGCCTTCGGGGCGCGCACGCACCAAACCTTTGATCTGCACGCAATATTCATTGCGCAGGCCTTCGGCCGCTTTGAACATCTCGGCGCGGTCCGGGTCGCAGACGACCTGCACATAGCCCTCACGGTCGCGCACGTCAACGAAAATCACGCCACCATGGTCGCGGCGGCGGTTCACCCAGCCGCACAAAGAAACGGTTTGGCCCATCAGGGCTTCGGTCACAAGACCGCAATAGTGGGAGCGCATGGCCATAAGGTGCTTTCAGTGCCCTCAACGGGCATACAGGGAGTAAAAATTCAGGACTTCGGGGGAATGGCAGCCTTGACTGCCGGATGCACAGTCGGGGACACCGCACCCATAGAGATCACATAGGTCAGCGCCTCATCAACGCTCATGTTGAGCTCAATCACTTCGGAGCGGGGCAACAATAAAAAGTAACCGCCCGTAGGGTTGGGCGTGGTGGGAACATAGACACTGATCAGGTCGCCCGACAAATGCCTGGCAACTTCACCATCAGGCACGCCCGTTTGAAACGCAATCGTCCAACTGCCCTGGCGGGGGAACTGCACCAGCAAAGCGGTGCGAAACGCATTGCCATTGCTGGAAAACAAGGTGTCCGACACCTTTTTTACGCTGTTGTAAATCGACTTGACGACAGGAATGTGGGTGAACAAACGGTTCCACTGCTTGACCCACCAGCGTCCGGCAACGTTGGACACCAAAGCACCGGTCACCAGCATAAAACCCAGCACCAGCACAACGCCCAGGCCGGGAATATGACGCAAGCGCTCCAGCGATTCCCCGACGGCATCGGAAGACATAGCGGCCACTGCTGACAAAAAATTACCGAATAAGCCATCGAGCACGCTGGTCATCCACAGCAACACCCAAATAGTGATGGCCAAAGGCAGCCAAACCATCAGGCCGGTGAGCAAGTATTTCTTAAAGGGCACAACAGTCCTTGGCGGGGGTGATGGGTTCATCCCGCAGAAGCGGCGGGCGCGCTGCCTGAAGATGCAGCTGCGGGAGCGGCAGGCGCCGGTGTTGCAGCCACTGGAGCGGCCGCAGGTGTCGGAGTATCCGCAGAAGGAGCTTCAGACGCTGCACCCACAGCCGGTGCTGTTCCCGTGGCAGGCGCGTTCTTGTCGCCGCGGAAATCGGTGACGTACCAACCGGAGCCTTTGAGCTGAAAGCCTGCAGCGGTCACCTGTTTTTTGAAGTCGGGTTTTCCGCAGCTCGGGCAATCGGTGAGCGCGTCGTCAGACATCTTTTGGAGCACGTCCTTGGCAAATCCGCAAGCGTCGCATTTGTAGGCGTAAATCGGCATGGCGTGGTGGCTTCTAACAGGTGGGTAGCAAAGCCTTCGATTATAAGTTGCCAGCCCTTACCAATGCAGGTGCCAGATCAGCTGCATGCCCAATGAGCCCAGTGCAAAACCACCCAGCACATAGACCAAGGCTCTGAGGAATCGCCGGGTACGCCGCTGCTCATGGACCATTTGTTCCAACAGGCGGTGGGTCTTGGGGTCACTGCCACCCTGCTGCAAGTAAGTGTGCAGCATCAAGGGCAGGTCCGGCAAAATCTTGGCGTAACGTGGCGCCTGTGCCTTGAGCTCGGACCACAGGCGCTGGGGCCCCACCTGCTGGAGCATCCACTGCTCCAAAAACGGTTTGGCGGTGGCCCACAAGTCCAAGTCCGGGTCCAGATCACGGCCCAGACCTTCGACGTTGAGAAGGGTCTTCTGCAAAAGCACCAGCTGCGGCTGAATTTCCACATGGAAGCGCCGCGAGGTCTGAAACAGGCGCATCAGCACCAAGCCGAGCGAAATTTCTTTCAAAGGCCGGTCGAAGTAAGGTTCGCAGACAGCCCTCACCGCGGCTTCCAACTCATCCACCCGCGTGGCCGCGGGCACCCAGCCCGATTCGATGTGCAACTCAGCCACCCGCTTGTAATCGCGGCGGAAGAACGCCACAAAGTTTTGCGCCAAATACTCTTTGTCCACTTCGGTTAGCGTGCCCACAATGCCGAAGTCGAGCGAGATGTAGCGGCCGAACGTTTGAGGATCCAGACTCACCTGGATATTGCCGGGGTGCATGTCGGCGTGGAAAAAACCGTCGCGAAATACCTGGGTAAAAAACAGTGAAACGCCGTCACGCGCCAGTTTTTGAATATCCACCCCGGCATCGCGCAGGCGCTGCACCTGGCTGATGGGCACGCCGTGCATGCGCTCCATCACCAACACATTGGTGGTGCAGTGGTCCCACAGCATTTCCGGAATGAGCACCAGGTCGAGCCCCGCCATATTGCGGCGCAGCTGAGCGGCACTCGAAGCTTCACGAATGAGATCGAGTTCGTCGTGCAGATATTTGTCGAACTCCGCCACCACCTCGCGCGGCTTGAGGCGCCGCCCGTCGGCAGACAGGCTGCCCACGATGTCGGCCATCAGGTGCATGAGCCCCAGGTCTTTATCGATGGCGTTCAGCATGCCCGGACGCAGCACTTTGACCGCCACGTCCCGTTCGCGCCCCTGGCGGTCACGCAAAACCGCAAAATGCACCTGTGCAATGGAGGCGCTGGCCACCGGCGTGTGTTCGAACGAAACAAAGATTTCTGACAGGGGCTTGCCCAGCGCCTGCTCGATTGCGGCCACGGCCACCTCCGAGGAGAACGGCGGCACGCGGTCCTGCAGTTTGGCGAGCTCGTGAGCGATGTCCGGCGCCAGCAAGTCGCGCCGGGTGGACAGCACCTGCCCGAGCTTGACAAAAATGGGGCCCAGGTCTTCCAGGGCCCGGCGCAAGCGCTCACTGCGTGGTGCGTCTATCCGTCGCCCTAGGGCCAGCAAGCGGCCCAAACGCTGTAAACCTGGACTGGACAAACTTTGAAGCAACAACACGTCCAGCCCATAGCGCCAGACAACGCACAGAATCGCCCAACCGCGACCGATGCGGCTCATGGCGCGCCTTCGCTCTGCGGTGCGGAGTTGGCAGCACTGCGGCCACGGGCTACAAATTGGCTGAGCGCAGCAGCCAGTTTGCGCACGCCATCGACCAGCAGGTGCGCGGGCACATCACCCACGATGCGGGCCAGGTCAGCTTCCACATCCCAGCGCACATGGTCACTGAGCCAGTTCACATCAGCAGCCAGTTGCACATCGCCTTCGATGCGAACCGCCGGTTTGTCGCCTGCCACCCAGCTTTGTGCCAGCGCCACGGGCGATGTTTCGGTGAGCGTGAGTACCAGGTCGGGGGTGGCGCTACTGCCTGCCAGGTCCAACAGCCCAGCGGGCGTGAACATCACTTTGAAGCTAAAGGCCTGCCACTGCACCAGCATGCTGCGGCCATTTTGGCGCGCCAGGCGCTCGGTGGCCTGGGGCTCTTGCATCAGCACATGGTTGAGCAGGAGGACGATGCGGCGCTGCGTTTCCTCAACAGCCCAATCAGGTGGGGTGAACGGGAGCTTGAAGTCCTGAAAAAAGGATTCGAGCATAGAAAAAGGGGACTGTGTGGCCATAGTCCCCCATTATTCCCCAAGGGCACTGGCCCTGCTATTGCAAGGCCTGAACCCCTGCCACCAACCAGCCGCCGCCATTTTTGCCTTTGGTCATGTTCCAGACCTCGCGAAACGGTGCGGGGGCGGAAGCAGCATCCTCGCGAATCATGCCGGTGTATTCCACGCTGG
>CAIYRQ010000283.1 GCA_903928635.1 uncultured beta proteobacterium | reverse complement strand
GGGTTGAGGCCTATGACGGAAGCCAGCGCATGGTGGCGGGCAAAGAAGCCATCAAAGTGGTGCAGTTTGCGGTGGACGGTAGGCTCAAAGGCAAATCGTCCTGGCTGAAAGTGGCGCGGGAGAAAAACGCATGAGATTTGACGACGAACCCGTCCCGGGCTACCCGCTGCCCATCCTGCCGGGCCACACCTCGCCCGGGCGCTTGGAGCGCGTGTTGCGCAGTGGTGCGTTTGCCATCACCGCCGAGTTAGAGCCGCCAGACTCGGCCAACCCCGAAGATGTGTACCGCCGAGCGCGGGTGTTTGACGGCTATGTAGACGCCATCAACGCCACCGACGGCAGTGGTGCCAACTGCCATATGTCCAGCCTGGCCGTATGTGCCTTGCTGACGCGGGTCGGCTATGCGCCGGTGATGCAAATCTCCTGTCGCGACAAAAACCGCATCGCCATTCAAGGCGACATTCTGGGCGGCGCCGCCATGGGCGTGTGCAATATGCTGTGCCTGAGCGGCGACGGTGTGCAAACCGGTGACCATCCCCAAGCCAAACCGGTGTTTGACTTGGACTGCATGTCCTTGCTCGAAATTGGCCGGGGCATGCGCGACGAGCATCGCTTCCAAAGCGGCCGAAAGGTGACTTTTGCGCCCCGTGTCTTTTTGGGTGCGGCGGCCAACCCGTTTGTACAGCCCTTCGATTGGCGTGCCGAGCGGCTTGCTAAGAAAGTGGCTGCTGGCGCCCAGTTCATCCAAACCCAGTACTGCTACGACATTCCCCGCTTGAAGACCTATATGCAGCAGGTCGAAGACCTCGGTCTGCTAGACAAAGTGTTTATTCTGGTCGGTGTGGGCCCCATGCGTTCTGCCAAGGTGGCAGAGTGGATGCGCAGCAATGTACCCGGCGTACACATTCCGGACAGCATCATCAAACGCATGGCGGGTGCCGAAAAACCAGCGGCCGAGGGTCGCAAAATTTGCACCGAAATCATGCAAGAGGTCAAAGAGATCAAGGGCGTGGCCGGTGTGCACATCATGGCTTACCGCCAGGAGGATGCGGTGCCTGAGATGGTGCAAAATTCTGGCGTTCTCCAAGGCCGTGTGCCCTGGTACCCGGGCCGTGACGGCGCAGACGCCGAAATTCATTACACCCCCGCGCCCACCGAAGTTCCAGCGTCTGCCTGAGCGGCAGCCTCACCCCACTTTTTCATTCTTTTCATCACGAGGATTCAGCATGACCGATACCATCATCAGCTCTGCGACCAAAGAAGTCATCATCGGGTTTGACCGCCCCTTCGTCATCATCGGTGAGCGCATCAACCCTACCGGTCGCAAAATCATGGCGGCCGAAATGATGGCCGGCGATTACAGCCGCGTGATCGCCGACGCACTGGCGCAGGTCGAAGCGGGCGCCCATATGCTGGACGTCAACGCAGGTATTCCCTTGGCAGACGAGCCCGGCATGCTGGCCAAAGCCATTCAGCTGGTGCAAGGCGTGACCGATGTGCCGCTGAGCATTGACTCCTCCATCGTCGCTGCGCTGGAAGCCGGTTTGGCTGTGTACAAAGGCAAGGCCTTGGTCAACAGCGTGACCGGTGAAGAAGACCGCTTGGAGACTGTGCTTCCCTTGGTGAAAAAATACGGTGCGGCCGTTGTGGCCATTTCCAACGACGAGACCGGTATTTCGCAAGACCCGGATGTGCGGTTTGCCGTGGCGAAAAAGATTGTGGAGCGCGCTGCCGACTACGGTATCCCGGCCTGCGACATCGTGGTTGACCCCCTGGTCATGCCCATTGGCGCGATCAACCAGGCGGGTGTACAAGTGATGCGGCTGGTCCACCGTCTGCGCACTGAACTCAAAGTCAATACCACCTGTGGCGCGTCCAACGTGAGCTTCGGTTTGCCTGAGCGCAACGGCGTGAACTCCGCCTTCCTGACCATGGCGATCGCGGCGGGTATGACGTCTGCCATCACCAATCCAATGCACGCTGAGGTGGTCAAGGCCATCATGGGTGCGGACGTGATGATGGGCCACGACCCGGACTGCATGCGCTGGATTCGCAAGTTCCGTGAAGCCCCTACGATGGGTGCCGACGGCGAAATGGGCCGGGGTCGCCGCGAAGGCGGCAGCCGCCGCCGCGCAAGCTAATTCCCGCTTTTGACCATTCATTTTTGAGAGTCTGTTTTGAGTGCACCTGATGCTTTGGTAGTTTTTACTCCTTCGGGGCGGCGCGGCCGTTTTCCGGTGGGTTCGTCCTTGTTACAGGCCGCGCGTTCGCTGGGCGTGGATATTGACTCAGTGTGCGGCGGTCGCGGCATTTGCGGCCGATGCCAGGTTCTGGTGGCCGAGGGCGAGTTTTCAAAACATGGCGTGACGTCCAGCGTGGACAACCTGTCCCCCGTATCCGCGGTGGAGCAGGAGTACTGCGCCACCCAAACCCTGGAGCCGGGGCGGCGCCTGTCTTGCTCGGCTCAGGTACTGGGTGACTTGGTCATCGATGTGCCGTCTTCCAGCCAGGTGCACAAGCAAGTGGTGCGCAAGGCGGCGGAGGCTTTGGACATTGAACTCGACCCGCTGGTGCGCCTGCACTATGTGGAAGTGCAAGAGCCTGATATGCACGACCCCAGCGGTGACTTGCGCCGCCTGGAAGATGCACTGGACTTTGAGTGGCAGCTCAGCAACTTGTCCTGCGATGTGCTGGTCTTGCAGCAGCTGCAGGTCGCCCTGCGCGCCGGGCAGTGGAAAGTGACGGTGGCGGTGCACGCGGGCAGCCAAATCATTGCAGTTTGGCCCGGCTTCAAAGAGCACGTCTATGGCCTGGCTGTGGACGTGGGCTCCACCACCATTGCCGCCCATTTGTGCAACTTGGCCTCGGGCGAGGTGGTGGCATCTGCGGGTGTCATGAACCCGCAAATCCGCTTTGGTGAAGACCTGATGAGCCGCGTGTCCTACGTGATGATGAATCCGGGCGGCGAAGTGGAAATGACGGCCGCTGTTCGCGCTGCGCTGAATGAACTCGCCGTTGAAGTGGCTGCGCAAGCGAAGATATCGCCGCAGGACATTTTGGAAGCCACCTTCGTCGGCAATCCCATCATGCATCACCTGCTGCTGGGCATTAACCCGGTGGAGCTCGGTGGCGCCCCCTTTGCCTTGGCCACCGACCGCGCCATCACGCTGTGGGCTGTGGAAATTGACTTTGCCATTCACCGCAATGCCCGCATTTACGTTCTGCCTTGCATCGCAGGCCATGTGGGCGCGGACACGGCAGGCGTGATTTTGGCGGAGCGCCCCGACCTGAACGACAAAATTACTCTCTTGGTGGACGTAGGTACCAATGCCGAGATCGTGTTGGGTAACAACCAGCGTTTGCTGGCGTGCTCCAGCCCGACTGGTCCCGCCTTTGAAGGCGCACAAATCAGCTGCGGCCAGCGTGCCGCGCCGGGCGCCATTGAGCGCGTGCGCATTGACCCGGTGACCTTGGAGCCGCGCTTCAAAGTGATCGGCTCGGACCTGTGGTCCGATGACCCGGGTTTCGATGCCGCCGTGGCAAACACGGGTGTGACTGGTGTGTGCGGCTCCGGAATTATTGAAGCGCTGGCTGAGATGTACCTGGCAGGCATCATCCGCCACGATGGCGTCATCGACGGCGAATTGGCCCAGCGCAATCCGCGCATTCAACCCGATGGCCGTACGTTCTCGTACGAGCTTTACCGCGCCACGGCTGACGCGCCGCCGCTCAAAGTCATGCAAAACGATGTGCGTGCCATCCAGTTGGGCAAAGCCGCCCTGTATGCCGGTGTGCGTTTGCTGATGGAACGTATGGGCGTGCAGACAGTGGATCGTATTCGCTTGGCGGGTGCATTTGGCAGCCATATCGATGTGAAATACGCCATGGTGTTGGGCATGATTCCAGACTGCGTGCTCAGCGAGGTCAGCTCCGCAGGCAATGCGGCCGGTACAGGCGCACGCATTGCACTGCTGGACCAACGTGCGCGCGGCGATATTGAAGCCCTGGTGCGCCGGGTGGAAAAAATAGAGACCGCGGTGGAGCCCCGTTTTCAGGAGTTCTTCGTTGAAGCCATGGCCTTGCCGCATTTGACGGATCCGTTCGTGGAACTGCGCAAAGTGGTAACGCTGCCAGAGCGCGTGGCGGCCAACAATGAACAAAATGCCCGCAGCCGCCGCGGCGCGCGCGGGCGCGCTTGAACCTGGGGGTTGCTGTGGTTTTATCGAAAAAATGAGGGGGAGCAGGGCAGTAGCGCCGCCCCCTTTACCAAACCTTGTATAAAGGCGCAGTCCGCAAGGGCGGTCACATGGTGTGACAGTTCCAATTTTAAAAATAGGAGATGGTATGAAATTGATGAAGAAGATGGTGGCGGTAGCTGCTGTGCTGGCAATGGGTTCCCAAGTGGCTTTGGCCGAAGACGCCAGCTGCAAGACCGTACGTTTTGCTGATGTGGGTTGGACTGATATTGCGGCTACGACCGGTTTGGCGTCGGTGGTGCTCGAGGGCCTGGGCTACAAACCAACAGTCACCATGGCGTCCATCGAAATTGCCTTCGCGGGCATGAAGAAAAAGCAAATTGACGTGTTCCTGGGCTACTGGAACCCATCCATGACACCGCAAATCGAACCCTTCGTTAAAGCGGGTGACATCAAAGTGCTGGAAACGCCCAACCTGGTCGGTGCCAAGTACACGCTGGCGGTCCCCACCTATTTGTACGACAAAGGCTTGAAGACCTTTGCAGACATCGCCAAGTTTGAAAAAGACCTCGGCGGCAAGATTTACGGCATTGAGCCGGGCAACGACGGCAACGCGCTGATTGCCGGCATGATCAAAGAAAACAAGTTTGGATTGAAGAGCTTCAAGATGGTCGAGTCGAGCGAGGCTGGGATGCTGGTTGAAGCCCAGCGCGCCATCAAGAACCAAAAAGCCATCGTTTTCCTGGGTTGGGAGCCTCACCCTATGAACGTGCAAATGAAGATGAGCTACCTGGCGGGCGGCGACGATGTGTTTGGCCCCAACCTGGGTGAAGCCAAGGTGTACACCGCGGTGCCCACATCCTACGAAGCACGTTGCCCCAATGTGGGTGCTCTCTTGAAGAACCTGCAGTTCTCGACCGACATCGAAAACCAGGTCATGGTGCCGATCTTGAAAAAGGTCAAGCCCAACAAGGCTGCAGCCGACTTCCTCAAGGCCAACCCGGCAGTGCTGGACAAGTGGCTCAATGGCGTGAAAACCTTTGACGGCAAAGACGGCCTGCCGGCCGTGAAAGCAGCTTTGAAAATTTAAGCGGCTGCGTTTGGTGCCATCGGATTCGATGGCACCCCAAGGCAACTCCGACCCGGCGTGTTTTGGGTCGGGGTTGTTTTTTTTGTGCAATAGAAATCGAAATGGCAGAGCGCTATGAATGAAGCAAGCATCCACAGTTGGGTCGACGGCAAGCCTTTGGCTGGCAGCGGTAAAGCGTTTGTGTCGATCAACCCTGCCACCGGTGAGGTGCTGGCCCATTTGCACGATGCCGATGCCGGCGACGTGGACCTTGCCGTAGCTTCAGCACAGCGCGGCTTTGAGGTCTGGTCCGCGATGAGTGCTGTCGAGCGGGGGCGCATTCTTCGCAAAGCCGCTGACATTTTGCGCAGTCGCAATGAAGAGCTCGCCGCACTGGAGGTGCAGGATTGCGGCAAGCCCATTCAAGAAGCCTTGGTCGTGGACGTCATGAGCGGGGCGGACTGTATTGAATATTTTGCAGGGGCCGCTGCCACGCTGACGGGCCAGCAGTACCCTTTGAAAAACGCATTCGCCTACACCCGCAAGGAGCCTTTGGGGGTATGCGTGGGTATTGGTGCCTGGAACTACCCGCTGCAAATTGCCTGCTGGAAGTCCGCGCCTGCACTGGCGGCGGGCAACGCCATGATTTTCAAGCCCTCGGAACTCACACCTGCCACCGCTGTGAAATTGGCCGAGATCTACCTGGAGGCTGGCGTCCCTCCGGGTGTTTTCAACGTATTGCAGGGCCGAGGAGAAACCGGAGCCCTCTTGGCCGCCCACCCAGGCGTGGCCAAGGTGTCAGTCACCGGCTCGGTGCCGACCGGCAAAAAGGTGATGGAGACCGCGGCAGGCACCCTGAAGCGCGTGACCATGGAGCTTGGTGGCAAATCGCCCTTGCTGGTTTTTGACGACGCCGATCTGGAGCAGGCAGTCGCCGCCGCCATGATGGGCAATTTTTACACCCAGGGTGAGGTGTGTACCAACTGTACGCGGGTCTTTGTGCAGCGTGGCATTGCCGATCGTTTCCTGGCGCGGCTGAAAGAGCGCACGCTTATGCTTCGCGTAGGCGATCCGATGGACCCGGCCACCGAGGTGGGTGCCTTGATTTCCCAGGCCCACACCGCCAAGGTCATGGACTACATCGCTAGCGGTGTGGCGGAGGGCGCAACGCTGGTGTGCGGCGGCACGCAGGTCAGCGTGCCCGGGCAGGGCGGCAACTTTGTCGCGCCCACCATCTTTTCCGATTGCCAGGACGACATGCGCATCGTGCGCGAAGAGATTTTTGGCCCCGTGCTGTCCATGCTGACGTTTGACACCGAGGAAGAAGCCATTGCCCGCGCCAACAACTCGCGTTTCGGTCTGGCTGCCGGTGTATTCACCTCCCACATGCAAAAAGGCCACCGCGTGGCGGCGAAGCTCAAGGCAGGCATTTGCTGGATCAACAACTACAACATCACCCCCATTGAAATGCCTTTCGGCGGCATGGGGGAGTCCGGCATTGGCAGCGAAAACAGCATGACCGCGCTGGACCACTACACGCAACTCAAGACCGTGTATGTGGAAATGGGCGAAGTCTGGACCGGCTACCGTTAGAGTACGACTCCATGAAACCAGAATTTGACTACATCATCGTGGGCGCCGGTTCGGCCGGTTGCGTGCTGGCCAACCGCCTGAGCGAAGACGCCGATGTGCAGGTGCTGCTGATTGAGGCCGGTGGCAATGACCACCACCTCTTCATTCACATGCCGACGGCTTTGTCCTATCCCATGGCCAACGCCAAGTACACCTGGATGTACGAGTCGGAGCCCGAACCGTTTATGAACAACCGGCGCATCCACTGCCCGCGGGGCAAGGTCATTGGCGGCTCCTCGTCCATCAACGGCATGGTCTACATCCGCGGCCATGCCTTGGACTACGAAGGCTGGGCGCTGCAAAACGGCATGCAAGACTGGTCGTATGCCCATTGTTTGCCTTACTTCAAAAAGTCGGAGACCCGTGCCAAGGGCGGCGATGCCTATCGCGGAGACTCCGGTCCCCTCAATGTGAGTACCGGCGCCTGCCGCAATCCTTTGTACGACGCCTTCATTGACGCGGGTAAGCAAGCTGGCTATCCGGTCACACAAGACATGAATGGCTACCAGCAGGAGGGCCTGGGGCCCATGGACATGACCACGCACAAGGGCCGTCGCTGGAGCACCGCCATGGCCTACCTGCGCCCGGCGATGAAGCGCAAAAACCTGACCCTGCAGAAAAACAGCGTGGTCACCCGCGTACTCACCGAAGGCCCTGCTGGCGACCCGCGCGCGGTAGGCGTTGAGTTGTTGCACGAGGGAAAAGTGCAACAGATCAAAGCTCGCCGGGAAGTCATTTTGTCGGGCGGCGCCATTAATTCGCCCCAACTATTGCAGTTGTCGGGCATTGGCAATCCAGCCGAACTGCAGGCACTGGGCCTGGATGTGGTCTCCCCCTTGCGTGGTGTGGGTGAAAACCTCCAAGACCACCTCGAGACCTATGTGCAGTACGCCTGCAAAAAGCCCATCACGCTGTATTCAGCTATGAATCCGCTGGCCAAGCTCAAGATTGGCATTGAATGGTTGTTGTTCGGTACCGGCCTGGGGGCGACCAACCACTTTGAGTCGGGTGGCTTTATCCGCAGCGAAGCGGGTGTCAAGCAGCCCGACTTGCAATACCACTTTTTGCCCATGGCGGTGCGCTATGACGGCAACTCGCCCGCCACCTGCCACGGTTTTCAGGCCCATGTGGGCCCCATGCGTCCCACCAGCCGGGGCTTTGTCAAGATCCAAAGCGCCGACCCGCTACAGGCGCCACGCATCTTGTTCAATTACATGGGCACGGAGCAAGACCGCCGCGAAATGCGCGCAGGTGTGCGTTTGACACGTGAAATCTTTGCCCAGCACGCGTTTGACGAATTCCGCGGCGAGGAGCTGTCGCCGGGGCCGCAGGTACAAACCGACGCCGAGATTGATGAGCACATCCGCAACAGCGCCGAGACCGCCTACCACCCCAGCGGCAGCTGCCGAATGGGCACCGACGCCATGGCCGTGACCGACCCGCAAGGCCGGGTGCACGGGGTGCGTGGCTTGCGGGTGGTGGATGCGTCCATCATGCCGCTGGTCGTGAGCGGCAACCTGAATGTGCCCACCATCATGATGGCGGAAAAACTGGCCGACCTGATTCGTGGCCGTATACCGCTGCCACCGTCGGACGCGCCGTATTTTGTGCATCCCAACTGGGAAACGCAGCAGCGCTAGAGGGTGAGTCCGCGCGCCGGGCGGGCTTGCGGTAAAATGCAATTCTCCCGAGGAGCGTTGCAGTTCATGCGTATGAACGAGGCTTGGGGCGGCGGGCGCAAGGCCTGCCGGATGTAACGGCGCTCACCCACGCAAGCGGTGCGGTGAAAGCTCTATTTTCCAATCGCCGTGAGTGTGGTCACTTTCTTTCGATGAGTGCGCCATGACCGATGTAACTACTTCCGCCCTGCAAAACGCTGCCAGCAATCGCTTCACCCGGCTGCTGGCCACCCGAGACTGGCTTTTGGCCGATGGTGCCACCGGCAGCAACCTGTTCGATGTCGGCCTGATGTCGGGCGACGCGCCTGAGCTGTGGAACACGGAGCACCCCGAGCGCATCACCAAACTGCACCAGGATTTTGTGGATGCAGGGGCTGACATTATTTTGACCAACAGCTTTGGCGGCACGGTGTACCGGCTCAAGCTCCACAACGCGCAGGGCCGCATGGCCGAGCTCAATACGCTGGCTGCTCAAATCGCCCGCAAAGTGGCTGACGGCAGTGGTCGCAGTGTGGCCGTGGCCGGCAGCATGGGTCCCACTGGCGAAATCATGGAGCCCATTGGCCCCCTGACCTTTGACCAGGCCAAAGCGGCTTTTGCAGAACAAGCGCTGGCGTTGGCGGCAGGTGGTGCCGATGTGCTTTGGATTGAGACCATGTCTTCGCGCGAAGAGGTCGAAGCCGCCGTGGCGGGCGCGGCCGTGGCCGGTTTGCCCATCGTCTGCACCTTGAGCTTTGACACCAACGGCCGCACCATGATGGGCATTTCTCCCAGCGATTTTTCGGGTATCGAGAAGTCACTCTCGCCGCGCTTGGCCGCCTGCGGCACCAACTGCGGTGTGGGCGCTTCTGAGGTGGTGGCCTGCATTCACAATTTGGCCGAAGCCATGGGCCCCGAAGTGGTGCTGGTGGCCAAGGGCAACTGCGGCATTCCGCAGTACGTGGATGGTGCCATTTGCTACAACGGCACGCCAGAGATCATGGCCAATTACGCCCGGATGGCGCTGGACGCCGGCGCGCGCATCATCGGAGGCTGCTGCGGCACATCACCCAGGCACCTGCGCGCCATGCGCGACGCATTGGACGCCCACACCAAGCAAGCCAGCCCTAGCTTGGAGGCCATCATCAGCACCTTGGGCGACGTGTCTACAGGTGCACGCGCGCAGTGGGGCGGCGAGCAAAGCCGCCTGGGTGGAGCCGCGCCCGGTGCCAATCTGGCGCGGGGACGCGGCGGCCGTACCCGCCGAGGTGGCAGTGAGCAGGGCTCCGACGCCGCTGAGTAAGGGAAAAGCCCCCGAAGCCCGCTCTGGTATAGAATGGCGGGCTTGCCAGAAATTGGCGTAGCGCACGTTTGCAGCAGTTCCAGCCGCAATCGCAAGTCCTCAGTTATTTCAAGGAAATGAAAAATGATCGCATCCAGCATCAAAGCTGCAGTTGTCAAAGACAACGCCCGCCAAGCCGGTGATACCGGTAGCCCCGAAGTGCAAGTCGCACTGTTGACGGCCCGTATCAACGAACTCACCCCTCACTTCAAGACCCACGCCAAAGACCACCATGGCCGCCGTGGTCTGCTGCGCATGGTGAGCCGTCGCCGTAAGCTGCTGGACTACCTCAAGGGCAAAGACGCGGACCGTTACACCGCACTGATTTCGAAATTGGGCCTGCGCAAATAAGCTGCCGGCATAGGACAAACGCCTGAGTTAGGTCACTAGCTCAGGCGTTTTTTACTTCGGAGACGGCTCAAACAGAACGAAGCTGTGTCATTCCAGAGCAATTTGCGCCTAAGGGGCTCTGGAATGGCATCGTGGACTGTGAAGTTGAATCCGGGCTTGGGCGAGGTGGCCTGCACCTCCCGTTGACTCCCGATGGGCCCATGTGGGCCCGAACTACGATTGAGACACACCATGACAATGTTTAAAAAAGTTAGCAAAACCTTTCAATGGGGCCAGCATACGGTCACCATGGAAACCGGCGAAATCGCTCGCCAGTCCACCGGCGCCGTGCTGTTGGACATGGACGGCACCGTCGTTCTGGCTACGGTGGTTGCCAAGACCGAAGGCAAAGCAGGCCAGGATTTCTTCCCCCTGACCGTCGACTACCTCGAGAAAAGCTACGCCGCAGGCAAGATCCCTGGCAGCTTCTTCAAGCGCGAAGGCCGCCCCAGTGAGTTCGAGACGCTCACCAGCCGCCTGATCGACCGCCCGATCCGCCCCCTGTTCCCTGAAGGCTTCTTCAACGAAGTACACGTTGTGGTGCACACCGTGTCGCTTAACCCCGAGGTCGATGCCGACATCGCTGCGTTGATTGCTGTCAGCGCCGCCTTGTCGATCAGTGGCGTGCCTTTCAATGGCCCCATTGGCGCCGCCCGCGTGGGCTACGTGAACGGCCAGTACGTGTTGAACCCCGGCCAAACCCAACGAAAAGATTCCATCTTGGACTTGGTGGTTGCCGGTACTGAAGCCGCTGTGTTGATGGTCGAGTCGGAAGCCATGCAGCTGTCCGAAGAGATCATGCTTGGCGCCGTGGTGTTTGGCCATGAGCAAGGCAACATCGCCGTCAATGCCATCCACGACCTGGTGCGTGAAGCCGGTAAGCCGCTGTGGGATTGGAAAGCCCCCGCCAAGGACGAAGCCCTGATTGCCAAGATCGACACCCTGGCCAAAGACAAGCTGGTTGCCGCCTACCAAATCCGCAACAAGCAAGCCCGTACCCAAGCCTGCCGCAGCGCATACGCTGACGTGATGGCCGCCCTCAAAGCCGAAGGCGCTGCATTTGACAGCGTGGCGGTTGAAGGCCTGTTGTTTGAAATCGAAGCCAAGATCGTTCGCAGCCAAATTTTGGCCGGCGAGCCCCGTATCGACGGCCGCGACACCCGCACGGTGCGCGCCATTGAAATCCGCAACAGCGTGCTGCCCCGCACCCACGGTTCGGCCCTGTTCACGCGTGGCGAAACCCAGGCTTTGGTCGTGACCACGCTCGGTACCGAGCGTGATGCGCAGCGTATCGACGCTCTGAGCGGCGACTACGAAGACCGCTTCATGCTGCACTACAACATGCCTCCCTTCGCGACCGGCGAAACCGGCCGCGTTGGAACACCGAAGCGCCGTGAAATCGGCCACGGCCGTTTGGCCAAGCGCGCCTTGGTGGCTTGCCTACCTTCCAAAGAAGACTTTCCTTACACCATGCGTGTGGTGTCTGAAATCACCGAGTCCAATGGTTCCTCGTCGATGGCTTCGGTCTGCGGCGGCTGCCTGGCTTTGATGGACGCTGGTGTGCCCATGAAAGCGCACGTGGCAGGTATCGCCATGGGCCTGATCAAGGAAGACAACCGCTTCGCGGTGTTGACCGACATCCTGGGTGACGAGGACCACCTTGGCGACATGGATTTCAAAGTGGCCGGTACCACCAACGGTATTACCGCGCTGCAAATGGACATCAAAATCCAAGGTATCACCAAAGAAATCATGCAAGTGGCGTTGGTCCAGGCCAAAGAAGCGCGCATGCACATTCTGGGCAAGATGCAAGAAGCGATGGCAGAAGCCAAGACCGAAGTGTCGAACTTCGCGCCCCGCCTGTTCACCATGAAAATCAACCCCGAGAAGATCCGTGACGTGATCGGCAAAGGCGGCGCCGTGATCCGCGCGTTGACCGAAGAAACCGGCACCCAGATCAACATCGAGGAAGACGGCACCATCACCATCGCATCCAGCGATCCAGCCAAGGCCGAAGAAGCCAAGCGCCGCATCGAGCAAATTACCGCCGAAGTGGAAATTGGCAAGACCTACGAAGGCCCGATCACCAAGATTTTGGATTTCGGTGCGCTGGTCAATCTGATGCCCGGCAAGGACGGTTTGCTGCACATCAGCCAAATCTCGCATGACCGCGTGGAAAAAGTGACCGACTACCTGACCGAAGGCCAGATCGTCAAGGTCAAGGTCTTGGAGACCGACGAAAAGGGCCGCATCAAGCTTTCCATGAAAGCGCTGCTGGACCGTCCTTCGCACGGCGGTAATGGCCACGGCGATCACGCCTAACTGAGTGAAAGCGGTTGAAATCTCCTCCTTCGGCGCGCCAGACGTTTTGCGTCTGGCCGACCGGAACGCGCCCGTGCCGGGCGTGGGGGAGTTGCTGATCCAGGTCAGCGCCAGCGGCATCAATCGCCCTGACATCTTGCAGCGCTTGGGTCATTACCCGGCGCCTGCGGGGGCTTCCGATATTCCCGGTTTAGAAGTAGCGGGTGTGATCGTTTCCGGCGACGCACAAGCGCTGGCCGATGCAAACCTGAAAGTGGGCGACCGCGTTTGTGCCTTGGTCACCGGTGGCGGCTATGCCGAGCTGTGCGTGGCACCCGTAGCGCAGTGCCTGCCCGTGCCCGAAGGGTGGACCGATGTGCAAGCCGCAGGATTGCCCGAAACGTTTTTTACCGTGTGGAGCAATCTGTTTGACCGGGGTCGCTTGCAGGCCGGGGAAACGGTGTTAATTCAAGGCGGCTCCAGCGGGATTGGCGTCACAGCGATTCAAATGGCCAAAGCCTTTGGTGCGACCGTGATCGTCACCGCGGGCAGTGCCGCCAAGTGCGCCGCCTGCCTGGCACTCGGTGCGGACCATGCCATCAATTACAAGACAAACGATTTTGAGACCGAGGTCCTGCGCCTCACCCAAGGTCAGGGCGTTCATGTGGTGTTGGACATGGTGGCGGGTGCTTATGTAGCCAAGGAGATCAACTGCCTGGCCGAAGACGGACGCTTGGTCATTATTGCGGTGCAAGGCGGCGTACAAGCGGAAGTCAACGCCGGCTTGGTGATGCGCAAGCGACTGACGGTGACTGGATCTACGCTGCGTGTGCGCCCTGTGCCTTTCAAAGCGGCGATTGCGCAATCTCTGCAGAAAAACGTGTGGCCTTTGCTGGCCAAGGGTCAGATCAAGCCGGTCGTGAGCGAGGTTTTTGCTGCCAAAGATGCGGGCAAAGCCCATGCCGCCATGGAGGCCAGTGCGCATGTGGGAAAAATCATTTTGGAGTGGACTCAACCATGAAAAAACTGATGGTGGGCAACTGGAAGATGAACGGGTCGCTGGATGCGAACGCATCCTTGATCGGCGCGCTGCAGCAAGATGCAAGCACCTGGCATTGCGATGTGGCTGTATGTGCCCCATCGGTGTACTTGGCGCAATTGCATACCTTGTTGGCCGGGGGGCGTATTGCCTTGGGCGCGCAAGACCTGTCTGCCCATGAAGGTGGCGCCTACACCGGCGAGGTGTCTGCCGCCATGCTGAAAGATTTTGGCGTTCGCTATTGCATCGTTGGTCATTCGGAGCGTCGCCAGTACCACCAGGAAAGCGATGCCGACGTCGCCGTCAAAGCACAACGTGCCTTGGCTGCGGGCATCACCCCCATCGTCTGTGTGGGCGAAACCTTGGCCCAGCGCGAAGCGGGTCAAACCGAAGAAGCGGTGAAACGTCAATTGGCCGCCGTAGTCCACACCAATGGCCACTGCATCAGCGAAATCGTGTTGGCTTATGAGCCGGTTTGGGCCATTGGCACCGGTAAAACCGCCACACCCGAAGAAGCGCAGCATGTGCACCATGTGTTGCGCGCACAGCTGCAAGCGGCCAGCCAGCACGCCGACCGTGTGCATATTCTTTATGGCGGCAGCATGAATGCAGCTAACGCTGCATCCTTGCTCGCACAGCCCGACATTGACGGCGGCTTGATCGGTGGCGCAGCCCTGCAAGCTTCTGCTTTTTTATCCATGATTGCGGCGGCCCATTGAGGCGCGCTGCAATGTTTCCCCTTTAGGAGTGATTTGATGAGCTACGTGGTTACGGTGATTTTGACGGTTCAAATGATTTCGGCCATCGCCATGATCGGCCTGATCCTGGTCCAGCACGGTAAAGGCGCAGACATGGGTGCTGCGTTTGGCAGTGGCAGCTCAGGCAGCTTGTTCGGAGCCAGCGGCAGTGCCAACTTTTTGTCGCGCACCACGGCGGTTCTGGCAACGCTGTTTTTTGTTTGCACCTTGGCCCT
>CAIYRQ010000282.1 GCA_903928635.1 uncultured beta proteobacterium | reverse complement strand
TGGCAGTAATGGCTGCTGGCGTTGAGTTTGTTGATGTTGGGGTTTTCCAGGGCGATTAAAAAGCGGGGACGCAGGCGCTCACCCAAAGGCCTCCCCTCCAGATGCAGCTCAAAAGCCACGTCCCGACCTGCGTTCAGGTCGGGCGTGTTGATCTCCACGCCTTGTTCCAGAAAAGTCTGGCGTAGCAGGCGGGGTGTGAAGGTCGGGTTGTAGCGGTGCACGCTGTCATCCTGGGCGAACAAAGAGTTCGCTGTGTGACCATCGGCATAAATGGTGGCGTAGATCATCGGCGCTGTGCGTGTTTGACCCTGGCGCGCTCCACCAAGGCCTGGTAGGTGGCCCATCGGCCATAGCGGGCCCAGCGGTAGCGGGCGACAAATGCTTGGGCCAGCCGCAGCCGTTGTGCACGACCTGCTTGCGGCGGACTTTTCAGCAGCGTTTTGTAAATGAAAGAGCAGCGGTAGTCCTGCACGATGCCATCGCCCAACCCCTTGCGCTGGCGTTTGAGGTAGCCCAGAAAGCGCAGGCGGTCGCGGCGTGACTCGGTGTTGCCGTCGTTGCCCTCGTGCATCCGGTAGGTCATCAGCGGCTGTCGGACCCACACCATGGTGTGGGTGCGGGCAAGTTCCAGCAGCCACGTGACGTCGGCGTATTTGCCGCCATCGGTCAGAAAGCGCTGGCTTCCCACCAGGCGGCGCTGGTACACATAGCCCGGAAAAGGCGCAATGCCGGATTGCGCACGCGAAAAATACCGTGCCGCCAGGTTTTGCGCCGAGTCAATCGTCTCCAGGGAATGGCGCGCCAGAAAAGAAGGCGCCGCCTGCGGCGTGCCCATGACCTCGACCACCGCATTGCAGCCCAGCGCCACGGCGTGCGGGCGGGCGGTGGCGGTTTGTTGCATGACCTGCACAAAGTCGGGGTGCATCACATCGTCGTCATGGAACAAACAGAAGTAGTCGGCCGTGGCCTCATCGATGCAGCGGTTGAAATGCTCCATCGCGCTGAGCATGGGTGTTCTGCGCACATAGTTCACGCCGGGGAACTCGCGCCTGACCATGGCTTGCACTTCGTCGTTGCTGGAGTTGTCTGACACCGTTAACCGGAACTCTGCGCTGTTTTGGGCCAGCACCGAGGCAATGGCGCGGTGCGCGTCCAAAGGGCGGTTGTGGCACAGAATGACAATGTCCAGCCAGGGCCCGCTGACACCCATGCTGGCAGTCATATTCTTCCCAACCGCCGACGCAAGCGGCGGCCGAGCCGGGACAGGACGCCGCCGCCTTCCGCTGGCCAGTCCATGTCCCGCTCCCACGCGGACTGGTAGATCACACCCAAGTACAAGGAGGCGAGTTGCTCGCTGCTGACACCCGCACGGCGATCCTGGTCAAACTGCCAGGCGTAGTGGTACACCTTGAACAGCGCTTGGCAGGGCATCAGGGGTAAAGCACGGTAGGCCAGCAGCGCCTCTCCGTACCAGCGCGATTCAATCGGTGCCTTCGCAATGGCATCAGCGAGACTCATGCCTTGGGGCTGCAAATACCGGGTATCCAGACTTTCCCATACTGCGCGGTGCCACACCAAGGGGAAAGGTCCGAAGCTGTAGCGCCGCCCCACCCGCCCCATCAGAGTCTGAACCTGCGCGGCCTCTGCAATGAACGCATTGACCACGCGATCACGCCCGCGTTCCATGGCCGCATCCAGAAGATCATGGGCCTCGTCCATCATGGTGTACGGCGTGCCGGCCGGCGTCAAAAAGTCTGCCACGCCGAAGGGCCGGATGAACATCGCGTCTGAGTCCAGACAGAGGTAGGCAGTGGACAAGTTCAGGCGCCAGAACTCGGATTTCACAACCTGCTGCGACACACTGCCTGCCATGCGGGCCAGTTGTGCCGCGTTAATGCGGGGCGAGGCTTGCACGATCGCTTCATCTGTCAGCAGCTCAACGGGCAAGCCGTTTAACTGTTCCCGAAACAGTGCCAAGTCCGCTTGGGGCACCGACACATAAAACGGCAAGTTCTCAACGTTGAAACGCTGTACCGATTGCGCCAGACGCACGACCCGGCGCACATCCACGCAGTAGCTTTTGCAATACAGCGCAAAAGGTGTCATGCGCGCCGATCTTCGCGGCCTGTCATGACTTTGACGGCGAATTGAAGCAGGTGGGTAGCACGAGCCACCATGATGCGGTTCATCGCAAACGGGTCTGCGCCCGGATGCACCCGGCCACGTACGGTGGTGGTCGCAGTGCGGTAGCCCGCCTGTTGAACCATGTCCCGGTGTTCGGGGGCAAACCAGCCATAGGGGTAGCAAAAATGCTGGACCTCACAACCCAGGGCCTGTTCCAGCTCGCGCTTGGAATCCGCAATCTGTGCCCGCGCCTCCTCAGCGGGTAACTCGGTCAACTTGGCGTGCGTGCGGGTGTGGGAACCCACGTCCATGCCAGCATCGCGCCAGGTCTGCCAGTCGCTCAGCGACATCAGGGGTTTTTCAGCCACTAGGCCCTCGTCCCAACGGTTGGTCGCGCCCATCATGCTGCTCACCCCGTAGCAGGTGGCGGTAAACCCGTGTTTCTTCAGGATCGGGAGTGCGTGCTGCACATTGTTCTGGTAGCCATCATCAAAAGTCAGGCCCACGACCTTGCCTTTTTTTTCGCCTTGCAGGTAGGGCATCAAGCCCCGCATTGACAAGCCCTGGTATCCCAGCAGTTTCAACAAGGCCATTTGGCGCGCAAATGATTGCGGCGCGACCGTGAGTCCCCGCAAGGAGGTGCCGCGCGGTGGCGGTACATCAATCTGGTGGTACATCAGAACCGGAATACTCACGCTTGCATCCGGTTCAGGTTGGCGTAGTAACCGCCAAGTTGCATGAGCTGCGCATGGGTGCCGGCCTCAACAATCTTGCCTTGGTCCAATACCAGGATGCAGTCCGCGTTCTCAATCGTGCTCATGCGGTGGGCGATGACCAGGGTGGTTCGGTTTTGCATCAGCGCGGACAGCGCTGCCTGCACCTGGCGCTCCGAGTCCGTGTCCAATGCCGACGTGGCCTCGTCCAAAATCAAAATCGGGGCGTCCTTCAGCAGCGCACGCGCAATGGCGATCCGCTGGCGCTGTCCGCCGGAAAGCTTGGCGCCGCTTTCGCCGATCGAGGTGTCCAGGCCCTCGGGAAGCTGTTGGATAAAGTCCCAGGCATGTGCGGCTTTGGCAGCGGCAATCACCGCGCCGCGAGTCACCGGCGCATGCGAACCAAAAGCGATATTGGCCTCCACCGAGTCATGGAACAGCACAATGTCCTGGCTGACCAGGGCGATGTTTTGGCGCAGACTCTCCAGAGTTATCGCATTGATGTCCACGCCGTCCAAGCGGATGCTGCCTGAGTTGGGACGGTAAAAGCGCGGAATCAGTGCACTGACGGTGGTCTTGCCGCCGCCCGAGCCGCCCACCAGAGCCACCGTCTGGCCCGCCTTCACAGTAAAGCTGATGCCGTCCAATGCAAGGCGTTCCACGCCAGGGTAGGCAAAGCGCACCTCGTTAAACGCCAGATCGCCGTGCAGACGCCCGACCACTTGGGTGCCTGTGTCTTCTTCCGCTTGCGCATCAAGAATGCCAAAAACGCTCTCCGAGGCTGCAAATCCCCGCTGCAGCGTGGTGTTGATGGTGGTGAGCTGTTTGACCGGCGAGATCACCATCAGCAAGGCCGTGATGAATGAAATGAACCCTCCTGCCGAGGCGCCTGCCTGGCCTGTGGGCTGGCCCAGTGCCAGGTAAATGATGAAGGCCACGGCCAGTGAGGCTGCAATGTGCGTGATGGGCGTGATGGCCGAGGAGGGAACCGCTTCGCGCATCATGGAGCGGCGCAGTTGCTCGCTGGCTTGAAAAAAGCGCTCGCTGAGCTTGGACTGGCCGCCGAACACCTTGATCACCTTGTTCGCGGTGGACGCTTCCTCCACCGTATGCGAAATTTTGCGCAAAGATTCCAGCGTCATGCGACTTGCTGCACGCATGCGCCGCCCAAAGCCGCGAACAATCAGCGCAATCACCGGCGCCACAACGAGCGTGATCATGGTGAGCTTCCAGTCCAGATACAGCAGGTAGGCAAACAAGGCGATGGCGGTGAGGGATTCACGAATGGCAATCACCAGCACGCTGGTGGCGGCTTCGTTCACATTGCCCACATCGTTGATAAACCGAGATATCAGCTTGCCTGCAGATTGCTCATGAAAGCTGTGGGTCGGGTAAGTCAGCATTTTGGCAAACATCTGCCGACGAAGGTCGGTCACCAGGCGTGTGGAAATCCACGTCATCAGATAGCTGGTGCAAAACGAAAAAATACCGCGCACCAGAAAAAGCGCAATGATCCCCGCAGGAATGAGCCACACCAGGCGCGGGTCTGCGGTTTGGAAGCCGTGGTCCAGCAAGTATTTCATGATGGCAGGAAAGACGGGTTCGGTCGCAGCCGTTCCCACCATGCCCAGCACCGCCAATACAAAAACCTTCCAATACGGCTTGACGTAGGAGAGCAGCCTCCCGTAGAGCGCCCGGTTGCTGACCTGCATCAGCGCCGCTCCGCGGGTGCCTGTGGCTCGCGCCACTGCGCGCCCTGCTGCATTTCCACCGCTTTGGCATAGCGGTAAAAAGTGCCCTCAAAATTTCCCAGTGCGATCACAAAGCCAGCCCATCCGTCCAGAAAGCCGCGCTTAAACACGTAATGCTTCACAAACGCCCACAGACCATGGGTCAATGCGGATCCCATGCTCAGTTTCTTGTGCACGATTTTTTCGGCGCCCAGCGTGGAGTAACGATTTGCCTTATGCATGACTTCACCCAGATTTTTGAAGGGGAACTGCCAAACAGCGTTTTCCATGTGGCCCAGGGGTTTGTTGGTGCTCAGTTCAAAGCCTTCATGCACCGGTTGGCGGTCATAGCGCAGCGCACCTTTGCGAAAGAGCTGCGGCTGGCGGTAATTGGGGTACCAGCCGGAGTGTTGGATCCAGCGCCCCATAAAGTAATTGCGCCGCGGCGTCCAATAGGCATCCAGAGCGTCCGGGTTCGAAGTGATGGCGCGGATTTCTGCGGCGGCTTCGGGTGTGCAGCGCTCATCGGCGTCCAGGCTGAAAATCCATTCGTGGGTGCAGGCGTCCAGCGCGGCGTTGCGCAAATCGCCAAAACCGGTGAATTTGACTTGCACTACGCGCGCACCCAACGCGGTGGCAATGTCGGCCGTGCCATCGGTGCTCCAGGAGTCGATCAGCACGATTTCATCAGCCCAGCGCACGCTCTCAATCGTGGAGCGGACTTTTTCCGCCTCATTGAAAGCGATGATGTAGACCGAAACCAGGCTCATCTATAGTGGCACCATGAAAAATATGTCGGCATGCCCTGTTTTTGTGCGGGCAAGAAGCGTTTTAGTCTAGTTGAAAAATGCAGCAGCCCGATCTGATCTCCATTGTCATCACCACCTACAACCGCAGCGATGCGCTGGTCGCGGTATTGCAAGGCCTGGCTTTGCAGGATGACCGTGACTTTGAAGTGGTGGTCGCAGACGACGGCTCCACTGCCCACCACCAAAAGGCCATCCACAGCGCCGCTGAGGCCTTGGGTCTGCCTGTGCGCCATGTGTGGCACCCCGACGTGGGGTTTACCGCCTCGCGGGTGCGCAATTTGGGCGTGTCGGTCGCCCGGGGCGCCTACCTCGTGTTCATGGACGGTGACTGCGTGCCCGAGACTGACTTTGTGCGGCGGCACCGCCAATTGCGGGAAGTGGCCTGCCTGGTCAACGGCAGCCGCGTGCTCTTGAGCGAAAAGTTGAGCCAGGCGGTATTGAATGGCAGCGCGCAGGTCTGCGGTCGGTCGGCCGGTTACTGGCTGGCCCGCTGGTGGGCCAAAGACGCCAATAAGCTCACCGGTTTGCTGCGCCTGCCCGACTTGACCTGGCGCAAGCGCCCCGGATTTCGCTGGCGCGGCATTCGCAGCTGCAACATGGGGGTTTGGCGCACCGACTTTGAGGCGGTCAACGGTTTTGACGAGTCCTTTGTCGGCTGGGGCCATGAGGATGCAGACTTCGTGCTGCGCCTGCACAACCAGGGGGTGGTGCGCAAAAACGGCTATTGCGCCACCGAAGTCTTCCACCTTTGGCACCTCGAATCCAGCAGGGTGCAGGAGAGTGCCAATGCCGAGCGGGTACGCCAGCGCCAGCAAACTTTACAAATCCAAGCCGACCGCGGCTACCGCGAATGCCGCCTGGAAGGGGAAATCAGCGTCCACACTTGGGGATAATGCAGGGGTATGAAAAAACTCTTGCTAGCTCTCGTCACCTTGGCGCTTGGCGCCAGTGCCTTCGCGCAGTTCCGTGTAGAGGTGTCCGGCGTGGGCTTGACGCAACTGCCGGTTGCCGTGGCTGCTTTCAAGGGCAATGAGCAGCTCACCCAAAAAATTGCGCTCATCGTTCAGGCGGATCTGGAACGCAGTGGCCAGTTTCGCGGTTTGGATAGCAACGGCGTGGTGTTGGACGAATCGTCCCGCCCGGATCTGGCGCAATGGCGCAAACAGGGCGCTGACGCGCTGGTGACCGGTAGCGTCACCCGTTTGGCAGAAGACCGGTATGACGTGCGTTTTCGGGTGTGGGACGCGGTTCGTGGCCAAGACCTCGGCGGCCAAAGCCATGCCTCCACCAGTGCCGAGCTGCGCCATGTGGCGCATCGAATCGCGGATGCGGTCTATGAAAAATTGACGGGCGAAAAAGGCGTTTTCTCCACCCGCATTGCCTATGTCACCCGCAACACCGGCGTTTACAACCTCTGGGTGGCCGATGCCGATGGAGAAGGCGCCCAATCCGCCTTGCGCAGCACCGAACCCATTATTTCCCCCTCGTGGTCCCCCAATGGAAGCCAGCTGGCCTATGTCTCGTTTGAGTCCCGTAAGCCAGTGGTGTACGTGCACGACGTGGACTCTGGCAAGCGCCGCTTGGTCGCCAATTTCAAGGGCTCGAACAGCGCGCCCAGTTGGTCGCCAGATGCAAAAACGCTGGCCTTGACCTTAAGCCGCGATGGCGGTTCGCAGCTCTATTTGCTGGACGCCAATGTGTCAGGTGCCGAGCCGCGTCGGTTGGCAAGTTCACCGGCGATTGACACCGAACCTACCTTCACCGCGGACGGGAAAACCATTTATTTTGTCAGCGACCGTGGTGGCTCGCCGCAGATTTATCGCCTTCCTGTGGGTGGTGGCACGCCAGAGCGCGTCACCTTTTCCGGTAACTACAACATTTCCCCATCGCTGAGTGCTGATGGCCGCTGGATGGCTTACATATCTCGCATCAATGGGGCTTTCAAGCTCCATGTGATGGATCTGACCACGGGACAAAGCTCCTCCATCACCGACACCACGGCCGACGAAAACCCGAGTTTTTCCTCTAACAGCCGCCTGCTGCTGTACGCCACCCAGCAAGGTGGCCGCGAAGCCCTGATGACCACCACGCTGGATGGCAAAGTCAAAGCCCGACTGGCGGGACAAGGCGGTGATTTGCGGGAACCCGACTGGGGCCCCGCTGTACGTTAATGCGTTTGTAGTGAAGACCCTCAACCGGAGTTTGGAATGAAAAAAATGAATCAGTGGATGCTCGCTGCATTGGTGGCTTCGGCCTTGGCCGGGTGCGGCTCCACCGTTAAGTTGGACGACGTAGCGGTCGAAGACAAGGCGGGTCAGTCGGTCGCGGATGGAAATTCCGGCGGCAGCGCAAACACCGGCACGACGTCACAAGCCAAATCGACGGTGACGACGCTCACACCCGTCAACAACGCCGGCGGTGCGGACATGGTGGTCGCGGGCGGACGGGTGGTCTATTTTGACTACGACAGTTTTGCCATTCGTCCCGAGTTTCAGGCTGTGATCGAGGCGCACGCCAAGGTGCTGAAGAGCGACAAGGCCCGCAAGGCCAGCATCGAGGGCCACACCGATGAGCGTGGCGGACGTGAATACAACCTGGCCTTGGGCCAAAAGCGTGCAGAGGCGGTGCGCAAGGCGCTTGCGCTGCTCGGTGTGTCCGACAGCCAGTTGGAAGCAGTGAGCTTTGGCAAAGAAAAACCCGCCGTGCTGGGTGGTTCGGAAGCGGCGATGGAAAAAAATCGCCGGGCTGAAATCGCGATCCGATGATGCGCATGGTTCGTAGCGTTCGAAGCCTTGCGCGGGGAGTCGTCCCTGTGGTGCTCTGGGCCGCCGCGGCCCACGCAGGGGCAGGCATGTTTGACGACGAAGAGGCGCGCCGGGCGATTTTGGACGTGCGCCAGAAGCTGGAGACTCAGCGCCGTGACAACGACCAACGCATGGCCGACTTGGCCGCGCGCCAGGCCGATGACCTGACCGGTTTGCGCCGTAGTCTGCAAGACCTGCAAAACCAGTTAGAAGCCAATGCTGCCGAAACCGCCAAGCTGCGGGGACAAATTGAGCAGCTGGTGCGGGATGTGGCCGAGTCCCAGCGGCGCCAAACCGATGGCGCCAAGGCGGTGGATGAGCGCCTTCGCAAGTTGGAGCCTCTCAAAGTGAGCTATGAAGGCGCAGAATTTTTGGCCGAACCCCAAGAAAAACGCGCGTTTGAGCAGGCGCTGGCGAGCTTTCGAAAAGGCGATTTCGACATTGCACAGACCGAGCTGTTGGGCTTGCTTTCGCGTTACCCGCAAACGGGCTACGCAAGTGCGGCCTTGTTTTGGATCGGCAATGCCAAGTTTGTCGGCAAGGACTACAAAGGCGCGCTGGCCAGTTTTCAAAAGCTGCTGACCCAAGACGCAGCCTATGCGCGCGCGCCCGAAGCTTTATTGGCCCTGGCCAATTGCCAGCTCGAACTCAAAGACAACGCAGGCGCTCGCAAAACCCTTGAGTCGTTGATCGCCGATCACGCGCGCAGCGAAGCTGCCGATGCGGCCAAAGAGCGCTTGGCGCGCCTGAAGTAAATGACCGCCGACCCGCAGTGCGGGCTCCCCGGCGGCGAGTCGGATGCGCAGCGCCGTTTTTCGGGGCTGGACAGGCTCTACGGTGCGGGCCCTGCACAGTCGGTGCGAAATGCCCATGTGGTCGTGGTGGGTGTGGGCGGTGTGGGTTCCTGGGCGGCCGAAGCTCTGGCGCGCAGCGGCGTGGGCCGCATCACCCTGATCGATATGGACCATGTTTCGGAGTCCAATATCAACCGGCAAATCCAAGCCCTGACACCGACCGTGGGAATGGCGAAGATTGAGGCCATGGCGCAGCGCATTTCGCTCATTCACCCCGAGTGCCAGGTGACTGGTGTGGACGCATTTGTCGATGGCGACAACTGGTTGAAGTTGCTGCCATCCGATGCTGATGCTGTGATTGATGCCTGCGACCAAGTTATCGCCAAGACGGCCATGGCGCAGTGGGCGCGCACCACGCGCCGCCACTTTGTCACGGTGGGCGCGGCGGGTGGCAAGCGCCAGGCGCATGCTGTCACGCTGGGAGACTTGAGCGCTTGCAAGTACGACCCCTTGCTGGCCCAAGTGCGCTACCGCTTGCGCAAGTTCCATGGCGCGCCCAAGGAAGGTAAAAAGATGGGTGTGGTGTGCGTTTCAAGCCCGGAAGCGGTGGTTCGTCGCGAGGCATCCGCCCAGGGCGACAACACACTCAACTGCCACGGTTATGGCTCGCTGGTGACCGTTACGGCCACCTTTGGTTTGTGCGCTGCAGGCTGGGTGATGGAGCGGCTTTCAAAAGCCGCCTAAATCACGCTATACTATAGGGCTTGGCAGAGACCTCTACGGTGTCTGACGGGACGTTAGCTCAGTTGGTAGAGCAGCGGACTTTTAATCCGTTTGTCGTGGGTTCGACCCCCGCACGTCCCACCATCCTTATTCGGAAAATACGGGTTTTTAGCTCAGTTGGTAGAGCAGCGGACTCTTAATCAGTAGGTCGCGTGTTCGAGCCACGCAGAACCCACCAGTCTCCTCACATTCAAAAGCCACAGTGTTGCCACTGTGGCTTTTTTGCTTTTGCTCTGCGATTGAGTGCCACCAATGATTGCCGCTAAACCGCAAATGCTAAGCCTGCGAGATGGCGAACTTGTGCTCTACCAGCGCAGAGTTGTCGTTTTGAGTCAGTTCACCGGCTGTCCTTATCACGACAAGCGTTCATTATCGGATTCGCAAAATTCGTGTAAAGTGATTTTTAAGTCAAAAAACACCAATTTCACAATTTAATAACCCGCGAGCACTCCGATGTCCCTGCTAAACAAGCCCCATTTTGTTATCGCCACCTTTGCTGTACTCGCCCTCACTGCCTGCGGAGGAGGAGGCGGCGGCAGCGGAGGCGGTTCAAACAACGGTGGCACTCCGGGGGTGGCAACCTACACCGGCAAGTACATCGACGCGCCAACCAAAGGGCTTTTTTACCGTGCATCGCCCTCTGGTCTGAATGGGCTCACGGACGACAACGGGAGCTTTTCGTTTCAAGCCAATGACACGATCACATTTCAAATTCAGTCACCGACTGGCGGCAATATCAATGCGGGCTCCATTACACCCGCCACGCCACCCAATACATCCACGCCAGTCATCGCCAGTGTCTTGGATATGTCAAACGGCGTTGCAATCGCACAAATCCTCCAGTCCCTTGGTGGAACTGGTGCTGTTATTGACGTGGGATATACAACACCGAGCGTGAGTGTTCTGAATACTTCAACCGTGACCGCACTGAATAATTTCGTTGGTTCGGGTGGAACCACGACCAAGCCACCAGAAATTACCATTGATGCGACGACGGCATCGTCGAACGCCACAAAAGCATTGGCAAGTGTGGCCCCCGTCACATCAAGTATCACCACGGTCAGTGGATTGACTGCATTCAATACCTACTTTGGTGGGTTGAATGCCAATAGCTTGGGTTTGAATGCCAAGGGATTAGGCGCGGGGTTTGGATATTTTGAAGCAAGCGGCAAACTATTTAACATTTGCTCATACCAACCACCAACCCTATTGTCCGCGGGGCTCAGCTGGGAAAGTTGCGATGCAAGTGTTCCGGTTGGTGGCCAATTGTCAAATTGGACGGTTTCAACTCTGTCAGGTGGAAATTTACAGATTGTTGAAACGATTTCTGCGGGGTCACAAGTTGGCTCGGTCAACACGGTTACTTCCGCATACAACACCAGTGCAAATGGTGCATTCACAAACAACATCACGAACATTCCCAATTTACCTGCTGGCCTCACTCAGTCAGGGTCTGGTATGTACAGTGTCATGCAATCTAATTTTTCTGTGTCAAGCCTCGCTGGCAAGACCATCATCGTTAACGGTGATTCAAACTGCAGCAACGGAAAAATGAAGTATGTGATGAATTCAACTGGCACCGGCTATGTGAAATCTTGCTACACCTCGACGGTTTCTGGTTCAAGTTTTACAAGCCTATCGGGTGTCACTGCAAATCAGGCCAATCTCCCGGGTATTGTTACTTTTGCAGACGCGGGCTCCAATGCCGCCACCATCAAATACGTCGGAGTCTCTATGGGCGGCTCGCTTGCAAGCGGCGGCACGGGCAAAGCCGCGGTGGTGACAATTGGCTCTGCTGCGATGTGCAACTTGACAAACAAAACTTCGTGTGGACTTTCTGGTTTGTTTGACTATTCGATTCAGTAGTATTTGAACCGAATTGTGCTGATTTCAAATATTGTGGTCAGGCCTGCCGGATAGATTCCGGTATTAGATCGTCCCCGTTAGTTTTTGATATATCAAAACCGCCTTTTTAGTTGGAGTGGTTTCATGTTTAATCTTCGTTTACTGCAGTCGATAGGCGTTGTTTTGATTGGGTTGAGCATTGCATCCTGCGGGGGAGGTGGCGGCAGCGGTGGTGCGACAACCACACCGCCGAGCTCCACGGTGCTGAAGGCAGGCGTTTCCATTGGAGACAACGGATCGCTCTGCCTCAACACCAACACCTCAGCCGTACCTGCGACTGCTTCCTGCCCGGCCCTTGGTGCGCTGTCTTACTCACTTACTATTACCCACAGTTCCTTTGGCCTGGAAGGCCAGACCTTAACGGGAACTTTCACAGACAGCGGAGACGGCTCCTACCATATTGTTGGCACCACCTATGGCTCCATCTTTGTGTATCCCAATTACTCGATTTTGACGCTCAAACTGGATCCGGCAAATCCTATATACGCAAATTATTTTTCTTTAAATCCGCATTTAACTACGGCCACTTATATTCCTATCTTTGCCGTAAACGCAAGTAGTCTTTTGTCGACGACCGATCAAGTGACATCTAACGCGGCCAGCCTTGATTACCGCGAGGTATCTATGGGTATGTCGGTAATCGGTGGAAATACCTCGTACCTTTCAGAGGCATCCCATGGCACAGTGTCCAAGGTCAGCGACACGGTTTTCACTGTCGGCTATTGCTCCAACAATGGAAATTCTGCGAACAATGGAAATTTGGCAAACACCAATTGCAATTCGCTGACCTTCACCTACAACGCCGCTTCTAGTTCATGGCTGGTCACGCCAGTTGATCCGGCCCACAGCAGCCAAGTGACCCATGCCTATTTCGTGCAGGACGTCATGTCGAACTCGGTGGTTGGATATATCGATACCTCTGACACTACCAAAACCAGTTCCAAGTTTGCTTATGTGACATTTGTCCCGCGTGATACCAAAGTACCCACCAGTTCCAGCGGCGGGACTGCCACATTCACCGGGTACCAGTTGTGTTCTAGTGATGGGAATTGTGCGCGTACTGGGTCCGAGCAGGGTATTTACTACACCAACGCCATGTCGCTCACCCCCACCACAACTGCGCCAGTCACTGCCCCAGCGACAGGATGGAATGCTGGTTGCAATGTGACGCAGACCGATGACTATTACGCCAACGGTTTTACCGCCAATTTCTTTACACCGGGGACTGGGCCCTGCACGGCGGCAGGCTACAGACCCGACACGATCGGATTTTTCATGGGCCAGCGCGTGGTAAACGGCAAAGGAGTTGCGCTGACAGGCTTGGCGGGATACGACTCCACCGTTTCACCCTCTCAAAAAATCACCATCGGCTTCATCAAAATCAACTGATGTGAAAGCGGCCTCCCAGCCCGGGAGGTGTGGGGTGGCATACTCGTTAGCGATTGCCATGCCCTACCGCTATTTGTTGCCCCCGACCCGTTTATGGCACGCCTTGAGGCTGTGCTTGCTGGTGCTTTGCTGGTTGCCAATGGCTGCGATGGCCAGAGACTATGTGAGCGAGCGCGCCTACTGGACCGACACCACTGCAAGCGCGAGCCTGGAGCAGGCCCAGGCCCAGAGCTTCATGCCTTTTCAAAACATCCTGAGTAAGGGGT
>CAIYRQ010000281.1 GCA_903928635.1 uncultured beta proteobacterium | reverse complement strand
TATTTCCCGGTGTTTAACGCCCTGACAAAGGCGGCCAACCCCGACTTGGCTGCTGCGCAAGCATCGTCCAAGGTTACCGTGACCGCCGACCCAGCTGAGTGCTCTTTCCAGTTCAACCCCACGGGCACCAAGAAATTCACTTCTTCTTGCGATATTGCTAAGCAGAAACTGGCTTCCGCATCGGTGAGTTACGACAACATCGCGGCTCCTGCCGGAACCCCTGCAGTGATTAAAGTCGGCGAGACCGAAGTGACCACTGCCGTGACACCTGAGGACATTGCTGCAGCCAAAGATGGCGCTGAAAAGAAACTGGCTGAGCTCAATGCCGCGGAACCCAAAGATGCAAAAGCCATCGCAGCTGCGACTGCCCGCGTGAAGGCTTTGAGCGGCGAGAAAACGGCGAAAGACGCAGTGTTGAGTGGAAAATTGTCTGCGGCACTGAAAGCGGCTAACTATCCTGCCAAAGCGGATATGGCCAAGTTTGACAAGGTCACGGTCATCGTGATCCTGACCTACCTGGTGATCTTGGTGACCATGGTGTATGGCCCCATTGCAGCCATGCTGGTCGAAATGTTCCCAACCCGCATCCGTTACACATCGATGAGCTTGCCCTACCACATTGGTAACGGCTGGTTCGGTGGATTGCTGCCAACGACGACGTTTGCGATCGTGGCCCAAACCGGCAATATGTACAACGGCTTGTGGTACCCCATCATCATCGCTGGCGTCACCGTGGTTATTGGTACCTTGTTCATCAAGGAAACCAAAGACGTGGACATTTACGCTAACGACTAAGCGGTATTGAATTTGGTCGCAGCTCTGGCGCAACGCGCTGGGCTGTTTTGAAGGCCCTCCGCAACGGGGGCCTTTTTTTATGAAGGAAAAATCATGTGGAAAATTCTCGTTGGATTTGCAATTTTTGCTGCTTTGGCTTTGTTTATTTTGAGCAAAAGCGGAGACATCGATATGAGTGGTGAAAAGCACGGAGCAGGCCCGCAAAGCGAGGCCCCCGCTGCACCTGCTAAATCGGGGACCGCCAGCCAGTAAAGCACGGGGTCGAATTCCAAAAGACAAGTCACGCTTGCTTGTCTAAAATGGAACAATGCGCTTGATGAAAACCGATATGGGTCAGGCCGCTTTCAACGCCCGATCCGAGCTTTTTAGTTCCCGCCAGCGGAGAGCTTTCATCGTGGTGGATGGAAACAGGACGGTAGCGGAGATCCTCGCAATGATGGCTCCCATGGGTCTTCAGCCAGTAGATCTCGATACCATGGTGGGACATGGGTTTTTGGAGGCAGTCAGCGCCAATCCCGATCTTGAGTCGCCATCAGTCAAGACGAAGGCGCCGCCCAAAATGACTGAGAAGGAGCGGTATTTGATGGCCAAGCCTATCGCCACCCAACTGACTGCATCGCTCGGAATCATGGGCTTCAGACTGAATCTGGCGGTCGAGGCCGCCTCTGGCACTGAGGACCTGTTAGCCTTGCTGCCCAAGATTCAAGCAGCGGCGGGTATGCAGAAATCCGAGGAATTGGAGCGCCTGCTGAAAGGGTAATCCCCAACTCCTAGAATGCTTCTCCCATTCTCCAGAGAGCATTCACTTATGTCCCAGGGCACCATCCGCATTCGCGGAGCAAGGCAGCACAATCTCAAAAATCTTGATTTGGACATTCGTACCGGCGAACTCACGGTAGTCACCGGTCCCAGCGGGTCGGGCAAGTCCAGTTTGGTGTTTGACACGCTGTACGCTGAAGGCCAGCGCCGCTACGTGGAGACTTTTTCCGCCTATGCGCGCCAGTTTCTGGACCGCATGGACAAACCGGCGGTGGACCGTGTCGAAGGCGTGCCGCCGGCCATTGCCATCGACCAGACCAACCCGGTGCGCTCCAGTCGTAGCACGGTCGGCACCATGACCGAGCTTAACGACCACTTGAAGCTCTTGTTTTCGCGCGCAGGGCATCTGTTTGACCAGGACACTGCCCAGGCCGTGCAGCACGACACGCCCGAGACCATCTATGCCGAGGTGTTGCAACAGGCCAAGGCCCAAGGCAATCCTCGCTTGGTGTTCACCTTCCCCGTCGAACTGCCTGCGCAAACCAGCGCCGAAGAACTGTCGCAGTGGTTGAGCGCCAGCGGATTCACCCGCATCCATGCCCAGCGAGAGATATCCGAGCAATTGGGGTCAGATTCCAATTCCAGCGCGAAGGCGGCAAATACCAAGAGCAAAAAGTCTGAGCTTGCGCCCCAAACCGGCGCCCGCAAAGTGCTGGACGTGGTGGCGGACCGCTTTCGGATCGATGGCGTAGACAAAGCGCGGGTGCTGGAAGCGATTGAACTCTCGCTCAAGCGCGGCAGTGGTCGCTTGAATGTGTATATGGTGCCCGACGCGGAAGCGCCCGCGGCGACTCCTGCGGACGCCACGCCGCAATGGCGGTTTTCCACAGGCTTGCACTGCCCGACCAGCGATCGCCGATACAGCGACCCGATTGCGTCCATGTTTTCCTTTAATTCAGCGGTAGGCGCCTGCGAGGCCTGTCGCGGGTTTGGACGGGTTGTGGGGGTGGATTACGGCTTGGTGATTCCCAATGACAAACTCACGCTGCGCGCGGGCGCCATCAAGCCCATGCAGACGCCCGCCTGGCAGGAATGCCAGGACGATTTAATGCGTCACGCGGAAGCTGCTGGCATTCCACGCGACACGCCCTGGTACAAGCTCACGCCCGAGCAGCAGCACTGGGTGCTCAAAGGATCGCCCAATTGGAATGGCAAGTGGAACCAGCACTGGTTTGGTGTGGACCGATTCTTTGAATACCTGGAGTCCAAAGCCTACAAGATGCACATCCGGGTGCTGCTGTCCAAGTACCGCAGCTACACGCCTTGCGGAACCTGCGGCGGCGCCCGCCTGAAGACCGAGAGCCTGCTTTGGCGCATTGGCAGCCAGGACGATGCCAACGCTGTGATGGATCCTGCCAAGCGCTTCATGCCGCAGGGGGTCAAATGGACCCGCACCCAGCTGGAAAACCTGCCAGGGCTGTGCTTACACGACCTCATGCTGATGCCGCTGGACAGGCTCAGCGCGTTTTTTCAGCGGCTGAGTACGATCGACATCCAGGCCTCAGAAGCCGACCAAAAGACGCTCAAACTGCTGCTGGAAGAAATCACCACGCGCCTGAAATACCTGTGCGAAGTGGGCATCGGCTACCTCACTCTGGACCGCCAAAGCAGAACCCTGAGTGGTGGCGAAGTGCAGCGCATCAACCTCACAACTGCCTTGGGCACCTCGCTCGTGAACACCTTGTTTGTGTTGGACGAGCCCAGCATTGGCCTGCATCCACGGGACATGAACCGCATCATCGTGGCCATGCAGCGCCTGCGCGATGCGGGCAATACCCTGGTGGTGGTGGAGCATGACCCTGCGGTGATGCTGGCCGCCGACCGCATGATCGACATGGGCCCGGGCCCGGGCGAAAAAGGCGGCCAAATTGTGTTTGACGGCAACACCGAAGACCTGAAAGGTGCAGACACTTTGACCGGTGCCTACTTGGGCGGACGCAAGCAGGTGGGCATGGGCTTTAAGCGCATGGTGGGCAGCAATACGCCCCGCTTGGTGCTCGAAGGAGTGACCGAACATAACCTGAAAGATGTGTCGGTCGAGATTCCTTTGCAGCGCCTTGTGTGCATTACCGGTGTGAGCGGTTCTGGCAAATCGACGCTGGTGCAAGACGTGTTGGCACCGGCCTTGCTGCGCCACTTTGGCAAGGCCACCGAAACACCGGGCGCGTTCAAGCGTCTGCTGGGTGCGGAGCAAATTAGCGAAGTGGTGTTTGTGGACCAATCGCCCATCGGCAAAACCGCGCGATCGAACCCGGCAAGTTTTGTAGGCGCTTGGGACTCGATCCGCGAACTGTTCGCGCAAGCGCCCCTCTCGCGCGAGCGCAGCTACACCGCGTCCAAATTCAGCTTCAACAGCGGCGACGGGCGTTGCCCCACCTGTGGTGGCTCGGGCTTTGAACATATTGAGATGCAGTTCCTGAGCGACGTCTATTTGCGCTGCCCGGACTGCGATGGCACGCGCTACCGCCGCGAAATTTTGGAAGTGGTGATTGAGCGGCAAACCACCGGACCCCATCCCAGCCGTTTGTTGAATGTGGCCGATGTGTTGGACATGACGGTGAGCGAAGCGGTCGAAATCTTTGCCCACGACCGCGATGTGATCCGTGCCCTGCAGCCCATCGTGGATGTGGGCCTGGAGTACGTCAAACTCGGTCAACCCGTGCCCACACTGTCAGGGGGCGAGGCGCAGCGTCTGAAGCTGGCCGGATTCTTGGCCGAAGCCGCCAAAGCCAGCAGCGCGAGTCGCCAGGCCCTGGCGCGCCGGGGTACTTTGTTCATGCTGGACGAGCCCACCACCGGTCTGCACTTTGACGACATCGCCAAGCTGATGCGCGCCTTGCGCAAACTGCTCGACGTGGGCCACTCGCTGGTGGTGATTGAGCACAACCTGGATGTGATCCGTGCCAGTGACTGGCTGATCGACCTGGGTCCCGAGGGTGGAGAGGCCGGTGGCCATGTGGTGGCCTACGGTACGCCCGAGGACCTGCTCCTGCATCCCACCAGCCACACGGCCAAAGCGCTGCGCGAATACGCTGCCGCCATGGGCGTGGTGCATGACGTGCAAGAGCCGACACCGCAGTTTGCAAAGTTGCTTGCGCCCCGCACCGCAGCGCCGCAAGCCGACAACAACATTCGCATCGTCAATGCGAAAGAGCACAACCTGCGCTCCCTCAGTGTGGACATTCCGCGCGGCAAATTCAGCGTGGTCACCGGTGTCAGCGGATCCGGCAAATCGACCTTGGCGTTTGACATCTTGTTCAACGAAGGCCAGCGTCGCTACCTGGAAAGCCTGAACGCCTACGCCCGCGCCATCGTGCAACCGGCCGGTCGCCCTGAGGTGGACGCGGTCTACGGCATTCCGCCCACAGTGGCCATCGAGCAGCGCCTGAGCCGGGGAGGGCGCAAATCCACGGTCGGCACCACCACCGAGGTCTGGCACTTTTTGCGGCTGCTCTATGTCAAGCTGGGCACGCAACACTGCATCAAAGACGGCGCTGCCGTCGCCCCCCAAACGGCCGACAGCATTGCCGCGCAGTTGATGAAAAACTACCGCGGCCAGCACATTGGCTTGCTCGCACCGCTGGTGGTGGGGCGTAAAGGCGTGTACACCGAGCTGGCCGATTGGGCGCGTCCTCGGGGCTTCACCCATTTGCGGGTGGATGGCCAGTTTTTGCCCACCAGCGGTTTCCCGCGCATCGACCGGTTCAAAGAACACCATATTGAGTTGCCTGTGGTTAGCCTGGATGTTCACCCGGCGCAAGAAGGCCTGCTGCGCTCTGCGTTGGCAGAAGCGCTGACCCATGGCAAAGGCGTGGTCCACGTGATGAGTCAGCTGGATGGACTCAAGGCCGCGATGGAGCAGGGCGCCAGCACCGTGGGCATTGGCAAGTGCGAGGTGTTTTCCACCAAGCGCGCCTGCCCGGTGTGTGCGACTTCGTACACCGAGCTCGACCCACGCCTTTTTAGCTACAACAGCAAACACGGCTGGTGCCCGGAATGTGTGGGAACAGGACTCGCGCTCACGAAAGACCAGCGCAAGGTGTTTGACGATTCGGTCAAAGACGATAACAACCAGGGCCGCGAACAAACATTTGCCGAGGCCGATATTGAAGACCTGGCCGACACCGCCTGCGGTCACTGCCACGGCACCCGCTTGAACTCCACGGCACGGGCTGTGCGTTTTCACGGTGTGGGCATTGCCGATATCGCGGCACTGAGTGTGAGCGATGTGCGCGCCTGGATTCAAAGTTTGCAAATCGCGGGGGGCTTGAGCCAGCGCGAGGCCGACATTGCCCGCGACCTGGTGCCGGAGATCCAAAGTCGTTTGGAATTCTTGGAAGAAGTCGGCCTGGGCTATCTGACGCTGGACCGGGGCGCGCCCACCCTCAGTGGTGGCGAGGCGCAGCGTATTCGCCTGGCTGCGCAGCTGGGCAGCAATTTGCAAGGCGTGTGCTATGTGCTGGACGAACCCACCATCGGCCTGCATGCGCGGGACAACAAAATCCTGCTCGGAGCGCTCAAGACATTGAGCGACAAAGGCAATACCCTGGTGGTGGTGGAGCATGACGAAGACACCATTCGTGCCGCAGACCACATCATTGACATTGGCCCGAGCGCCGGCAAACGCGGCGGCCGTTTGGTCGCTCAAGGGTCGGTGCAGGATGTGCAATTGGCGACCGAGTCGCAAACAGGTCGCTACCTGCTGCATGCCATGCGCCATCCTTTGGACGCAAGGCGCTTCGCGCAGTCGTTTGACGACGCGCAGGCCGTGGCTAAAGCTCCAGTCAAAGTGGACGCACCCGAGGCGATTCAATGGCTCACCGTGACCGGCGCTACCTTGCACAACTTGCAGGACGTGACGGCCCATATTCCGTTGCAGCGCTTGGTCGCAATCACCGGGGTGTCCGGTTCCGGCAAGTCCACGCTGGCGCGCGACGTGCTACTGGCTAACGTGCTGACTGGCGTGCAAAAACGCAGCACCAAAGCGGGCCGCGACGCATTGGACGCCGGCGAAAAAATCCGCTGGACGGGATGCACCAGCGTGACCGGGTTCGAAGTCATCGACCGGGTGCTGGAAGTGGACCAAACGCCGATTGGCAAAACGCCGCGCAGCTGCCCGGCCACCTACATCGGGTTTTGGGACACGATTCGCAAGCTCTTTGCTGACACGCTGGAAGCCAAAGCGCGCGGCTATGCTGCCAACCGCTTTAGCTTCAACACCGGCGACGGTCGCTGCCCCGGCTGCGAAGGCCAGGGCATACGCACCATCGGCATGAGCTTTCTGCCGGACGTGAAAGTGCTGTGTGAAACCTGCAAAGGCGCGCGCTTCAACCCCGAAACCTTGGCGGTGAGCTGGCGCGGGAAAAACATTGGTGAAGTGCTGCAAATGGAAGTGGACGAAGCGGTGGACTTCTTCGCTGCCATGCCGGTTATCGCTCACCCATTGCAACTTCTCAAAGACGTGGGACTGGGCTACCTCACCTTGGGACAGCCTTCGCCCACGCTCAGCGGTGGCGAGGCGCAGCGCATTAAGCTGGTGACCGAGCTCAGCAAAGTTCGCGACGACATCACGCGGCGTGGCCAAAAAGTGCCGCACACTTTGTATGTGCTCGATGAACCCACAGTCGGCCTGCACATGGCCGACGTGGAAAAACTCATCCACGTCTTGCACCGTCTGGTGCGCGGCGGCCACAGCGTGGTGGTGATTGAGCACGACCTGGACGTGATCGCCGAAGCCGATTGGGTGCTCGACTTGGGCCCCGAAGGAGGCAAGGGCGGCGGGCAGGTGGTGGCTGCTGCCACGCCTGAAGACGTCGTGCGCTTGGGTACCCATACCGGCGTGGCGCTCGCCGGGGTGTTGGCGCGCTAGTAATGATTACTTTCTACAACTCCCACCATGCCCTGCACCAGGGCCAGTTTGAGATGTACCGCGGCGCCTTGGTGCCCTGTCATGAGGTGCCCGCCCGTGCCGACCATGTGCTGGCTGAGTTGAAACTCCGGGAGCTCGGTGAGGTGCTGAATCCTCGGCCCTTTGGCGCAGAGGCACTTGCGAGCATTCACGCGCCGCGTTACCTGGCGTTTTTGGAAACGGCCTGGTCGCAGTGGCTTGCCCTGGACCCGGCCAACGCCGCCCGTGACGCTTTGCCCAGTGTCTGGCCCACGCGCAGCTTTCGCACTGACATGAAGCCCGACAACTTTGCCGCCCGCATGGGCCTGTATTCCTTTGACGCCGGCACGCCGCTCACCGCGGGCACCTGGGTGGCCGCGCGCGCCGGGGCCGAATGCGCCTTGAGCGCCGCGCAGCATGTGGTGGAGGGTGGTCGATCGGCATTTGCGCTGAGTCGCCCGCCCGGTCACCACGCTGGAGCGGACTTTTTTGGTGGCTATTGTTTTTTAAACAACGCCGCCTTGGCCGCACAGCACTTGCGCAACAGCGGCATGGAGCGCGTGGCGGTACTGGACGTGGACTACCACCACGGCAACGGCACGCAAGCCATCTTTTATGACCGCCCGGACGTGTTTTTTGCCAGTTTGCATGGCGACCCTCGCACCGAATACCCCTTCTTTTTGGGCTACGCGGACGAGACCGGTCATGGCGCGGGCGAGGGCGCGAACCTGAACCTGCCCATGGCCCGGGGCACGGATTACGCGCAGTGGTCGGAAGCGCTGGAAGTGGCACTGGCCGCCATCACACGCTTTGGTGCCCAGGCACTGGTGGTGTCGCTCGGTGTGGATACCTTTGCGCTCGACCCCATTTCGGGCTTCGCCCTGCAAAGCGAGGACTACCTGCGCATGGGTGACCGCATCGCCAAGCTGGGTCTGCCCACGGTCTTGGTGTTTGAAGGCGGCTACGCGGTGGACGCGGTGGGTGTTAACGCGGTCAATGTGCTGCAGGCGTTTGCCTGAGCCTCACTTCAAATATCCCGCACGCTGCGCGTTCGGACCAGCGTGGCAGTGGCCAGACCCGAGACGAGCACCAGCACCAAGGGAAAGGCGACCCAGGGAGAGGCGTCGATCAGCGCGCCGGACAGGCTGGAGGCCACCAGAGCACCGAGGGTGTAGGCCAGCACCAGCACCGCCGTGCTGTTGACCAGGGTGATGCCCGCCTCGCGGCTGCTGATGTCGGTCATGGTCAACGTGTACAAATTGCCGCCTGCCGCACCCCACAGGGCAGCGACTGGCCACATCAACCAGGGCGCGCCGTGCACGGCCAACACGACAAACGATGAAACCAGCAACAGGAAGACCAGCGTCAGCATGAGCGTGCGACGCCCCTGAACCGGGTTGTTCAGCCGATCGACCAGCAGACCGGCCGGAAAGGCCAGCGCCATACCGCCCAAGCCGCTGACGGACACCAGCAGGGTCGCAGCACCGGTGTCCATGCCCAGTGTCAGCCCATAGAGCGGCAATATGGACGACAGTCCCAACTCAAAGTAGCCCCCCACAAAGCCTGCCAGCAT
>CAIYRQ010000280.1 GCA_903928635.1 uncultured beta proteobacterium | reverse complement strand
GCGCGCGACTGGCTCTTGTGGGTCGTGCGCCAGACCGACACCGGTGAGGGGCGGCATGCGTGGATGACTTGGGCCGTGGTGGTGTTGGTTCCTGCGTTGCTGAGTGCCGCGGTTCATTGGGCGCTGTGGCTTGCCTTTGGCTGGTTGGCGGCACTCGCTTGGAACGTGGTGGTGCTGTATTGGACTCTGGGGTTCCGTCAGTTCAGCCACCATTTCACCGGGATTCGTGACGCTTTGGAAGAGGGTGACGAAGACAGCGCACGCACCCTGCTGGCCCGTTGGATGCGCATCGACGCCAGTGACCTGCCACGCAGCGAAATCGTGCGCCAGGTGATCGTGCACTCCATGCTCAGCGCCCACCGCTATGTGTTTGGCGTGTTTGCTTGGTACTCGCTGCTGTCGGCGTTTGGCTTGGGCCCGGCGGGCGCGGTGATGTACCGCATTGCAGAGTATTTTTCCGTGGCTGTGCAACGCACTGTGACCGCCAACAGCGTGTTGATGAGCGCCGCCTTGCGCCGATTGGTGCAACATGGCTGGTCGGTCATTGACTGGGCCCCCGCCCGCATTACTGCGCTCTTTTTTGCGTTTGTCGGCAGCTTTGAAGAAGCGATTGACCGGTGGCGCAAATACGAGTTGCAGCGCCCGGGCGACAACGATGGCATTGTGTTGGCGGCATCCGCTGGCGCCCTGAATGTGCAACTGGCTACCGATGATCTGCATGGCGCAGCCCCCGCAGCCCAAACCGCCCATTTGCGCTCGGTCGTGGGCCTAGTATGGCGTACGGTGGTGATGTGGATGGTGATCCTGGCGCTGCTCTCGCTGGCGCGCCTTTTAGGCTAACGCCGCGTCAATAGCGGGTCTGCGATAGCTCCGCAAACAGATCGCTGTAAATCTTGAAACGCGTGGTGCTGATGGCCGACTCGGGGCCGGGGTGCTCAACCGCATTAAGAACACCGCACCCCGGCTCGTGCAAATGGCTGCAGTTGTAAAACTTACAGGCACCGGCCTGCGCTGCGATATCGGGCATGAGTTGCGCCAACTGCATGGGCGCGATGTGGTGCAAACCAAATTCCTGAAAACCCGGCGAATCAATCAGCGCGGTGGTTTTTGCGGCGTCCATCCAGTACAGCGTGGTGCTGGTGGTCGTGTGCTTGCCGGAATTAAGTGCGCTTGAAATCTCTTGCGTGAGCACCTGGGCTTGCGGTACCCAACGATTGATGAGCGTGCTTTTTCCGGCGCCCGAGGGGCCCAGTATCAGACTGGTTTTGCCTTGCAAAGCCTGCGCCAAGGCTTCGTTGTCGGTGGGCTCCGGTTCTGCGTGGGTGCCGTCCGCACTTTGGCGTGGTTTGAATGCCGTTGCCAGTACGGTGTAGCCCATGGCGCGGTAGGGCTCCAAGCGCTGCCACGAACGATCAAACAGGGGCGTCAAATCGCGCTTGTTGAGCACAATGATGGGGCGGATTTTTTCAGCCTCTGCGGCAATCAGCGCGCGGGTGAGCTGGCTCTCAGAGAACTCGGGCTCGGCGCCCAGCAAGATCACCACTTGGTCGAGGTTGGCGGCGAAGGACTTGGTGCGGATTTCGTCCTGGCGGTACAGCAGGTTTTTGCGTGGCAGTACTTTTTCGATGGTGCCCTCGTCCTCAGAGCTTTGCCAAAGCACCCGGTCACCCACCACGGTGTGGCTTTTTTTGCCGCGGGGGTGGCATATCACGCGCCGCCCGTCAGGCGTCTCCACCCACACGTGGCGACCGTGGCCGGCGATCACCAGACCGGGTAGCAATTGCGGCGCGTCAGCCAAGGCTTTGCCCAGACTGCGCGCTCTCGCCCATCAGTGCATCGACCAGGCCTGCGCACTCAAAGTCTTTGGCGCTGATGCCTTTGACGTCGTGGCTGCGCCAGCGCACGCTGCAGCTGCGATACGCCAGTTGCATGTCGGGATGGTGGTCGTGCTGTTCGGCCAGAAAGGCCACCGCGTTCACAAACGACAGGGTCTGCAAATAGCTCGCGAAGCGGAAGGTTTTTTCAATCGCCAGATTCTCACCGTCACCAAACAGGCGCCAGTCCTGCGACTGTGCAAGCTTGGCCACGATTTGTGGCCCCGAGAGGGCGGTACGCACAGGGCGGGGAGTGGGGACGCTCATGCCGGTGACACTTCCGGCTGCATGCGGCTCAGGCGCTGCACGGCGGGTGGATGCGAGTAGTAAAAGCGCACGTACCAGGGGTCGGGTGTGAGGGTGGACGCGTTGTCCTCATAGAGCTTGAGCAGCGCGGACGCGAGGTGCGTACCGCTGGATTTATTGACTGCATAAGCATCGGCTTGAAACTCGTCGCGCCGCGACAAGCCCGAAAAAATCGGCCCGATGAACGCCGTGAACGGCGGCAAGGCCAGCATGAACAAGAGCAGGGCCAGCGCGTCGTTCGAGCCGTGCAAATGGGGCAGCACGCCCAGACCGGTATAAAACCAAACCTGGGTGCACAGCCACCCCAGCAGCGCAAAACCCAGCAGGCTCAAGGCAAAGAGCGAGACCACGCGTTTTTGAATGTGGCGATGGGCGAAGTGGCCCAGCTCGTGGGCCAGCACCGCGTCCACTTCGTCGGCGTTCAGACGCTCCAGCAAGGTGTCATAAAACACCACGCGCTTGGAGGCGCCAAAGCCTGTGAAGTAGGCATTGGCATGCGCACTGCGCTTGCTGCCGTCCATGACATAAAAGCCTTGCGCCTTGAAGCCGCAGCGCTGCATAAGCGCTTGCACTCGTGTTGCCAATGCTTCGTCTTGCAAAGGCTGGAATTTGTTGAACCATGGGGCGATCCATGTGGGGTAAATCAGCATGGCCAGCACGTTAAAGCCCATCCACACGCCCCAGGTCCAAACCCACCAGGTAGCCCCTGCGGCACCCATAAGCCAGAGCACCAGCAACAGCAGTGGCGTGCCGATCAACAGGCCTAACACCAGCGATTTGGCCAGGTCTTGCAACCACAGCTGGGGCGTGGTTTTGTTGAAGCCAAAGTTCTTCTCAATCACAAAAGTGCCGTACAGGCTACACGGTATGTCGATCACCGCATTGATGGCGATAAACAAACCGATCAACCCGGCCTGCGGTAGCAGCCCCTGGCCCCATTGCTGTGTCACTGCGTCGTTCAAAGCGTCCAGTCCACCCAAGAGCGTCCAACCCAGCGTGACTGCAACGCCCCAGGCCAGCTCCAGCATGCCAAAGCGCGTCTTGGTGACGGTGTAATCGGCGGCCTTTTGGTGCGCGGCCAGTGCAATGCGGTCCGCAAAAACGCTGGGAACCGCACTGCGGTGTGCCAGTACATGCTTGACCTGGCGGGTGGCCAGCCAAAACTTCAGTGCCAGGCCGCACACCAGCGCGGCGGCAAAGACCAGCGAGAACAGGTTGGAGGGATTTGCAAAAGCGTCGTTCATTGGGGGAGTTTAGGCCATCGGTGACAATCGCCCGATGTCTGAAACACAAGTACCCCTCCCCAAATCCGATAAAAACCTGGTCTGGCTTGACTGCGAAATGACCGGTTTGAGCCCTACGCAAGACCGCATCATCGAAATCGCAGTCGTGGTCACCGGCCCGCTGTTAGAAAACCGCACCGAGGGCCCGGTGTTTGTCATTCACCAGTCCGACGAACAGCTGGGAAAAATGGACGATTGGAACAAGGGCACGCACGGCAAGAGCGGCTTGATTGACAAGGTGCGGGTTTCGACCACCACCGAAGCGCAGGCAGAGTCTGAATTGATCGCGTTTTTGTCGCAATTTGTACCCGCCGGCGCATCACCGCTGTGCGGCAACACCATTGGCCAGGACCGCCGTTTTTTGGTGGAGTACATGCCCAAACTCGAGGCGTTTTTCCACTACCGCAACCTCGATGTGAGCACGCTCAAAGAGCTCAGCCGCCGCTGGCGCCCGGAGGTCTATGCCTCCTTCAAAAAGCACCAGCGCCATACGGCCCTGGCCGATGTGCACGAGTCCATCGATGAGTTGGAGCACTACCGCACCCACTTTCTGAAGCTGTGAAATTGCCATTTCTCACAAAAATTAGGTAAAAACCCGAATGCGTGCCATAATCGAGGGCTTCGCTGAACACACGTTGTGATACGTGCAGCGAATTTTGTACATCTCCCTTCATTCACCGGGCCCCACGACATGGGCCCCCAGCGCTGATTGAACTCTTTTCAGAGTCAGAGCAGGTTCCGTTTGATGGTTGATGTTTTTTAACCATTGACGGAACGCCCACCAACCGGGTGGCGTTCGCGTGTGAGTAAAACTATGACTGATACTTTTGAAGTAACGGGCGAATTCGCGCCTGCTGAAAACCTTTCCACGGCCTCCATCATCATGGAATCCGCTGCTGTGGAATCTGCCGTGGCTGAAGTGACCGAACCCGCAGTGCCCAACGGCTTTGTGGAACTGGCCTTGGCTCCCGAGCTGGTCCAGGCCTGCCAGGACCTCGGCTACACCCAGCCTACGGCTGTGCAAATGAAGGTGATTCCTCTGGCCTTGCCCTCTGCGGCATCGAGCGCCAAAGCAGCCAGCTTCATCGACCTGATGGTTTCCAGCCAAACGGGCAGCGGCAAAACGGCTGCCTTCTTGCTGCCCGTGCTGCACACCTTGCTCAAGCAAGCGGCAGACGCCGAAGAAGCCGAGCGCCTTGAATACGAGCAAGCGGTGGCAGAAGCCACTGCCAAAGGCGAAGCGCCCCCCAAGCGTGCCAAGCGCAAAGACCCCACCAACCCTCGCAATTTCAAGGCGCCCACCCCTGGCGCGCTGATTGTTTGCCCCACGCGCGAACTGGCCCAGCAAGTGGCCCATGACGCGATTGACCTGGTGCAGCATTGCCGTGGTTTGCGTGTTGCCAACATCGTGGGTGGCATGCCCTACCAGTTGCAAATCGCCAAGCTGCAAAACGCCAACCTGGTGGTGGCCACGCCCGGTCGTTTGCTGGACCTGCAGCGTTCCATGCAAATCAAACTGGACCAAGTTCAGTTCCTGGTGGTGGATGAAGCCGACCGCATGTTGGACCTGGGCTTCTCGGACGATTTGGCCGAGATCAACCAGCTCACCATCGAGCGCAAGCAAACCATGATGTTCAGCGCCACCTTTGCACCACGCATTCAGCAGCTCGCTGCCCGCGTGATGCGCGAACCCCAGCGCATCACCATCGACAGCCCACAAGAAAAGCACGCCAACATCAAGCAAGTGCTGTTTTGGGCCGACAACGCTCAGCACAAACGCAAGCTGCTGGACCACTGGCTGCGTGACACCACCATCAACCAGGCCATTGTGTTTGCCAGCACCCAAATCGAGTGCGACGGCTTGGCCAACGACTTGCAACAAGACGGCTTTGACGCCGTGGCCTTGCACGGTGCCCTGAGCCAGGGCCTTCGCAACCGCCGCCTGATGGCGCTGCGCCAAGGCCATGTGCAAATCTTGGTGGCCACCGACGTGGCAGCGCGCGGTATTGACGTGCCCACCATTACCCACGTGTTCAACTTTGGTTTGCCCATGAAGGCAGAGGACTACACCCACCGCATTGGCCGCACCGGCCGCGCTGGACGTGACGGTCTGGCCATCACTTTTGCCGAAATGCGCGACCGCCGCAAGATTTTTGACATCGAAGCCTATACCCGCCAGCCTATCAAGGCCGACGTGGTGCCAGGTTTGGAGCCGCAGCAGCGCATGCCCGAGTCGCGCCCCAGCGCAGGCTTTGGCGGACGCAACGGCGGCGGTGACCGCGATCGCAAATTCAGCAACGGCCCGCGCGAAGGCGGCTTCGGTGGCAATCGGGGTGGGTTTGCCGGACGTCCGCCTGCAGGTGGCAACCGTGACTTCGGTGGCAATTCCCGCGACTTCAGCGGTGCTGCGCGTGAAGGCTTTAGCTACGAGCGCAAAGGTGGTTTCAACGACCGCTTCAACTCCGGCCACAAGCCTGCCGCCCCCCGCGGCGACTTTGCTCCCCGTGGTGATTTCGCACCTCGCGGAGACTTTGCTCCCCGTGCTGACTTTGCACCCCGCAACGACGCACCCCGTGGTGACTTCGGCGCGCCGCGCGGTGACTTTGCAGCCCGCAAGCCTGCCTTTGGCAAGCCCACCGGCTTCGCCAAGCCTGGCAATGGTGGCAAGGTGTTTGTGCCGCGTGACGCTAAAAAGCGCCCGACGCGCAACGCAGACTAAGTACGCGCAAACGTCTTCGTTGATCAGGCCATGCCGTTGCGGCGGGCCAGTTCGACAAACAAAGCGGCCTGATCCATCCCGGACAGGCCGTTTTTGTTGGCCTCGGCATACAGTTGCTCCAAGAGGCCAGTGACTGGTGCGGTAAAACCGAGCTCGCTGGCGGTGTCCATGGCATTGCGCATGTCTTTGAGCTGCACGCTCATGCGGCCACGCGGTGCAAAGTCGCGCTCCACCATGCGTTGGCCGTGCACCTGCAAGATGCGGCTGTCAGCAAATCCGCCGGTAATGGCCTCTTTCACCTTGGCCATGTCGGCGCCGCCTTTTTCGCACAGCAACAGCGCCTCAGCCACCGCGCCGATGGTGATGCCCACAATCATCTGGTTGGCCAGCTTGGCTAATTGCCCACAGCCGTGCGGCCCGACCAGGGTGGTGCGTCCCAGGTGGCGCAGCACGGGGGCCGCATCGTCCAAATCCTTTTGCAAGCCCCCCACCATGATGGCCAGCGTGCCTTGCTCTGCACCCAAGGTGCCGCCTGACACCGGGGCGTCAAGGTAACGCACCCCCCGCGCTTGCAGGGCTTGCGCATGGGCGCGCGCTTGCGCTGGCGCGATGGACGACATGTCGACCACCAGCGTACCCGGGCGAAGTGCGGCGAGATGGACCGGGTCCAACAACACAGCCTCCACCACGTCGCCGTCTTCCAGCATGGTGATGACCATGTCGGCCTGGGCCATCGCTTGCGCTGCAGTGGCATAGGCTGTAGCGCCCAAGGCTGTTAACGGTGCTGCCTTCGACGCCGTGCGGTTCCAAACATGCACGGTCAGGCCGGCCTGGCACAGGCGCCTCGCCATGGGCAGGCCCATGAGCCCCAGTCCGAGTACCGCGACGTTCATGGCTGTGCTGCGCTTTACATCAGCAGATGTTCACCGGCGTTGTCGCCGCCCAAGGTCACGTAGTTGACCTTGCGAATGTCCATCAGTTTGGTGCCGCCGGCGTAGCTGATAGAGCTTTGCACATCTTGCTCCATCTCGACCAAGGTGTCGGCGAGCTTGCCTTTGATGGCCTCCAAAATGCGCTTGCCTTCCACGTGCTTGTATTCGCCTTTGTTGAAGTCGCTGGCGGAGCCGTAGTACTCTTTGTACAGCTTGCCGTCCACTTCGACCGTCTGGCCGGGGGACTCTTCGTGGCCTGCAAACAGCGAGCCGATCATCACCATGGACGCACCAAAGCGGATGCTTTTGGCGATGTCGCCGTGGTCGCGAATGCCGCCGTCGGCAATGATGGGCTTGGTCGCCACGCGGGCACACCATTTGAGCGCGCTGAGCTGCCAGCCGCCGGTACCAAAACCGGTCTTGAGCTTGGTGATACACACCTTGCCGGGACCAATGCCAACCTTGGTCGCATCCGCGCCCCAGTTTTCCAGGTCAATCACGGCCTCGGGCGTACCCACATTGCCGGCAATGATGAAACTCTCGGGCAGCTTGCTCTTGAGGTAGGTGATCATGTTTTTCACACTGTCGGCATGGCCGTGGGCGATGTCGATGGTGATGTAGTCGGGCGTGATACCCAGCGCCACAAAGCGGTCCACGGTGTCGTAGTCTGCTTTTTTCACGCCCAGCGAGATCGAAACGAACAAGCCCTTGGCGATCATTTCCTGGGCAAAGACGACGTTGTCCAGGTCAAAGCGGTGCATCACGTAGAAGTAGCCGTTTTGCGCCAACCAGGTGCAAATAGGCACGTCCACCACGGTTTTCATATTGGCCGGCACCACGGGCAGGCGAAAGCGGCGGTTACCGAGTTGCACACCGGCGTCACACTCTGAGCGGCTTTCCACGCGGCATTTGCGTGGCAGCAGAAGAATGTTGTCGTAGTCAAAAATTTCCATGGCCCAGGCTCCAAATAGTTGAATCAGATTGGGGCACTTGGATTGGAACCGGCAAAAAAATGCCGGGTTGCCAAATGCTTGGGCCCGGTGATTGATTTTACGCGCGGCGCAGGCCTGTTGGCTTGCGCCGGGGTTCAGCCCCGAGAAAAAACTTCATAGGGGCACCCTACAATGAATCATCAAGAAAAGCCCTTATGGACCTCCTGCAAAACATCGAGACCTTTGTGCGCGTCGCCCAGACTCAGAGTTTCGCTGAGGCTGCCCGGCAGTTCCGCATCGCAAGGTCCGTTGTCACGATGCGTATCAAGCAGTTGGAAGAACACGTCGGGGCGCCGCTGTTCCACCGCAGCACGCGGGTGGTTCGCCTTAGCGAGGTCGGTCAGGCCTATTTGAGCGACTGCACCGATTTGGTCGCCAGGGCGGGTGACATCGTCGATCAAATGCGCGATGTACGTGGCAAGCCGTCGGGCACGCTGCGAGTACATGCGCTTACCGGGCTGGTGCTAGGCCATTTTGCATCCATGCTGCACCAGTTTCAGCTGCTGTACCCCGATATTCGTTTGGATTTGATCGTCAGTGACTCGGTGGTGGACCCGGTTAAAGCCGGGGTGGATTGCGCTTTGCAAATTTTCCCGGCGCAGTCCACCGAGGTGGTCAGCAAACCACTTTTTCCGGTTCGACGGGTCTTTTGCGCAACGCCCCAATACCTTGAAAAGCACGGCCGGCCGAACGACCCGCGCGATTTGCACCGGCATAAGTTGGGCTTGTATTCCGGCTATCCCACCCGCGACCGCTGGACCTTTCACCACAAAGGAGAGCAGGCCACTTTGTATTTGCGAGCTGCGCTGCTGACCAACAGTGTGCATCTGTTGCGGGAATATGCTCTGGAGCACGCTGGAATTGTGTGTGTGCCGACCTTGGTTGCGTCTGAGGCCTTGCAGCGCGGTGACCTGGAGGTGGTGATGCCAGAGCACCAACTCACGTCCTTTCAACTCTGTGCGGTGTTTGCGGCCACCTCCCGCCAAGAATACAAATTGCGGCTGCTGATTGAGCACATCACCCAGGCATTTACCGACATGCCACCGTGGGATCGCGTATTGATCGAGCGTTCGCTTTTTCCTGCCAATCTCATCCGAGCTTAGGGCTTTTTCTGTTGAATTCATGCGATTTTTAGGGTTTACCCTGACTATTGTTCGATTTAATAGAACAGATCAGTCCAAATTTAACCCCTAGCGCCGGGTTCAAAGCGCGTCTACAGTGCGCCCATTCCTTGCCATCACAGTGCAGCGGCCGGGACTTTCAACCCAGGAGTGAGATCCATGAGCGTGACTTACGAAACCAAATTCGGTTCCCTGAAGCATTTCGAAAAAGGCCGTGTCGAACCGATCGACGACGACGTGCGGCATTACGCTTTTTCCAATTGTTTCGAGACCGCGAGCAAGTCCAAGCCCTACGAAAAAGTGGTGTTTGGTCAGAACCAAATTTACGTCCTCGAGGTGCTGCGTGCAGAAGGCGCATCGCCTTGGTACACCTGTGCGCACGACGAGTTTGCGCTGAGCATGGACGGCGAGGTTGAAGTTCACCTCGTCAAACTTGATGCCCACCAAACCGTGGCGGACACTGAAAAGAACGGTGCTGTCTTGGTGCAAGGTGAGCCCCAGGGTCAAAAAATGGGTTGGATGAAGCTCAAGCGCGGGCACCAGGGCATGTTGCCCAAAAACACCGCCTACCAATTCCGCAGCGTGCATCCAGCGGTGGTTGTGCTCCAAACCTGCAAAGGCGACCTGTCGGTGGAAAAGTGGTCAGAAATTTGCCAAATGGCCTGACCTTGAGCGACGCAACAATTTTTTGAATATTTGGAGATCGTTATGAACGCACCTGTAGAAATGGCCAAGATCATTGCCTCCGCACCCCACGCCGTGATGGGATATCGCGATTTCAAATTAGGTTCCTTCGGCTTCCGCCGGGACGAATACTTTGCGCACATTGAATGGAGCACGCGCGATGGCCGCCCCATGTCGCACAGCATGGACATCGGCAACTTCTTGCGCGCGCTGATGCGCGATGTGGCCTGGGGATTCTTTTATGGCGGCGTCAATTTTGACGAAGTGATTGGCACCGTGAACCATTACCAATCGGTCGATCTACAGGCCGGTGCGTTCAACGAAACCTTGAAGGCAGCGGGTGTGGATCTGTTGGAAAACTTCCCTACCGATCAAATCGCGGCCACCTTCTTTGAAATTTTGGACGACTGGACCAACGCAAGTTTCGATCCTTTCTCCGCACCCCAAGAAACCGGCAGCCCCTACGGCCGCAAAACGGGCAATAACAAGGCCGCCATTACCCGTGCCCGTGAATTGGCAACACGCTGTGTCGGCTTGCAAGGCGATTTGCCGATGCGCACCGATGCCCGTGGCGCTCCGGTCAACCGCGCTTTTGCCGATGTTCCGCAGGACCAACCCGAGTTGCATCCCGAGCCTGGTTTTGAAAATGAAGTCCATGCCTTCAACTTGTTTGCGTTCCTAAGCCGCTCTCAGGTGACCTGGAACCCTTCGTTCACCAGCGTGGTGAAGTACAGCTTTATGTGCCCCACCACCGAAGAGCACATCTTGCCCATCATGCACTCCAACGATCGCGTGGAATGGTTCTTCCAGATGAGCGATGAAATCAGCTGGGACTGTGCCCACCGCGATACCGGAAAACCGCTGGCACGCGTGGTCATGAAGGCGGGCGATATGGCCGCCATGCCTGCTTACTGCCGCCACCAGGGATTCAGCCCCAAACGCTCCATGTTGCTGGTGTGGGAGAACGGGTCGCCCAAGCTGGTGTACGAAATCCAAAACGGTGACGCGCCCCAGGTGCCGGTTCAGTTTTAACCACACGGCCTTTGGCCACGGGCCTTTCATTTTTTCAATTCATGCGTCCGTGATGGGCGCCAGGGGTTTCCATGGATCTTGCTGACATCGCGCAAGCGGCAGGGCTTCGCACGCCGATTCGCCACCAGTTGTTCATTAACGGACGGTTTGTTGATGCGCAATCGGGCGAAACAATGCCCACCTTGAACCCGCACGACAACTCCAGGATTGCGGACGTTGCCATGGCGGGCGCGGCCGATGTCGAATTGGCAGTGCAGGCTGCCGAAGCAGCCTTGCCCCAATGGAGCCGTATGGCGGCCATGGACCGCGGGCGGATTTTGCTCAAACTGGCGGATTTGATTGAAAGCAATGCCGAAGAATTGGCGCGCTTAGAGTCATTAGACACCGGGCACCCGATTCGCGACTCGCGCATGCTCGACGTGCCGCGCACTGCAGTCACTTATCGCTACTTCGGTGGTATGGCCGACAAGTTTCAGGGCGAGCAAATTCCGGTGGAGGTGGGTTTCCTGAACTACACCTTG
>CAIYRQ010000279.1 GCA_903928635.1 uncultured beta proteobacterium | reverse complement strand
GTATGCAAAGTACCAGGACACCTCGATCACCGTAAAGGTCGCCAGAAGAATCGCGAATTGCGGCAACGCCGGGCTGTCCGCGTGGATAAATTGCGGAAAGAACGCCGCCGCAAACAGCATGGCTTTGGGGTTGCTTCCCGCCACCATGGCGCCGCGCCGGTACAAGGACAACGCACTCTCGCTGGCCACAGACGCCACGGCCTCATCCGACGCCGCGTCCTCCACCGGCGCTCGCCAGCACTGCACGCCCAAGTAAGCCAGATAGGCGGCGCCTACAAGACGCAGTGCGTCAAACACCGCCGGAAAGGTGTGCAGCACGGCGCCCAGCCCGGCGGCGGAGACACACATCATGACCAGCAAAGAACTCATGCAACCTGCCATGGCGGCCACGGCAGCGCGCACACCCCAACGCGCACTGGTGCTCATGATGAGCAGCATGTTGGGCCCCGGCGTAGCCGACACCACAAAGGTCATGCCGAAAAACAAGCACCAGGTATTGAGATTCATAGTGAAAAACGTTGGGGCTCGCGCTTTACGCTTTGCGGGCCGGAAGACCCGAGGGCAGCGCGGCGGCTTGGTCCCAGTGGCCTTCGGAAAACCAGGGATCGCCCGCAACACAGGCGCGCAGCATGGGCAGTGCATCCAAGCCCCACAGCACTTTGCCATCTACAGCGTAACTCGGCACGCCGAATACGCCTTGGGCAATCGCGTTCTCGGTGTGCGCCTTGAGCTGGCCGCGCACTTCGTCCCCATCCGGGTCGCGCGCGGGGGCGAGTTGTTCCGTGAGCTGTTGCAGGCGTGCGGCGTCAGCGGCGTCGCCGCCACCCTCCCACACGTGGCGAAACAGGGTTTCGCAGACATAACGGTTGGGCAATCCATGTGCGTCACTGGCCACTGCCAGACGCAACAAGCCCAAGGGGTTGAAGGGATGGCCTGAGGGCAGATCCAAGAGAACGCCCTGGGCTTGAGCCAACCATTGCGATTGGCGGTATACCCACTCCCGCTTTCCCGGCAGCTCGGCCGGGCCCAGTTGCTGTCTTGCCTTGAGCACGCCGCCCAAAAACACGGGTTGGTAACTCACGCTGTAGCTCAGGCCTTCCAGCGCCTGCGGCAGCGCTTTGAACGCCAAGTAGGCGTAGGGAGAAATAAAGTCCAGGAAGAAAGTGATTTGCTTCATTTCAAAAATTCCAACCGCTGGCCAATGCTTTGCCAAACTGCGCGTTTGTCCTGATCCGTGTTGCTGGCCCAGGCGCCAATCTCTTCAATGGTGCGCAAGCAGCCCAGGCACCATCCGGTTTGGGCATCCATCTGGCACACCGACACGCACGGCGACGGCGGTGCGTAGGGCGTGTTCAGCGCGTCATCCAGCCTCGCCGCCAGAAGGCGCTGGTATTTGGTGGCGGGATCGGGGGGCGCGCCGCGCCGCATGCGCTGAGTTCGGACGGTGGAAACAGGGCGGGAATCAGGCGGCATGGCGGCGGGTCAATAGAGCTTTGGCAGCGCGCGAGTTTGGCACACGCTCCAAAAACCCGCTGATGAAGGCGCTGGCATCCAGCAGGCGTTCAAGGTCAATGCCCGTTTCAATACCCATGCCATGCAACATGAACACCACGTCCTCGGTCGCCACATTGCCGGTAGCGCCCTTGGCGTAGGGGCAACCGCCCAGTCCTGCCACTGAGGTGTCAAAACTGGAAATGCCCAGCTCCAATGCCGCCAGCGTGTTCGCCAAGGCCTGGCCGTAGGTGTCATGAAAGTGGCCCGACACGGCTTTGAGGGGGTAGTGGCGCAAAGCAGCCTCCAGCGCCGCCTGCACTTTGCGCGGCGTGCCCACCCCAATGGTGTCGGCCACACCAATGTGCTGCACACCCATCTCGTGCATCAGCCGTGCAACCAGTTCTACCCGTTCGGGCGCAATCTCGCCCTCGTAGGGGCAGCCCAGCGCGCACGAAATCGCGCCGCGCACCGCCACACCCTGTGCCAGCGCGGCGGCCACTACCGGGCGAAAGCGCTCCATGCTCTCGGCAATGCTGCAATTGATGTTTTTTTGACTGAAGGCCTCGCTGGCCGCGCCGAAGACCACAATCTCGTCGGGCTTACTTAGCAAGGCAGCGTCCAGCCCCTGCATATTGGGAGTCAGCACCGAGTAACGCACACCGGCTTTGCGCGCAATGCCCGCCATCACCTGCGCGTTGTCCGCCATTTGCGGCACCCATTTGGGGCTCACGAAGCTGGTGACTTCGATTTGCGAGAACCCTGCTTCTTGCAGGCGGTGCACCAGCTCAATCTTGACGCTGGCGAGCACCGGCTGCTTTTCGTTTTGAAGGCCGTCGCGCGGGCCGACTTCGAGGATTTGGACGCGGGAGGGGATAGGCATAGTCAATCCTACTATGGGTAAACGCCTCTAAAGGCGGGGTTAGTAACCGCGCACCAGGTCCACCACACCGGCCACGGCTTCGCCACGCTCCATGGCCTGCATTTTTGCCACGATTTGGGCAATGCTTTCGCTGCGCAGCGTGCGGGCCGAGGTATGGGGTGTGACGGTAATGCGCGGGTTGCTCCAAAACGGGTGGCCTGCGGGCAGCGGCTCGGTGCGAAACACGTCCAACGTGGCGCCCGCCACATGGCCGCTGTCCAGCAGCGTGAGCAAATCCTCTTCCACCAGGTGGCGGCCACGCGCCACATTGATCAGGTAGGCGCCGCTTTGCAACTGCGACAAGGTGTCGCGGTTCAAGATGTTTTCGGTCTCTGGCGTGAGCGGCAGCAAATTCACCAGCACCCGGGTTTTACTCAGAAACTGCCCGAGCTCTTGCGCACCGCTAAAGCATTGCACGCCGGCAATGTGCTTCGCGCTGCGGCTCCAGCCCAGCACCGGAAACTCAAACTGCGCCACGGCCTGTGCCACACGGGCTCCCAGCACGCCCAAACCCAGCACCCCGACCGGAAAATCCGCGCGGTCCAGAGGCTTGCGGAACGACCATTTCTGCGCACGGGTGTCTGCGTCATAGGCATCAAATTCCCGCGTGTGGCGAATCAGCGCATGGCACACGTATTCGGCCATTTGCACCGACATGCCGGCGTCATCCAGCCGCACCAGCCGGGTATGCGCAGGCACTTTCAGCGCCAGCAGCGCGTCCACCCCCGCGCCGATGTTGAACGCGGCTTTGAGCTGCGGCTGCTCGTCAAAAAATACCTGCGGCGGCGCCCACACCACGGCGTAGTCTGCCGCTGGTGCACCGCTGTGCCAGAGGCTCACATCGGCCTGCGGCAGCGCTTGGCGCAGCGCAGCGAGCCAGGGCTCGGGCTTGGTGTCAGTGCAGCAGAACGTGATGCGCATGGTCTCAAGCCGCCACGGTTGCTGCCATGCGCAGGAGTTCCGCGCCCTCCACCACCTGATCACCAGGGGCGTACAGCAGCTCTTCTACTGTGCCATCCGCAGGGGCGCTGATGGTGTGCTCCATCTTCATGGCATCCATCACCGCCAGCGGCTGGCCCCGACGCACTGGGTCACCCGCCTTGACTGCAAAGGACAACAATTTGCCTGGCATGGGGGCCGTCAGGCGGCCGGTGTCGGCCTGCGCCACCGCGGCATGGGCCAGCGTGTCCACCACCACCACCGCCGTGGCTCCGCGCGCCATAAACACATGCGCCAGCTCACCCTGGCGGTAGACCTGCAAGCGCTCGCGCTCAGCCCCCAGGGTGATGTCCAACCCACCATCGGCCTGCACAGAGAAAGCCAGCGCGGCGCTATTGCCGTCAACATCGAGTTGCAGCGCACCATTGCGCTCGGCACGAAGAAGCGCCACGTGAGGCCGACCTGCAAATTCCAGCGCAAAGGCGCGCGTGGACGCCGCATGCGACTGCCACGCATCACCCGCAGTCCACGGGTCTTTCCATGCAGCATTCGTGTTGCGCGCCGCTTGTTCCTGGCGCAAGGTGTCCGCCACCAGCGCCGCCGCCGCCCATAGCAAGCCGACTTTTTCCTGATTGAACAGTGTGGTGGTTTCGCGGGCAATCAGCGCTGTGTCGAGGCGCGCTTGCGCAAACGATGCGCTGCCCACTACATGGCGCAAAAACTGCACATTGGTGTTCAAGCCCACGACGTGGGTTTTGGCCAGTGCAGCATCCAGACGCGCCAGCGCTTCGGCACGCGTGCGGCCGTGCACGATGAGCTTGGCAACCATGGAGTCATAAAAGGGGCTGATGGTGTCGCCCTGGCGCACGCCGGAGTCCACGCGCACACCGTGGTCTGCGCGCTCAAAGCTGCTGTGCGCGGGCAAGGTATACACGCCCAAAGTGCCGGTGGCAGGCAAAAACTGCTTGTCCGGCGTCTCTGCACAAATGCGCGCCTCAATGGCGTGACCGGTGATGTGCAGCTGGTCCTGGCGCAAAGGCAGCGGCTCGCCGCTGGCCACGCGCAATTGCCACTCCACCAGGTCCAACCCGGTGATGGCCTCGGTCACGGGGTGCTCCACCTGCAGGCGGGTGTTCATTTCCATAAAGTAGAACTTCATGGCCTCGGGCTGGTCGTAGCTCGTTTGTTCCACGATGAATTCCACGGTGCCCGCACCCACGTAGCTCACCGCCCGTGCCGCCGCCACAGCTGCCGCGCCCATCTGCGCGCGCAGGGCCTCTGGCATGCCGGGAGCGGGTGCTTCTTCCAGCACTTTTTGGTGCCGCCGTTGCACCGAGCAATCACGCTCAAACAGGTACACGCAGTTGCCTTGGCTGTCGCCAAACACCTGGATTTCAATATGGCGCGGGCGCTGCACATATTTTTCAATCAGCACCGCGCCATTGCCGAAACTGCTCACCGCCTCGCGTTGGCAACTGGCCAGGGCGCCTGCAAAGTCTGCCGCGGCTTCGACGATGCGCATGCCCTTGCCGCCGCCGCCCGCGCTGGCCTTGATGAGCACCGGGTAGCCAATGCGGTCGGCCTCGCGCTGCAAGAGCGCAGGGTCCTGGTCGGCGCCGTGGTAGCCTGGCACCAGCGGCACACCGGCGCGCTCCATCAGCTGCTTGGACTCGGCCTTCAAACCCATGGCGCGAATGGCGCTGGGCGACGGCCCGATAAACGCCAAGCCCGCGTCAGCACAGGCTTGGGCAAAGGCGTCGTTCTCGCTCAAGAAGCCATAGCCGGGGTGAATGGCTTGCGCGCCACACGCCAGCGCCGCCTCAATGATGGCCTGCCAGCGCAGGTAGCTGTCTTTGGGCGCGCTGCCGCCAATGTGCACCGCCTGGTCGCACATCTGTACATGGCGTGCTTGGGCATCGGCATCCGAATACACGGCCAAGGTTTGAATACCCAAACGCGCAGCCGTTGCCGCCACACGGCAGGCGATTTCGCCGCGGTTGGCGATGAGGATTTTGGTGAACATGGTCTTGTCTCGTTGTTGAGTGGGTCACGAAAAAATTATTGCGGGGTCCAGACCACGTCTGCGTCCGCGGCATACAGGGCACAGGGGTTGCCATAGCGCTGGCAGTTGCCCACAGCGCGGCCGGCGGCATAGTCGCCACTGGCATAGCCAAAACCGCCTTTGGTGCTCACGGCAAACGCACGGGGCTTGGCCATGTCCAAAAACTTGGCGTAGGCTGCTTTGTTCGACGGCCGCACCGGCACGGCATCCACCGCGTCGATGGCTGCAAAACCTGTGGGTTGAGGTGCCTTGACGATGGCAGGCTTGTCAAAACCCAAGCGCACTAAAAACTCGTCCACCACAGGCAACCAATGGTCCATGTCTTCGTTCAGCCCAAAGTGGCCATTGCTCCCGGAGGGACCGAAGCCTGCGAACGTGGCTTGCGCGCCGCCTTCGACCCAGGCGCGGTGCCACACCTTGGGATGGTCCGGCCCCCAGTATTTGTCGTTTTCCCAGTACAGCCAGAGCATGGGAACTTTGGCGTTCTTGGCAATCTCACCCCAATATTGCGACATGGCAACGGGGTTGCAGGGACGGCCTGGCCGGGCGTCCGGGTCGCCTCCTGTGCCGCCGGAGAAGTTGATGCCCCCTAGCAATCCGGCGGGCGCCCTGCCCACCGTGGCCACGGTGGTCAGGCCACCGACCGACTGTCCCGCCACCAGCCAGCGGCTGGTGTCCACATAAGGCAGCGTCTTGGCAAATTCCAGGGTCGCCAGGACCTGGTTCGAAGCCGCCATTGACATGGCGTCGATGCTCTTGCAGCCGCTGTATTCCGGGTCGAAACTGCCGAAGGTTTGCCAGTACCCGATGCGGTTGGGCACCAGCACGACAAAGCCCTTGGCCACCAAATAGCGTGCTGCCATCTCGGGCCGGTAACGTCCCTGGCTGGCGCGCTTGGCATCGGTTGCCCGACCGTGGTTAAACACCACCAATGGATAGGGGCCATCGCCTTCCGGGCGGTACACAGTAATCGGCACATGCATAGTCTCCTGCCGGCCAAACATGTCTTTCACCGTGGCTTGGGTGCGTAGCACTTCCTCGTGCAAATCCAGCGCCAGTACCTCGGTCGCGGCAAGGGGCGAGCCTTCCTGCGCCCCCACGGGGCCGCACAGTTGTACAGCCAAGAAAAAGGCAAGAAAGACTCTCATGGTGCGCCTCGACTTACATCCGGAAAATGCCAAACTTTGTCTCTGGCACCGGCGCGTTCAGTGCGGCGCTCAGGCCCAGCGCCAGCACGCGACGGGTGTCGGCCGGGTCGATGATGCCGTCGTCCCAGAGGCGGGCGGTGGCAAAGTACGGGTGGCCTTGGGTTTCGTACTGGGCTTTGATGGGGGCTTTGAACGCCGCTTCTTCATCGGCGCTCCAAGTGCCGCCTTTGGCCTCCAAACCGTCGCGCTTGACGGTGGCCAGCACGCTGGCTGCCTGTTCGCCGCCCATGACGCTGATGCGCGCGTTGGGCCACATCCACAAAAAGCGCGGGCTGTAGGCGCGGCCGCACATGCCGTAGTTGCCTGCCCCGAAGCTGCCGCCAATGATGACGGTGAACTTGGGCACCGCAGCGCATGCCACCGCCGTGACCATCTTGGCGCCATTGCGCGCAATGCCTTCGTTCTCGTATTTGCGCCCCACCATGAAGCCGGTGATGTTTTGCAAAAACACGAGTGCAATCTTGCGCTGGCAGCACAGCTCAATAAAGTGCGCGCCCTTCAAGGCCGACTCGCTGAACAGAATTCCGTTGTTGGCAATGATGCCCACCGCCATGCCTTCGATGTGCGCGAATCCGCACACCAAGGTCGCGCCAAAACGCGGCTTGAACTCATGGAACTCGCTGCCGTCCACGATGCGGGCAATGATCTCGCGCACATCAAAAGGCTTGCGCGTGTCGGTCGGAATCACGCCGTACAACTCTTCTGCCGCAAACTTCGGGGGAAGAGGCACGGTCGCCGCCTCGGGAGGCGCTTTGTGGTGGTTCAGGTGCGCCACGGCCTCGCGCGCCAGGGCCAGCGCGTGCAAGTCGTTTTGCGCCAGGTGGTCCGCCACGCCCGACAGCCGGGTGTGCACATCGCCACCGCCCAGGTCTTCGGCACTCACCACCTCGCCGGTGGCGGCTTTGACCAAGGGCGGGCCGCCCAAAAAGATGGTGCCCTGGTTCTTGACGATGATGGTCTCGTCACTCATGGCCGGAACATAGGCGCCACCTGCGGTGCAGCTGCCCATCACCACCGCGATTTGCGCAATGCCCAGCGCACTCATATTCGCCTGGTTGTAGAAGATGCGGCCAAAGTGGTCGCGGTCGGGAAACACTTCGTCCTGGTTGGGCAGATTGGCCCCACCCGAGTCCACCAGGTAAATGCACGTCAAATTGTTTTGCTGCGCCACTTCTTGCGCGCGCAGGTGCTTTTTCACCGTCATGGGGTAGTAGGTACCGCCTTTGACGGTGGCGTCGTTGCACACAATCATGCAGTCCACGCCACTCACGCGGCCTATGCCGGCAATCAGGCCCGCACCCGGTGCGTCATTGCCGTACAGGTTGAGCGCGGCCATTGGTGCCAATTCCAAAAACGGCGTGCCGGGGTCCAGCAGCATATGCACCCGCTCGCGGGGCAACAGCTTGCCACGTGCCGTGTGTTTGGCGCGCGCCGCCTCGCCACCCCCTTGGGCCACCTTTTCCAGGTGAGTGCGCAGGTCGTCCACCAAAGCACGCATGGCAGCGGCGTTGGCCTGGAAGTCGGCGGAGCGGGAGTTGAGCTGGCTTTGCAAAACAGACATAGGGCGGCCTCAGTTGTCAGATGGGCGCCAGCATACCGCGCACCCGGCGGCGTGCTTGCCACAATGGTTGCAAATCGTGCCAGGCTGTGCGGCACAATAAGTGCTATCCATGCCTACCACTGATCACCCGGCCATTGCCGCTCTGCCCTACGCCACAGCGCCAGCGCAGGGGCAAGCTGCAACGCCCATCGCCTTTGTCCGAGCCATCGTCGCGGCCTATGCCCGGCGCGGCATAGACGCCGGCGCGGCACTGGCCAAGGCACAAATCGAGCCGCAATTGCTGGCCCAAGCAAATGCGCGCATTACCGCCATGCAAATGGAGTGGGTCTCGGGCCATGCCATGCAAGAGCTGGACGACGAAGGCCTGGGCTGGTTCAGCCGCCGCCTGCCCTGGGGCAGCTACGGCATGCTGGTGCGCGCATCGCTCACCGCGCCCACGCTGCGTGTGGCGCTGCAGCGCTGGTGCCGCCACCACGGTCTGCTGACCGACGACATTGCGCTCACGCTCAAAGAGCATGACGGGCTGGCCGCGTTGGAGCTCACCGAAGTGCGCGGCCTGGGGGATTTGCGGGAGTTTTGCGTGGTGTCGGTGTTGCGCAATGCCTTGGGTGTGGCCTGCTGGCTGACCGATTCGCGCATTCCACTGCAAGGCACCCAGTTGCGCTTTGCCGCGCCCGCGCACCAGGCCAGCTACCAGGTGTTGTTTGACGGCCCCACGCGGTTTGACGCACCTGCGCACCGCCTACTGTTTGACGCCCGCTACCTTGCACTGCCGGTGCGCCGGGATGAGGCTGCGCTGCAACAGATGCTGCAGCGCGCTCTGCTGCTCACCGTGCGCCCCTACCGCCGCGACCGCCTGCTGGTCGAAAAAGTCCGCCAAACCCTGGCCCAGCACCCCGAGCACTGCCGCAACGCCGACGACCTGGCGCACTGGCTCCATATGTCGGCGCGCACGCTGCACCGGCAACTCAAAGAAGAAGGTGCGTCCTTGCAGCAACTCAAAGACGCCGTGCGTCGCGACGTGGCGGTGGCGCAGCTTCAACGCAGCAAGCGCCCCATCAAGCAAATCGCCGCGCTGGCCGGGTTTAACAACGAAAAGAGTTTTATCCGCGCCTTCAAGGGCTGGACGGGGCAAACGCCCGATGTGTTCCGGCTGTCCGCGACTGCAGAGACCAGCCGCTAGAACTGCGTGCCGTCCAGGTACAACCAGCGCCCACCTTCCAGCACAAAGCGGCTGCGCTCATGCAGGCGGACTGCCGGGCCACTCAGCGGCTTTTGGCGCGCTACAAATTCGACTTCAGCCGTGTCTGCGCCGGTCGAACAAAAGTCGCGCACCTCCAGCCCCAGCCACTTCACGCCGGGGTCGAACTCGATAGTTGCGGGGCGATGGCCCGCCTGCCAGGTGGCCCGCAAATAGTCC
>CAIYRQ010000278.1 GCA_903928635.1 uncultured beta proteobacterium | reverse complement strand
CGAGGGTGTCCGAATTTTTGTGTAAACGGAGTTAAGGGTCATTGCTGAGGGACCCGGTCCTCAAACTCAATACTAAACCGATTGAGCGCAGCCTTCCAGTCCCGAATCGGCATGTTCCATTTCTGGCTGATATTTCTCAGTGCCAAGTAGAACAACTTGCTCAGCGCCTCGTCGCTGGGAAACGAGCCCCGGTTCTTGGTAATCTTGCGCAGACTCATGTTCACCGATTCAATGGCATTGGTCGTGTAAATCACCTTGCGAATCTCGGGCGGATAGTCAAAGAACGGAATGATGCGTTGCCAGTTACGCCTCCAGCTTTGCACAATGGACGGATAGTCTTTGCCCCACACCGATTCGAATGCATCCAAGGCTTGCGATGCCTGCTCCACCGTGGCGCAGGCGTAAATCGACTTCAGGGCTGCGGCTACTTCCTTGCGCGTCTTCCAGGATACATAGTTCAAACTGTGGCGCACCATGTGCACGATGCAAAGCTGCACCTTGGCTAGCGGGTACACCGTCTCAATCGCCTCAGGAAAGCCCTTTAGGCCATCCACGCAGGCAATGAAGATGTCTTGTACGCCCCGGTTCTTGAGCTCGGTGACCACTTGAAGCCAGAATTTGGCGCCCTCGTTTTGGGCGATCCACAAGCCCAGCACTTCCTTGTTGCCGGTCATGTCGATGCCAATGGCAAGGTACACCGCCTTGGCTTTGACCACGCCTGAGTCACGCACTTTGACGTGAATGCAGTCCAGATAAACAATCGGGTACACGGTATCCAGGGGGCGCGACTGCCAGGCTTTGACTTCTTCGACCACCGCATCGGTGACAGAGGAGATCAAGGCGGGGGAAACCTCGGTGCCATACATCTCCTCCAGGTGGCTCTGGATCTCACGCACCGTCATGCCGCGTGCATAGAGCGACAAAATCTTGTCGTCAAAGCCAGCCCAGCGCGTCTGGTGTTTGGGGATCAATTGCGGTTCAAAGCTGCCCTGGCGGTCCCGGGGAATCTCAATGGGCAGTTCACCAAACTCGCCCTTGAGCGTCTTCTTGCTTTTGCCGTTGCGGGCGTTGCCGTCAGGGTTGGTAACTGGCGCGTTCTTGTGATGCCCAAGGTGCTCGGACATCTCGGCATCAAGGGCGCGCTCGACAAGCAACTTGGTCAATTGCTTTAAAAGCCCGTTCTCACCAATCAAATCCTCTGGCTTTTTGTAATCAGCCAGCAAACTGTCGATCAGATCTTTGGGTACTGCTTTCTTTGTATTTACGGTCATATCCACTCCTGGAAGTTCGACGGTTACCCGCCATTTGACCGTTTACACAAAATTCAGTACACCCCCAAAAGTAGTGCTGCGATGGAGGCGGAGATCAATCCTCCGCAAAAAATAAAGGCAAACTCAGTGAGAAACGCTTGGCGGCGTGAGCTTCGCATTAACGCAATTTGCTCATCACTGTTGCGAAGCGGTAACAGTGTGCTTTTTTCAAATTTGTCCAATTCCTGCCAGCTAGGTTCAGTTGTTTCAGCCTTGCCGTGAATGCTTTTCAAGTAAAAAATAATCATCTCGATCTGATACTTGTTCAGCTTCTCAAATTCGTCAAAGCGATTGACTATGAGTTCTTGTAGCCCTTGAACTTGCTCAACGTCTGACTTGTATGGGTTCACTTATAAACCTTTGCTGTTGATTGATGCGAAATTATGTACCGAGCGCGCGATTTTCCACCCTAGCTAAAGTCGAGCTTTTGTAGATGCTTGCCAAAGGCTCTGATATCTATTTTTTCGATCTGTTTACGCGAACATTGTGCAAATCGGTCACTGGCTTTGGATGAGGGGACTGGGGCTCAGAAAAACATAACTTCTACTCCGGACCATGATTGATGCAGGCGGCGTCTAGCTGGATGAACTGAATTTATAGGTGACCAGCGCCCACGCCGCCTACCCACTAACACCCCTCAAGCCTGCCAAACCCCAAACCCCGCCTCGCGCAAGCCAATGCCCAGTTCAATTTCCATATCCACGGCGGCTTGGTATTGCATGGGGTTGTAGGCCTCGTACAAATCGGGCAGCAGGCGCAGGCCAAAGCGCTGCACATAGGCATTGGCTTGGATGCCCGCTTTGTGTTTGTCGAAGCGAATGTCGGGGTCCAGCCCGGTCATGCCCACATACACACAGGGCTTGCCGTGGACATAGCCGGGGTTGCAGCGCACAAACTTGGGCTCCAGCAGCACGTCTT
>CAIYRQ010000277.1 GCA_903928635.1 uncultured beta proteobacterium | reverse complement strand
GGGAAAGCGGGTGTGGCTGTCGCCGCCGGTGCCCACGGTATCGGGCAAGAGCAGGCGGTTCAGCCAGGAGTGGATCACACCGTCGCCCGGGCGCAGCGCCACGCCGCCGCGGTTGCTGATGAAGGCGGGCAGCTCGCGGTGGGTCTTCACATCCACAGGCTTGGGGTAGGCGGCGGTGTGGCAGAAGGACTGCATCACCAAATCGGCGCTAAAGCCCAGACAGGCCAGGTCTTTGAGTTCATCGCGGGTCATGGGGCCGGTGGTGTCTTGTGACCCCACAGTCGTCATGCGCGGCTCGCAGTAGGTGCCAGGACGAACGCCCTGCCCTTCGGGCAAACCGACGGCACGACCCACCATTTTTTGCGCCAGCGTAAAGCCAGCTTTGGTGGCGATAGGCGCCGTGGGCAGACGGAACACGGTGGACGCGGGCAAGCCCAGCGATTCGCGGGCCTTGGCGGTCAAAGAGCGGCCGATGATCAGGTTGATACGTCCACCGGCACGCACTTCGTCCAGCAGCACATCGCTCTTGAGTGCGAACTCAGCCACGGTCGCACCATTGCGCAGCAGCTTGCCTTCGTAGGGCAGCACGTCAATCACGTCGCCCATTTCCAGCTTAGTCACATCTACTTCGATGGGCAAGGCGCCGGAGTCTTCCTGGGTGTTAAAGAAAATCGGGGCAATTTTCCCGCCCAGGGTCACACCACCAAAGCGCTTGTTGGGCACAAAGGGAATGTCTTGGCCAGTGGCCCAGATCACGCTGTTGGTGGCCGACTTGCGGCTCGAGCCGGTACCCACCACGTCGCCCACATAGGCCACCAAATGGCCCTTTTTCTTCAAGTCATCGATGAACTGCATGGGGCCGCGTTTGCCGTCTTCTTCGGGTTTGAAGGCAGCGCCTTCACGCGTGTTTTTCAGCATCGCCAGGTAGTGCAAGGGAATGTCCGGGCGGCTCCAGGCGTCAGGTGCGGGCGACAGATCGTCGGTATTGGTCTCACCTGGCACTTTGAAGACGGTGACGGTAATCGTCTTGGGCACTTCGGGGCGGCTGGTGAACCATTCGGCATTGGCCCAGCTTTGAATCACTTCCTTGGCGTGGGCATTACCAGCCTGGGCCTTGACTTCCACGTCATGGAAGAAGTCAAACATCAGCAGGGTCTTTTTCAGCGCCTCAGCTGCCACTGGGGCCACATCGGCTTGGTCGAGCAAGTCGATAAGAGGTTTGACGTTGTAACCACCGACCATGGTGCCCAGGAGCTCGGTGGCCTTGGACTTGGAAATCAGCGCAACGGGAAAGTCACCATGGGCCACAGCGGCCAAGAAGGATGCTTTGACTTTGGCTGCATCGTCCACGCCCGGAGGGACGCGGTGGGTCAGCATGTCCAACAAAAAGGCTTCATCACCGGCGGTGGGCGCTTTGATCAGTTCGATCAGTTCTGCGGTCTGCTTGGCATCCAGGGGCAAGGGGGGAATGCCCAGCGCGGCGCGCTCAGCAACATGGGCTCGGTAGGCGTTCAACATGGTTTTTTCTCCTTTATCAATCAAACAAAATAGGGCTGCAACTCGGCAGGAATGGCTTGGCCCGTCTGGTGGGCACGCTCCAGGACCTGCCAAAAATAACGGTAGCTCGCGCGGTCATGCAACTTGCCATCTACCGCGATCGGCGCCCATTCGGCCTGCACCGCAGCATGCACGATGCGTGCCGCCATATCAACCTCTGAGGCCAGCGGTGCGAAGCCGCGCAGCAGGGGGCGAATCTGGTCCGGATGGATGCTCCACATCCGGGTAAAACCCAGTGCTGTAGCGGCATGGCGGGCTGCACGCTCTATCGCGTCAGCATCGCGCAACTCGGTGACCACACAGTGCGATGGCACTTTGCCATGCGCATGGCAGGCGCTGGCAATTTCCAACTTGGCACGTACCACCAGCGGGTGGTGAAACTGGTCCAGCGTCAACCTATCGTCTGCCGAGCGCAAGCCCATGGCCTGCGCTGGAATGGCGCCACCATGCGCGGAGACGAAATCCATCAAACCAAAACTCAGCGACTGCACGCGGGGATGTGCCGCAATCGCAAACGCTCGTTGTACCGCTGCTGGAGACTCGATCAGCACATGCAGGGGCACCAGGGTGTCGCCGGCTGCCGCATCAATCGCTTCAACGGCCTGGTCCACGTCCTCGGCCGATTCCACTTTAGGCACCATGAGGTAGCTTAGCGCTTTGGCAGCGCCGCCCACAATGATGGCCACATCGGACTCGAAATAAACGTGGTCCACAGAGTGCACACGTGCACCGATACGGGCATGGGGCGTGGAACTGGCCTTCGTTGGCACGCAAGCGTGAGCGCTGAGAAGCTCGCAGACGCGATGGGCTTGCTCCACTTCGCCGCCTGCGGGTGCGCCGTCCTCGCAGTCCAGTGTGACGTCGACCACGCAAGCACCAAACTCCTGCAGCAGCTCAGCCTGGAGTTCCAAACTTTTTTGCATGCGCTTGGGCGCGCCACTGTAGTGGTCCACCACCGGCAACACTCCGGTGCGCGCCTGGGCACCTAAAAGAATGTTGCGGGGATGTTGCATTTCGCGCAGGTTGCCAAGTCCGCACCGTGCTGGTGCAGACTGGACAGCGAGATCAGAGCAGGTGGGCTACGCCGGCTTGCTCGTCTTGCAGTTCTTTGAGGGTCTTGTTGATGCATTCCTGGCTGAATGCGTCAACTGGCAGACCTTCGACCACTTTGTATTCGCCGCCTTCACAGGTCACAGCGAAACCAAACATCGTGTCTTTGGGAATACCGTACTGGCCGTCCGACGGCACGCCCATGGTGACCCACTTGCCATTGGTGCCCAGGGCCCAGTCGCGCATGTGGTCGATGGCTGCGTTGGCAGCCGAGGCTGCGGACGACACGCCACGGGCTGCGATGATGGCCGCACCGCGCTTGCCAACGGTGGGCAAGAAGGTGTTGGCGTTCCAATCGTGGTCGTTGATCATGTCTTTGACGCTGGCACCGAGGATGGTGGCAAAGCGGTAGTCGGCGTACATGGTGGGCGAATGGTTGCCCCAGACCGCCAATTTTTCGATATCGGCCACGGCTTTGCCGGTCTTGGAGCTGAGTTGGCTCAAGGCGCGGTTGTGGTCCAGGCGCAGCATGGCGGTGAAGTTCTTGCGTGGCAGGTCCGGCGCGCTCTTCATGGCGATGTAAGCGTTGGTGTTGGCGGGGTTGCCCACCACCAGCACGCGCACGTCGCGGCTGGCCACTGCGTTCAGGGCCTTGCCCTGTGCGGTAAAGATTTCGGCGTTGACGGCGAGCAACTCAGCGCGCTCCATGCCAGGGCCGCGAGGGCGCGAACCAATCAGCAAAGCGTAGTCCACGTCTTTGAAAGCGGTCATGGGGTCGCTGTGCGCTTCCATGCCCACCAACAAAGGGAATGCACAGTCTTGCAATTCCATCATCACGCCTTGCAAGGCTTGCTGGGCTTTTTCAACCGGAACTTCGAGCAAGCTCAGCACCACAGGCTGGTCTTTGCCCAGCATTTCGCCCGAGGCGATGCGAAACAAAATGGCGTAACCGATTTGGCCTGCTGCGCCGGTAACGGCAACGCGGACGGGCTTCTTGCTCATAGAAAAACTCCAGGAAGTGTTGTGAAAGCGTGAACTGCCGGCGCCAAACCCTGAGGGCCCATGGCTGCGCAGAATGGCTAAGAGTTTACCCTTATTTCTTTCCCAAAGTCAACTTGTCTTATGTCTTATATAAGATATGATTACCCATCGATAGATACTGACTTCGCGCTGACAAACCACATCTCTTTATGGCCGCCACGAACACTCAGCTAAGCGACTCTGCGACGGCGCCCGTGACGCAGGAGCCCATCCTTTCAGCGCCACCCATTCCGACTGCGACCCCGGCTTTCAGTCCGCTGTACCAACAAATTAAAGCGCTGTTGCTGCAAAGCTTGGAGGCAGGTGAATGGAAGTCGGGCGCTGCGATTCCCAGCGAGCAGGAACTGGCTGCGCGCTTCAAAGTGAGCCAAGGCACGGTGCGCAAGGCAATTGACGAACTCTCCATTGACAATTTGCTCGTGCGCCGCCAGGGAAAAGGCACGTTTGTGGCCACGCACGCTGAGCGCCAAGTGCAATACCGTTTCCTGAAATTGGTGCCTGACGAGGGCGACGCCACCAGCGAAGGCCCGGCCCAACGCCAAATCATCGATTGCAAACGTGCGCGTGCGTCTGCCGATGTGGCCCGTGCCCTGGGCCTGCGCCATGGCGACCCGGTGTTGCAGGTGCGCCGGGTGCTCTCTTTTGGCGGTGTACCGACCATTCTGGAAGATATCTGGCTGCCTGGAACATCTTTCAAGGGGTTGACTGCCGAGCGCCTGCGCAATGACAACGGCCCGATGTACGCCCTGTTCGAGAGTGAATTCGGCGTTCGCATGGTCCGCGCAGAAGAAAAAATCCGCGCTGTCCTGCCTGATGCCACGCAAATGGAATTGCTGGCCGCCGCCACCAATACTCCGCTACTTCGGGTCGACCGCATTTCGTTCACTTACAACGACGCCCCCATGGAAATGCGCCAGTGCCTGTACCGCACCGACAAACACCATTACCGCAATGAATTGCATTGAAATTCTGACTTTACGCACGAATCGGATGCAAGGCGTCCGTCAGATTGGTGCAGTGCAATAGAATTTGCGTTGAACCAAGCTCGAGTTACTCACCGGTTACCTCCATAGAAAGCACCCGCCATGTCTGCGCCCTCCCCCAGCACTCGCCCCAAGCGGCCTGAATTTCGCAATATCAATGCTTTAACCGATTTGCCCACCTACCGCCTTCCGGCGGCGGGCATTGTGTCCATCCTGCACCGCGTCAGTGGTGCCCTGATGTTTTTGCTGATGCCTTTCATCATTTGGATGTTCGACACCTCCATTTCCTCGGAAATTTCCTTTGCCCGCTTCACCAGCGTTTTCAACATCGGCGTTGGTGTGGTGCCGGGTTGGTTCGTCAAGCTGGTGGCACTGGCCCTCATCTGGGCGTTTTTGCACCACTTCATTGCCGGACTGCGCCATCTGTGGATGGATGCCCGCCATGCCGTGAGCAAGGAGTTTGGTAAGTCCTCGGCCGTATTCACGCTGACATTGAGTGTCGGGCTGACCGTGGTGCTTGGCGCCAAACTGTTCGGTCTGTACTAACCCCGACCCCCCGATTTTTCGCCTTTTATTTACCGAAAGAACCTCACCATGGCAGTTAATTACGGCTCCAAACGCATCGTAGTGGGCGCCCACTACGGGCTGCGCGACTGGCTGGCGCAGCGCGTGACCGCAGCGCTGATGGCTATTTTCACTTTAGTCGTTTTGGCCCAGCTGATCTTCTCCAAAGGTCCCATCGGCTATGACAAATGGGCCGGCATCTTCTCAGGCCAGTGCATGAAAGCGCTGACCTTTGCCATCATCGTGGCGCTGCTCTACCACGTGTGGATTGGCATGCGCGACATTTGGATGGACTACATCAAGCCCGTGGGCATCCGCCTGTCATTGCAAGTTTTTTCCATCGTCTGGCTGGTCGCTTGTGCCGGCTGGGCTGTTCAGGTCTTGTGGCGCGTCTAAGCGTCTTCCAATAGAGATACCCCACCCATGTCCTATCCTGTATCCAAACGTAAATTCGACGTCGTCATCGTGGGAGCCGGCGGCTCCGGCATGCGCGCCTCTTTGCAACTCGCACGCGCCGGTCTGAACGTAGCCGTCCTGTCCAAAGTGTTCCCCACCCGCTCACACACGGTAGCGGCCCAAGGGGGCATTGGCGCTTCGCTGGGCAATATGAACGAGGACAACTGGCACTACCACTTTTACGACACCGTCAAGGGCTCGGACTGGCTGGGCGACCAGGACGCCATTGAGTTCATGTGCCGCGAAGCACCCAAAGTGGTTTACGACCTCGAGCACATGGGCATGCCTTTTGACCGCAACCCCGACGGCACGATTTACCAGCGCCCCTTTGGCGGACACACGGCCAACTACGGTGAAAAAGCGGTCGAGCGCGCCTGCGCCGCGGCTGACCGTACGGGCCACGCCATGCTGCACACGCTGTACCAGCAAAACGTCGCTGCCAAGACCAGCTTCTTCGTCGAGTGGCTGGCCATGGACCTGATCCGCGACGCCGATGGCGATGTGGTGGGTGTGACTGCGATTGAGATGGAAACCGGCGACCTGCATATCCTGGAAGCCAAAACCACGCTCTTGGCCACCGGCGGTGCCGGCCGCATTTTTGCCGCTTCCACCAACGCCTTTATCAACACCGGCGACGGCCTGGGCATGGCAGCACGCGCGGGCATTCCGCTGGAAGACATGGAGTTCTGGCAGTTCCACCCCACCGGCGTGCATGGCGCGGGTGTCTTGCTGACCGAAGGTTGCCGCGGCGAAGGCGCGATCTTGCGCAACGCCAATGGCGAGCGTTTTATGGAACGCTATGCACCCGCCTACAAAGACCTGGCACCGCGCGACTATGTCTCGCGCTGCATGGACCAGGAAATCAAAGAAGGCCGGGGCTGTGGTCCCAACAAGGACTACATCAACCTGGACATGACCCATTTGGGTGCGGACACCATCATGAAGCGTCTGCCTTCGGTGCTCGAAATTGGCCACAACTTCGCCAACGTCGACATCACCAAAGAGCCGATTCCTGTGGTGCCCACCATCCATTACCAAATGGGCGGTATTCCGACCAACATCAATGGCCAGGTCGTAGTGCAAGATGCCAACAACCACAGCCAGGTTGTTAATGGTCTTTATGCCGTAGGTGAGTGCTCTTGCGTGAGCGTGCACGGCGCCAACCGCCTGGGCACCAACTCGCTGCTGGATTTGCTGGTGTTTGGCCGCGCAGCGGGCAATCACATTGTCGAATTCGCCAAGACCCACAAAGAGCACAAGGCGCTCCCCGCCAATGCGGCCGACGCCACCATTGCCCGCTTGGCCCGTTTGGACAATGCCACCGGCGGCGAATACGCACAAGACGTTGCCAACGACATTCGCGCTGCCATGCAGCAGCACGCTGGCGTGTTCCGCACCCAGGCCATGATGGACGAAGGCGTGACCAAGATCGCCGAATTGCGCGAACGCGTGAACAACATCGGCCTGAAAGACAAATCCAAAGTCTTCAACACCGCACGGATTGAAGCACTGGAAGTCGAGAATCTGATCGAAGCCGCCCAAGCCACCATCGTGTCCGCGGCAGCGCGCCACGAAAGCCGCGGCGCCCACACCGTCAACGACTACGGCGACACGCCTGAGCACCCTAACGGCCGCAACGACACCGACTGGCACAAGCACACCCTGTGGCATAGCGCGACCAACAGCCTGAGCTATAAGCCGGTGCAGATGAAACCCTTGACCGTTGAGAGCATTGAGCTCAAGACCCGTACCTTCTAAATCGAAACCAGCGAGCACATTCCATGTCCAAACGCACTTTCTCCATTTACCGGTACGACCCTGACAAGGACGCCAAGCCCTACATGCAAACCATCGAGGTCGAACTCGACGGAACTGAACGCATGCTGCTGGACGCCTTGATGAAGCTCAAAGCGGTGGACCCGAGCATTTCGTTCCGACGCTCCTGCCGCGAAGGCGTGTGCGGATCGGACGCCATGAACATCAATGGCAAAAATGGCTTGGCCTGCTTGACTAATATGCGTACCCTGCCCGGCACCATCGTGCTCAAGCCGCTGCCTGGCCTGCCGGTGATCCGCGACATGATCGTGGACATGACGCAGTTCTTTAAGCAGTACAACTCGATCAAGCCTTACCTGATCAACGACAACGTTCCGCCCGAAAAAGAGCGTCTGCAAAGCCCTGAAGAGCGCGAAGAGCTCAACGGTTTGTACGAGTGCATCTTGTGCGCCAGCTGCTCGACCAGCTGCCCCAGCTTCTGGTGGAACCCCGACAAGTTTGTCGGCCCCGCCGGACTGCTGCAGGCCTACCGCTTTATTGCCGACAGCCGCGATGAAGCAACTGCCGAGCGCCTGGACAATCTGGAAGATCCCTACCGTCTGTTCCGCTGCCACACCATCATGAATTGTGTGGACGTGTGCCCCAAAGGACTGAACCCCACCAAGGCCATCGGAAAGATCAAGGAAATGATGGTCCTGCGGGCGGTCTGAGCATGAGCCAAGGCACGCCGGACGGCGATCAACTGCTCGACGAGCGTGCCCTGAGCAAATTGCGCTGGCGCTGCCGGCGCGGCCTGCTGGAAAACGATTTGTTCATTGCGCGGTTTTTTGACCGCCACGTCCAGACATTGAATGTTCGCCAAGCGAACGCACTGGGTGTGTTGATGGATTTGAGCGACAACGACCTGCTGGATCTGTTTTTGGCACGCAAATCGCTTGCACAGGTAGAAGCCACGCTGGACAGCGCGGACTTTCAAGAAATTTTGAAAATGGTAAGAGAAACTCGTTGAAAGGTTACTAGATGAAATTAGCTGACAACAAAGCCACGATGTCCTTTAGCAATGGCAGTCCCAATGTGGAGCTGCCGGTCTATCAGGGCAGCATCGGGCCCGACGTGATCGATATTCGCAAGCTCTATGCCCAAACCGGCATGTTCACCTACGACCCAGGTTTCTTGTCGACGGCAGCCTGCCAGTCCGCCATCACCTACATCGATGGTGACAAAGGTGAGTTGCTGTATCGTGGTTACCCCATCGAGCAATTGGCGACCAACTGCGACTTCCTGGAAACCTGCCATCTGCTCTTGTACGGAAACCTGCCTGACGCCGCAGGCAAGGCCGCGTTCACTAAGAACGTGACCAACCACACCATGGTCAATGACCAGATGCAGTTTTTCCTGCGTGGCTTCCGCCGTGACGCGCACCCTATGGCCATCATGACCGGCCTGGTGGGCGCCCTCTCGGCCTTCTACCACGACAGCACCGACATCAACAACCCCGAACACCGCGAGATTTCGGCCATCCGTTTGATCGCAAAAATGCCCACGCTCGTGGCCATGGCCTACAAGTACAGCATCGGGCAGCCCTTTATGTACCCCAAGAACGAGCTGAGCTATGCCGGCAACTTCTTGCACATGATGTTCGCCACGCCTTGCGAGCCTTATGTGGTGAACCCCGTGATCGAACGCGCGCTGGACCGTATTTTTGTCTTGCACGCCGACCACGAACAAAACGCATCGACTTCTACTGTGCGTCTGTGCGGATCGTCCGGCACCAACCCGTTTGCCGCGATCGCAGCGGGCGTGGCCTGCCTGTGGGGTCCCGCGCACGGCGGCGCTAACGAGGCCTGTCTGAACATGCTGGAAGAAATCCAGGCCATGGGCGGAATCGACAAGGTTGGCGAGTTCATGAACCAGGTCAAAGACAAAAACTCCGGCGTCAAGCTCATGGGCTTTGGTCACCGCGTCTACAAAAACTACGACCCCCGCGCCAAATTGATGCAGGAAACCTGCAACGAAGTGCTGGCCGCATTGGGTCTGGAAAACGACCCTCTGTTCAAGCTGGCCAAGGCGCTGGAGAAGATCGCGCTGGAAGACGACTACTTTGTCTCCCGCAAGCTCTACCCCAATGTGGACTTCTACTCCGGCATCGTTCAGCGCGCCATTGGCATCCCGGTCAAGCTGTTCACCGGCATTTTTGCCCTGGCACGCACCGTGGGATGGATCGCTCAACTCAACGAAATGATTGGCGACCCCGAGTACAAAATCGGCCGTCCCCGCCAGTTGTTTACCGGCTCCGAGCGCCGCGACGTGGTGGAAATCAGCAAGCGCTAAGCCGCTGAACCACCCCGCCCAATGCCCCGCACTGCGGGGCATTTTTTTGTTCGGGACGGCATAAAATGCCCGATTCACTCAAGGAAGTTTCATGGGACGCACCCTGTACGACAAGATTTGGGACGAACACGTCGTCCACACCGAAGAAGACGGTACGGCCATCCTCTACATCGACCGCCATCTGGTGCACGAGGTCACGAGCCCCCAGGCTTTTGAAGGCCTGCGTGAGGCGGGTCGCAAGGTCTGGCGCGTCAACTCCATCGTCGCCACCGCCGACCACAACACGCCCACCACGGGTTGGGAATTGGGCTACGACGGTATCAGCGACCCGGTGAGCAAAGAACAAATCACCACACTCAACAGCAACATCGCCGAGTTTGGCTCTGCGGCGTTCTTCCCCTTTATGTCCAAACGCCAGGGCATCGTGCACGTCATTGGCCCGGAAAACGGCGCCACATTACCCGGCATGACGGTGGTGTGCGGTGACAGCCACACCTCAACCCATGGCGCATTTGGCGCACTGGCGCACGGCATTGGCACGTCCGAGGTCGAGCATGTGATGGCCACGCAAACCCTGCTGGCCAAAAAAGCCAAGAACATGTTGATCCGCGCCAATGGCGTATTGCCCAAAGGCTGTACCGCCAAAGACCTGGTGCTGGCCATCATCGGAAAAATCGGCACCGCAGGCGGCACGGGCTACACCATTGAGTTTGCAGGCCCTGCCATGCGCGCGCTCAGCATGGAAGGCCGCATGACGGTCTGCAATATGGCCATTGAAGCCGGGGCTCGCGCGGGCCTGGTAGCGGTCGACGAAAAAACCATCGCCTACGTCAAGGGCCGCCCGCTGTCGCCCACCGGTGTGGAATGGGACCACGCAGTGGCCTACTGGAAAACACTGCATTCCGACGCCGACGCCCACTTCGACGCTGTCGTGGACATCGACGCCAGCCAGATTGCGCCCCACATCACCTGGGGCACATCGCCCGAAATGGTGTTATCGGTCGAAGACCGCGTGCCGGACCCTGAAAAAGAAAAAGACACCAACAAGCGCGACGCTATCGAACGCGCGCTGACCTACATGGGCCTGGCACCTGGCAAACCGCTCAACGACATTTTTGTTGACAAAGTGTTCATCGGCTCCTGCACCAACAGCCGCATTGAAGACATGCGCGAAGCCGCCGCCCTGGTGCAAAAACTGGGTCAGAAAGTTGCCAAAAATGTGCGATTGGCACTGGTGGTCCCTGGCTCCGGCTTGGTCAAAGAGCAGGCAGAGCGCGAAGGATTGGATGTGATTTTCAAGGCCGCAGGCTTTGAATGGCGTGAACCCGGTTGCTCCATGTGCCTGGCCATGAACGCCGACCGCCTGGAGCCGGGCGAGCGCTGCGCCTCCACCAGCAACCGCAATTTCGAAGGGCGCCAAGGCGCTGGCGGCCGCACCCATTTGGTGAGCCCCGCCATGGCGGCAGCGGCGGCCATTCACGGCCATTTTGTTGACGTGCGTAAGTTCGTCTAGGCAACTCTACTGGAACCCCCGCGATGCAAAAATTCACGCTCCACCAAGGTCTGGTTGCTCCCATGGACCGAGAGAACGTCGACACCGACGCGATCATCCCTAAGCAGTTCCTCAAATCCATCCGCAAGACCGGTTTCGGCCCCAACCTCTTCGACGAATGGCGTTATTTGGATGCCGGCTACCCCGGCCAAGACCCCGCCAGCCGCAAGCCCAACCCCGACTTCGTGCTCAACCAGCCCCGCTACGCCGGTGCGTCCATTCTTTTGGCGCGCAAGAATTTTGGCTGCGGCTCCTCGCGCGAGCATGCCCCATGGGCTTTGGACCAGTACGGTTTTCGCGCCATCATTGCGCCGAGCTTTGCCGATATCTTTTTCAACAACAGCTTCAAGAACGGCCTGCTGCCCATCGTTCTGCCGCATGCCACCGTCGACCAGTTGTTCAGCGAGGCGCTGGCCTTTCCTGGCTTTGCGCTGACGGTCGACTTGGAGCGCCAGGTCATCGTGCGCCCGCAGGGCGAGGAAATTCCGTTTGAGGTGCAGGCCTTTCGCAAATACTGCCTGCTCAATGGCCTGGACGACATTGGCCTCACGCTGCGCCAAGCCGACAAAATCCGCGCCTTCGAGACACAGCGCCTGGCGCAAAAGCCCTGGCTGGCGCGCAGCATGGTCGCCTAGACCTTTTCCATCCGTATCAGTTTTCCAAGGACACCATGAAAATCGCAGTTTTGCCGGGTGACGGCATTGGCACCGAAATCGTTGCAGAGGCCGTCAAAGTATTGAACGTACTGGGTTTGCCGCTTGAGATGGAAACCGCCCTGGTCGGCGGTGCGGCATTCGAAGCGCACGGCCACCCTCTGCCCGACGCCACACTGCAACTGGCCATGCAATCCGACGCGGTGCTATTCGGCGCAGTGGGCGACTGGAAATACGACAAGCTGGACCGCCCGCTGCGGCCTGAGCAAGCCATTTTGGGCCTGCGCAAACACATGGGCTTGTTTGCCAATTTCCGTCCGGCGATTTGCTATGCGCAACTGACAGACGCATCGAGCCTCAAGCCCGAGCTGGTGGCGGGTCTGGACATCTTGATCATCCGCGAGCTCACCGGTGACATTTACTTCGGCCAACCGCGCGGTCGGCGTATTGCCACCGACGGCCACTTCCCCGGCAGCGAAGAGGCGTTTGACACCATGCGCTACTCGCGCCCTGAAATCGAGCGCATTGCCCACGTGGCTTTCCAAGCGGCGCAAAAACGCGGCAAGCGCGTCACCAGTGTGGACAAAGCCAATGTGCTGGAAACTTTTCAGTTGTGGAAAGACGTCGTCAGCGAAGTCGGATTGCAATACCCTGATGTCGCCCTGGACCATATGTATGTGGATAACGCCGCCATGCAACTGGTCAAGGCCCCGAAAAAGTTCGATGTGGTGGTGACCGGCAATATGTTTGGCGACATTCTGAGCGACGCCGCCGCCATGTTGACCGGCAGCATCGGCATGCTGCCCTCTGCCAGCCTGAACGCCAAAAATCAAGGTTTGTACGAACCCAGCCATGGCAGCGCACCGGATATTGCAGGCAAAGGCGTGGCCAACCCGCTGGCCACGATTTTGAGTGCCGCCATGATGCTGCGCTTCAGCCTGAATCAGCCCCAAGCCGCAGCACGCATCGAAGCCGCCGTGAACAAGGTCTTGAGCCAGGGTCTGCGCACCCCCGATATTTACAGCGAAGGCACCACCAAAGTGGGCACCCGCGAAATGGGTGATGCAGTCGTAAAGGCGCTGGCTTAAGCGCCACCCGCGACTGGGGACGCCGCCCGCTTAGCGGCGATCGACCAGGGCATGGGCAATGGTGCCCAGGTCCACATACTCCAACTCGCTGCCCACAGGCACCCCGCGCGCAAGCCGCGTGGGTTGTAGGCCTTTGGCTTTCAGGCCCTCGGCAATCACATGCGCTGTGGCCTCGCCCTCTGCAGTGAAGTTGGTGGCCAAAATCACCTCTTGCACGATGCCGTCACAGGCGCGCGTAAACAGTTTTTGCAGCCCTAAATCGAGCGGTCCGATCCCGTCCAAGGGGCTGAGTTTGCCCATCAACACAAAGTACAAGCCCCGGTAGGCGCCGGTGCGCTCCAGGGCCGCTTGATCAGCCGGAGTTTCCACAATGCAGAGTTGGCTGTGGTCGCGTCGGGTGTCCAAACAGGTAGCGCACACTGTGTCTTGCGTGAAGGTGTGGCAGCGCTCGCAGTGGTGCACCTGCTCACTCGCCTCCATCAAAGCCCGCGCCAGCGCCTGCGCACCTGCACGGTCACGCTGCAACAAATGGAAAGCCATGCGTTGCGCCGACTTGACGCCCACACCCGGCAGTCGCCGCAGGGCCTGGATCAGGGCGTCCAGCGAATGGGCATCAGACATGGGGGCGGATGTTTGGAGAAATTGACTGCACTTTAGAAGGGCAGCTTCATGCCACCGGGCAGGCCTGGCATGCCGGCGGTAATCTTGCCCATTTTTTGTTCAGACGTTTCTTCGGCCACACGCAATGCCGCATTGAAAGCGGCCGCGACCAGATCTTCAAGCATGTCTTTGTCCTCGCCCAGCAAGCTGGGGTCAATGGTCACGCGACGCACTTCGTGCTTGCAGGTCATGGTCACTTTGACCAGGCCGGAGCCGGACTCGCCACTGACCTCGATATTGCCCAGTTCGTTCTGTGCTTTTTTCATGTTTTCCTGCATGGCCTGGGCTTGCTTCATCAAACCGGCGAGTTGTCCTTTGTTGAACATGGAAGTTTCCTTTGCGTGATGGGAATGAGAAAAATCAAAGTGGCCGTATGGTGCCTGGAACGACTTTGGCACCAAAGTCGTTCATCAGTTTTTGTACCAGCGGCGTGGCGTAAATCAATTGTTCGGCGGCCTGCTGGCGCTCTGCACTCGCCCGCGCATTGCGCCGACCCGGGCTGTCGGTGACACGGCCCACCTCCACCACAAGCGCCACGTCAAAACCTGCGTCTTTGAGGGCCGCTGTCAAGCGGTCGCGGCTACCAGCCTGGTTCAGCGATTCGCGCTCCACCCGCAGCAGCCATTGCCCTTCGTCGCGCGCCACCAGCTGCGACTGCAGCGCCAGCTCACGCACCATCGCGCCAATGGCCTGGGCCTCGATCAAAGCCTGCACAGTGCCATGCCAAAAGTCCCCCTCTTCGGTGGGCAACAAAACAGGCACCGCCTGCGCCGATGCTTCGGCATCTGCCTGGCTTTGCGACTGCTGGCGTACCGGCACGCCAACGACGCGATGATCGACAGCCTTTGGCTGTGCAGCGATGGCAACCACCGGCATTTTTTCATCCAATGCGAGGTCGACTTCGTCTAATTCGTCGCTGGCTTCTTCCCACGGTTGGACCACGCGCACCGGCAGAATATGCCCTGGTGGTGCCGCACCGGTAGGGGAATAAATTTCATCAGATTTCGGGCTGACAAGCGCAGAAGCTGCGGGTGCAGCGGCAGCCTTTACCGCAGACGGGGGCACTGCAGGAGGCTGGTTAGCCCCGACCTGCGCATCATTCAGGCTTTTTTTTTCCGCGGTGGGCGCGGGCCGGACAGCTACATCGCCCTGCGCAGGCTTGAAGGCCAGCAAGCGCAGTAGCACCATGGTCAGCGCCGCATATTCATCCGGCGCCAGCCCCAATTCGCCCCGTCCGTGCAGGCAAATGCTGTACAGCAGCTGTGTTTCATCAGCCGGCATCAAGGCCGCCAGGCGCGCCATATCAGCCGACTCTGTATCGCTGTCGTCCTCGCCTGTGGCAGCAGTGCCGCCCACGGTTTGCATCACCGCCATGCGTTGCAACACGGCGGCCATTTCTTCGAGCGTGGACGCTGCGTTCAATCCGTTGAGCCGCAATGTGTCAACCGTCTCCACCACGCTGCGGCCGTCGCCCAGCGCCAGTGCTTCGATCAAGCGGAATACATAGCCCCGGTCCACACTGCCCAGCATGGTGCGAACCGTGGCCTCCGAAAGCGCACCGGCTCCAAAGGCAATGGCCTGGTCGGTCAAGCTCAAGGCGTCGCGCATCGAGCCGCGCGCAGCACGTGCCAGCAAACGCAGGGCTTGTGGTTCGGCGTTGACGGACTCGTGGCCCAACACCTCGGTCAGGTGCTCGCGAATCGTTTCCGGCGCCATAGGCCGCAGATTGAACTGCAGGCAGCGCGACAGCACCGTCACCGGTACTTTTTGCGGGTCGGTGGTGGCCAGCACAAATTTCAGGTAGTCCGGCGGCTCCTCCAGCGTCTTCAACATGGCGTTGAAGGCAGTGTTGGTGAGCATGTGCACCTCGTCAATCATGAAGACCTTGAAGCGCCCCTGCACCGGCTTGTAAACGGCCTGCTCCAGCAGCGCCTGCACCTCGTCCACGCCGCGGTTGCTGGCGGCGTCCAGCTCGGTGTAGTCGACAAAACGCCCGGCATCAATGTCCATGCAAGCCTGGCATACGCCACAAGGCGTGGCGGTGATGCCGCCTTGCCCGTCCACGCCCTGGCAATTCAGTGACTTGGCCAGAATGCGCGAGACCGTGGTTTTACCTACGCCCCGGGTGCCGGTAAAAAGATAGGCGTGGTGCAGCCGCTGGGTGGTTAGCGCGTTGCTAAGCGCCTGTACCACATGGTTCTGCCCGACCATTTCGGCAAAATTGCGCGGACGGTATTTGCGGGCAAGCACGAGGTAGGACATGCCGCGATTCTACGGGCGAGCCGCGCAAGGTCCGGCATTACAATTCAGGCTGACGGGCCTCCTCGCATGGTGAAGCGGCCAACCGGGTCAGGTGGGGAACCAAGCAGCCCTAACTGTGGAGCCAGTGCCGGGGTAAGGCTCGTCAACCCCTCATTCAGACTTCAAATAGTCCAAGACCCCTTGCGCTGCACGGTGTCCCGTCGCAAGCGACGCGGTCAACAGGTAGCCGCCAGTGGGCGCCTCCCAATCCAGCATTTCACCCGCGCAAAACACGCCAGGCCGCCGCGTGAGCATCAAGCCGTCGTTCATTGCTTCAAAGCGGACCCCGCCAGCGCTGCTGATGGCTTCATCGATGGGCCGCATCGTCTGCAGCCTTATCGGCAATGCCTTGATGGCGAGGGAGAGCGCTTGCGGATCCTCAAAGGTCGCTTTGGGCACACACTCCCGGAGCACCGCGGCCTTGATGCCATCCAAATGCAGGCGGCTTTTGAGGTGGCTGGAGAGCGAACGCGAACCGCGCGGGTGGCTCACTTCGGCCAGTACACGTGCAGCGGTCAAGTCGGGCAGTAGGTCCAGCAAGAATTCTGCGTGCCCTTCCCGCAACAGCGTTTCGCGCAATACCTGCGACGCGGCGTACACCAAGCTGCCCTCCACCCCGGTGGTGGTGGCCACGAACTCCCCTTTGCGCTGGAAAAGAGGCGCGGCGTCGGCTGTAGCGCCTGGCACTGTGATGGCTACTGTCTTGAATGGCTGACCGGCAAATTTCTCCGCAAAAAATGGGCTCCAGCCCCCCACAACATCAAATCCGCAATTGGCAGGCAGCAGAGGTGCTACATCAACGCCTTGGGCCTGCAACACGGGCACCCATGCACCATCCGAACCCAATCGCGCCCAACTACCGCCGCCAAGAGCCAATACAACTGCTCTGGCTCGAACGGTCACCGGGCCTGCCGGCGTCGAGAACACCAAGGCACCGTCATCGTTCCACCCGTTCCAGCGATGGCGCATGTGAAATTCGACCGGAACGCCCTGCGCCGGGTGGCGCAGCCGTGCCAACCATGTGCGCAGCAACGGCGCTGCCTTCATGTCGATGGGAAACACCCGCCCGGAGGAGCCTACGAAGGTTTCCACGCCCAGATCGTGTGCCCAATCCCGCGCCGCCTGGGCACCAAAGTCTTGCAACAGTGGCTCCATCATGGTGCGCCTCCCCGCAAAGCGGCTGGCAAACCTGTGGGCGGGCTCGGAATGCGTCAGGTTCAGCCCCCCTTTGCCAGCCAGCAAAAACTTGCGGCCTACCGAGGGCATGGCATCAAACAGGTGGACCG
>CAIYRQ010000276.1 GCA_903928635.1 uncultured beta proteobacterium | reverse complement strand
TTCGCGAGGAATGGGTTTGTTCTGAAAACCTCGAATGCTTTTACGTGCTTTGATCAGTTCAGAAAATTCCATGGCTTGTCCTCACAACAAAATTCCAAAAAATTTTAGGACCTCACACATACCTCGGTATGTCCCCAAGGTGCAACAGGTCAGATGACCTCATGCATCGTGGCGACTCCCCATCCAGCTATGCTTGCGCGCATGACTTCTCCTGTTTCCCTTGCCGGCTTGCGCCCGTTTCTGAGCCCTTACCGCCTGGCGCTGTCGTTGGCCGCGGTGTTTCTTGTGTTGGCCGCCGGCGCCACCTTGGCGTTTCCATGGGCGCTCAAGCGTTTGATCGATGACGGCTTGGCCAGCAGCGCCAGTGATGCCGAACTGGCCTACGGCTTTGTGCGGCTCTTTGGTGTGGCCGTGGCGTTGGCCGTGTTTTCATCGGCGCGGTACTACACCGTGAGTTGGTTGGGCGAGCGCATCACCACCGACTTGCGCAACGCTGTCTACAGCCATGTCTTGCAGCAAAGCCCAGCTTTTTTTGAGACCACGCAATCGGGCGAGGTGATTTCGCGCCTGACCAACGACACCACCCTGGTGCAGACGGTGGTGGGCTCGTCCTTGTCCATGGGACTGCGTAACTTGGTGATGGGCGTGGGCGCCATGGTGATGTTGGTGTGGACCAACCCCATGCTGATGCTGCAAGTGCTGGTGGTGTTGGTGATCGTCGTCTTGCCCGCCGTTACGTTGGGTCGCCGGGTGCGTCGCCTCTCGCGTGCCACCCAAGATCGTGTGGCCGACGCCAGCGCACTGGCAGGTGAGGTGCTCAACGCGATTCCTGTGGTGCAGAGCTACACCGCCGAGCGGCGTGAGGCCAGCCGCTTTGTGGCATCCACACTGCGCGCACTTGGCACAGCACTGCGCCGCATTCGCGCGCGGGCCATGCTCGTGGGCTTTGTGATCATGGCCACCAGCGCTGTGCTGCTGTGGGGCCTGTACATGGGCACGCAGGCTGTGCGCGCGGGGACCACCAGCCCCGGCGAGCTGGGGCAGACCGTGTTCTACGTGATCCTGCTGGCCAGCGCCTTTGCTGTGCTGGGCGAGGTGTATGGCGATGTGCTGCGCGCCGCGGGTGCGACCGAGCGCTTGATGGAGCTCTTGCATGCCCGTTCAGTGGTGGTGGAAACGCTGCTGCCGCAACAGCCTGTCTGGTACGCAGGCGGCGCCAGTTTGCAACTGCAGCAGGTGCGCTTTCATTACGCCTCACGCCCTGGTACTTGGGCGCTCGATGGCCTGTCGGGCGACATCGCCTCCGGCAAGACCGTGGCCATCGTGGGCCCCAGCGGGGCGGGCAAGACCACTTTGTTTGATTTGCTGATGCGTTTTCACGATCCTCAGCAGGGCCACATTGAGATGGATGGGGTGCCCATTGCACACATGTCGCTGCATGCGTTGCGCGAGCGCATTGCCTTGGTGCCACAGATGCCTGTGATCTTTACGGGCAACGTGCTGGACAACATCCGTTACGGTCGTCCCGATGCCAGCATGGAAGATGTGCATGCTGCGGCTGTTGCAGCACATGCGCACGACTTCATTGAGGCGCTGCCACAAGGCTACGACACCGAACTCGGCGACCGCGGGGTGCGCCTCTCAGGGGGCCAGCGTCAGCGCATCGCGATCGCGCGCGCCATCCTCAAGAACGCGCCGCTGTTGCTGCTGGATGAGGCCACCAGCGCACTGGATGCCCAAAGCGAGCAGATGGTGCAGGCGGCACTGGAGCAAGCCATGGTCGGTCGCACCACGCTTGTGATCGCCCACCGTCTGGCCACGGTGCAACGCGCCGACGAGATTTGGGTGTTAGACCAAGGGCATCTGGTGGAGCGGGGCAGTCATACCGAATTGATGGCTCGCGGAGGTCTTTACGCCAGCCTGGCAGCGCTGCAGTTCAATGCCGTCGGTCGCTGAGCAACAAGCCCAGTTCCTCGCGCCATCAACCCGCGGCTTCTTCTTCGTTTTTGCCTTCGGCGCGGTAACCCGCCAGCACATCGTCCCAAGGCACCACCCCCACACGCTGCGCCCAGTCGTCCCAGTTCGCAACCAAGTCACGAACAATGTCTGGGCGCTGTGCGGCCAGATCCGTCGTCTCGGTCCGGTCGGTGTCCATGTCATACAGCTCCCAGGGCTTGGGGTACTCCCGCACCAGTTTCCAGCGGCCGCGCCGGATGGCGGCGTTGCCGGTGTGCTCCCAATACAAGGTGTGGTCTGTTGGCGCTTCGCCGCGCAAAGCCGGTAGAAAACTCAAACCTTCGCCTGCCGGAACACCTCGGTCTTTGGCGCTCTCTGGGTAGGAGACCTGCGTGGCTTGCAAGACGGTTGGCAGCACATCGGTGAGCTGAAAAGGCGCACGGACAATGGTGCCGTTGGCCAGGCCTCCTGCAGGCCAATGCACGATCAAGGGGGTGGAGATGCCGCCCTCATGCGTCCAGCGCTTGTAAAGCCGAAACGGCGTGTTGGAGAGGTTGGCCCAGGCACGGCCATAGCTGGCGTAGGTGTCTTCCGGCCCCGGCACGATGGCGGGTTCGTTGCCAACTTGCAGGTTAGAGCCATTGCGTGGTTTTAGGCGATTCAGGTCTGGCCTGTGCTTCTTGAACGCTTCGGCGCTGCCGTCAAGCGGCAGGACTTCGGCGCAGGCGCCGTTGTCTGACATGAACATCACCAGGGTGTTCTCCAGTTGGCCGGTCTGCTCCAGTGTGGCGAGGATGTCGCCGATGCCGCGATCCATGCTGTGCACCTGGGCTGCATAGACCTCCATGCGGCGGGCCTCCCAGGCTTTGTGCGCGGCATCGTCCCACGCGGGCTCTTCAGGGTCGCGCTCGCATTCGTTCACCGCATCCGCCAGCAACCCAGATTCACGCAGCCGCTGCATGCGCCGTTCACGCAAGACATCCCAGCCTTCGTCGTAACGACCCCGGTATTGGGCGATGTCCTCTTTGCTCGCTTGGAGCGGCCAGTGCGGCGCGGTGTAGGCGACGTACATGAAGAACGGTTGGTTGGCCTGTGACTTTTCTCGCACAAAGGCGCAGGCTTCTTGCGAGATCGCGTCCGTGTAGTAATAGTC
>CAIYRQ010000275.1 GCA_903928635.1 uncultured beta proteobacterium | reverse complement strand
GCATTTTTGTTTGAAAGCAAAAATCCCGAGAACGCTGTGGTGCAGGCTGCAGAGACATCGGTGCGCGAAGTACTTGGAAAAATGAACATGGACGCCGCCCTGTCCGAAGACCGCGACCAAATTGCGCCCAAGGTACGCGCCATGATGCAAGAAATTTTGGATCGTTACAAAGTGGGCATTGAAGTGGTGGGTATCAACTTGCAGCAAGGTGGCGTCCGCCCGCCGGAGCAAGTGCAAGCCTCGTTTGACGATGTGCTCAAGGCCGGCCAGGAGCGCGAACGCGCCAAGAATGAAGCCCAGGCCTATGCCAACGACGTCATTCCGCGGGCGGTGGGCTCTGCCTCACGCTTGAAGGAAGAGGCGGATGCATACAAAGCCCGGGTTGTGGCCCAAGCCCAAGGCGACGCCCAGCGATTCCGTTCGGTCTACAACGAGTACCAGAAAGCGCCCCAGGTGACCCGCGACCGCATGTACCTGGACACCATGCAGCAAATTTTCTCTAACGTCACCAAGGTCCTGGTGGACTCACGCCAGGGGGCGACATTGCTCAATTTACCCCTAGAAAAGATCTTGCAGATGAACGCCACGGCAGAGCCTGCCGCCGCCAGCACCACGGCGGCACCGCAAACCGCACCGGTGGCGCCGGCGACCACGCCAGCCAGTCCTGCGCCTTCAGGCACTGATTCCCGCAGCCGTGACGCGGCCCGCACCCGTGAACGCGATGTGCGCTAGGAGAACCCCATGAACCGCATTGGACTTGTTATTTCTTCGCTGCTGGTGCTCTTGGTGCTGGCGAGTTCCACCTTGTTTGTGGTGGACCAGCGCCAGTTCGGCGTGGTGTACGCACTGGGTCAGATCAAGGATGTCATCACCGAGCCGGGGCTGAATTGGAAGCTGCCCCCGCCGTTTCAAAACGTGACGTATATCGACAAGCGACTGCTCACCCTCGACAGTGCCGATGCCGAACCCATGCTCACTGCAGAAAAGCAGCGGGTGGTGATTGATTGGTATGTTCGGTGGCGCATTTCAGAGCCTTCCGACTACATCCGCAACGTGGGATTGGATGAAAGCACCGGCGCGCGTCAGCTCAGTCGCGTGGTTCGCAATGCTTTTCAAGAGTCCATCAACAAGCGCACGGTGAAAGAGCTTCTGTCTCTTAAACGCGAGGCTTTGATGGCTGACGTGAAAGCGGAAGTGCTGGACAAAGTGCGCGGTGACAAACCTTGGGGCGTTGATGTGGTGGATGTGCGCATTACCCGTGTCGACTATGTGGAAGCGATCACTGAGTCGGTGTACCGCCGTATGGAAGCGGAGCGTAAGCGTGTGGCCAATGAGCTGCGCTCGACGGGCGCGGCAGAAGGCGAAAAAATTCGGGCCGACGCCGACCGCCAGCGCGAAGTCACGATTGCCAATGCCTACCGAGATGCGCAAAAAATCAAGGGCGAGGGCGATGCCGAGGCTGCGCGTATTTATGCCGATGCCTTTAACCGTGATCCGCAATTCGCCCAGTTCTACCGCAGCCTGGAGGCCTACAAAAGTAGCTTTTCCAACAAGAGCGACATGATGGTGGTCGATCCCTCGTCCAGCGAGTTTTTTAAGATCTTCCGTGGCGGTGGCGCTGCTGTGGGCGCACCCAAAAAGTAAGCTTTAGAGCAGTGGCCCGATTTCTCGGGCCACTTGCGGTTTAGCGGCTTGTAGACCGGTAAAATCGCGTTTTTTACAAAGTGTCTTTATTCCATGTCCGCTTGGGTCCTCCCGGATCACATTGCCGATGTGCTGCCGTCTGAGGCGCGCCACATCGAAGAAATCCGTCGCAATTTGCTGGACATGGCGCGCTGCTATGGCTATGAATTGGTCATGCCGCCGCTTTTGGAGCACTTGGAGTCCCTGCTGACGGGTACGGGCGAGGCCTTGGATTTGCAGACCTTCAAGCTGGTGGACCAAATCTCGGGCAGGATGATGGGCTTGCGCGCTGACAGCACGCCGCAAGTGGCCCGCATCGACGCGCATTTGCTCAACCGTCCCGGTGTCACACGTCTCAGTTACTGCGGGCCGGTATTGCACACCCGCCCGGCGGCGCCACATGCCACCCGGGAGCCCTTGCAGTTGGGGGCCGAAATTTACGGTCATGAGGGCCTGGAGGCTGATCTCGAAATCCTGGAGCTCGCGCTGGACAGCCTGCGTGCGGTACAGATCGGGGAACTTTCGGTCGATCTGGCCGATGTGCGGGTTGTTAACGCCTTGTTGGCTGAGACGTCGTTGTCTGCCCAGCAAACGGCCGAGGTGCATGCGGCGCTTGCGAGCAAAGATACCAGCGCACTTGCCTTGCTCACAGCGCAGGCTCCAACCGCTATTGCCGCAGCATTGCAGCAACTTACTGGCCTGTACGGCGACGCTTCTATTTTGGAGCAAGCGCGACGCGTGCTTCCTGCACTTCCTGCTATCCATGCGGCGCTCGATCAACTCCAATGGCTTGCCGGACACTTGGACGGCGTGAACGTGTCGTTTGACCTGGCCGATTTGCGCGGTTACGCCTATTACACCGGAGCACGCTTTGCCGTTTATGCCGCGGGTGCGCCCGACGCATTGGTGCGCGGCGGTCGCTATGACGCAGTGGGCTCGGTGTTTGGGCGCAAGCGTCCGGCGGTGGGTTTCAGTCTGGACATCAAGGGCTTGGCTTTGGCGGCTCGCCCACCGGTATTGCGTGCAGCCATTCGCGCCCCATGGGGGGAGGAGGCAGCCTTGCGCCAAGCCATTGCCAAGTTGCGTACCAATGGCGAGACGGTGGTGTGTGTATTGCCCGGCCACGAAAGTGATGTCGATGAATTTCAGTGTGACCGCGAGTTGGTGCTGCGCGACGCGGCCTGGTGTGTCACGGTCCTTTGAAGAAGTAATGCAATGAATAAAACAAGCGGTAGGAATGTGGTCGTGGTCGGTACCCAGTGGGGCGACGAAGGCAAGGGCAAGCTGGTTGATTGGCTCACCGAAAGCGCCCAGGGTGTCGTGCGCTTTCAGGGCGGGCACAACGCCGGACACACCTTGGTCATCAACGGTGTGAAAACCGCTTTGCACCTCATCCCTAGCGGCATCATGCGTCCCGGTGTGAAGTGCTACATCGGCAATGGCGTGGTCTTGTCTGCTGCCAAACTGTTTGAAGAAATTGAAGGCCTGGAAAAAGTCGGTGTGGAGCTGCGTTCGCGCTTGCGCATCAGCGAAGCCTGCCCGCTGATTTTGCCTTTCCATGCTGCGCTGGACGTGGCCCGCGAGGCGGCTCGCGAAAAGGGTGGCAATACCAAGATTGGCACTACGGGGCGCGGCATCGGCCCGGCCTATGAAGACAAGATTGCCCGTCGTGCACTGCGCGTGCAGGACCTGAAATACCCCGAGCGCTTTGCCAATAAGTTGCGCGAGTTGCTCGACCTGCACAACCACGTGTTGACCACGTATTTGGGCTCCGCTTCGTTTGATTTTGGGCCTGGCTTGGCGCCTTATATGGCGGACGGCAAAGTTCTTTTCGAGCCGGTATATGCCGAAGCCATGCGCCACGCCGAGTTGCTCAAGCCCATGATGGCCGATGTGTCGCGCGAGCTCAACGACGCCCACCAAGCCGGTGCCAATCTGCTGTTTGAAGGCGCGCAAGGTACTTTGCTTGATGTGGACCATGGTACCTACCCCTATGTGACGTCCAGCAATTGTGTGGCCGGCAACGCCGCTGCGGGCGCGGGTGTGGGCCCTGGTATGTTGCACTACATTTTGGGCATCACCAAAGCCTATTGCACCCGTGTGGGCAGCGGTCCCTTTCCCACAGAGTTGGAATGGGAAAAACCTGGCACTCCCGGGTACCACATGAGCACCGTGGGCGCTGAAAAAGGTGTGACGACCGGTCGCTCGCGCCGCTGCGGTTGGTTTGATGCCGCGCTGCTCAAACGCTCAGCCCAGGTCAATGGCCTGAGTGGTTTGTGCATTACCAAGCTCGATGTGCTCGACGGCTTGAAAGAGTTGCTGCTGTGCACCGGCTATGAATTGGACGGCGAACACGTTGACATCCTGCCCATGGGTGCGGACGATATTGCGCGCTGCGTGCCGGTCTACGAAACATTACCCGGTTGGAGCGACAGCACGGTGGGTGTCACGGTGTATGACCAGCTTCCGGCCGCCGCACGTCGTTATCTTGAGCGCATTGCCGAAGTAACCGGCGTGCCCATCCATATGGTCTCGACCAGCCCGGACCGCGACCACACCATCATGATGCGTCATCCCTACCTCGCCGCCTGATTCGACCCACCTACGAAGGAATATTTATGCTTACGGAAGACGGTAAACACCTGTACGTCAGCTACGACGAATACCACAATCTGATCGAAAAAATGGCGATCAAGGTGTTCCAGTCCGGCTGGGAATTCGACACGATTTTGTGCCTTGCTCGCGGTGGTATGCGTCCTGGTGATATCTTGTCACGGGTGTTTGACAAGCCTCTGGCCATCATGTCCACCAGCTCTTACCGGGCCGACGCCGGTACCGTACAAGGCAATTTGGACATTGCCCGCTTTATCACCACGCCCAAAGGCGAGATCGCTGGCAAAGTGCTGCTGGTCGATGACTTGGCGGACTCCGGCCACACGCTCAACGCCGTGATTCACCAGCTGCGCAACAACTACAAGCCCATCACCGAACTGCGCAGCGCCGTGATTTGGACCAAGGCCTTGTCCACGTTCACGCCCGACTACTCGGTCGAGTTTTTGCCGACCAACCCCTGGATTCACCAGCCCTTTGAGAGCTACGACGCACTGCGTCCGCAGCAGCTGATCGAAAAGTGGAGCATCTGAGTTTGACCGGCCTATGACCGAACTCAGCACCTCGCTCATCCACCACCCCTACGAGGCCCCCACGGGCTTCTCCGCGCCCCAGCATGCGGTGCACAAGGCGTCGACCGTGTTCTTTCCCACCGTGGCGGCGATGCGCAGTCGCGAATGGAAAGACAAGAGCGCTTACACCTACGGCTTGCACGGCACGCCCACCACCTATGCGCTGGAAGAGCGCTTGTGCACACTGGAGGGTGGCGCCCAATGCGTGTTGGTGCCCAGCGGCTTGGCCGCAGTCGCCTTGGTGGCTTTGGCAGTGCTCAAGACGGGGGACGAAGTACTGATTCCCGACAACGCCTACGGACCGAACAAAACCTTGGCCGAAGGCGAATTGCGCGCTTGGGGCATCAGCCACCGCTATTACAACGCCATGGACCCGAAGGATCTGGAGGCCAAGCTTTCGCCCGCCACGCGCATGGTGTGGGTGGAAGCGGCAGGCTCTGTGACCCTGGAGTTTCCAGACTTGCCTTCTTTGGTGCGAATTTGCAAACAGCACGGTGCGTTGGTGGCCTTGGACAATACCTGGGGCGCAGGGATTGCCTTCAAACCGTTTGACCTGTTGCCGGGCGGGCAAGAGTCCTTGGGCGTCGATATTTCAGCCCAGGCACTGACCAAGTACCCCAGTGGCGGCGGCGATGTGCTCATGGGTAGCGTGATTACCCGTGATCCGGCCTTGCATTTGAAAATCAAGCTCTGCCACATGCGCTTGGGCCTGTCGGTGGGTGCGAATGACGCAGAGATGGTGTTGCGTTCGCTGCCCAGCATTGCACTGCGTTACCGTGCCCATGATGAGGCCACCCGAGCGTTGGCCACCTGGTGCCAAAGCCAAGCCGCGTTCGTGCAAGTGCTGCACCCCGCACTCAAAGATTCGCCCGGCCATGGGAATTGGCAGACTCTGTGTGACCGGCCGGATGGCGGCGCTGCCTGCCTGTTCAGTGTGGTGTTTGCGCCGCACTTTTCGCAAGACCAGGTAGATGCGTTTTGCGATGCCTTGCGCCTGTTTAAGTTGGGCTACAGCTGGGCGGGTCCCATCAGCTTGGTAGTTCCCTACGACTTGCACACCATGCGCAGCGTATGGCCGCCAGAAATCGCCAAAGGAACCTTGGTGCGCTTTTCGGTGGGTCTGGAAGCCGTAGCGGATTTGCAGGCTGATATCGAACAAGCGCTGAAGGCTATGGTTTAGCCCACAGGCGTTCGCCGGTGGCTTCCAGGTGCGTCAAATAGACGCGCACTTCAAATTCCCACTGGTGGTATTGCGGCTCCATGTGGGCGCACAGCTGGTAGAAGGCCTTGTCATGCGCCCGCTGGCGCAGATGCGCCAGCTCATGCACCACGATCATCCGCAAGAATTCGGGCGGGGCGTCCTTGAAGAGGCTGGCAATGCGAATCTCATGCTTGGACTTGAGCTTGGGACCCTGCACTCTAGAGATGGTGGTGTGTGTGCCCAAGGCGTTTTGCACCACATGCAGCTTGCTGTCAAAAGCCACCTTGCTGAGCGGCTCTGCTCCCCGCAAATGCTCGGTCTTGGTGTCCTGCACATAGTCGTACAAGGCACGGTCGGTGCGCAGGCCGTGGCCCTCAGGGTACTTGTTCATCAACCACTGCGCGACGCGTCCCTCATCGAGCAGCGTCTGTACCTGGGTGCGGGTGGTCTCCGGGTAGGCCTGCAGATAGGGCAGGGGCCTCACACCTCGCGCCGCAGGGCAGGGAACAAGATCACATCGCGGATGCTAGCGCTGTCGGTGAGCAGCATCATCAGCCGGTCGATGCCGATGCCACAACCGCCGGTGGGGGGCATGCCGTATTCCAGGGCGCGCACAAAGTCGTGGTCGTAGTACATGGCTTCATCGTCACCATTGTCTTTGGCGGCCACTTGTGCATGAAAGCGGGCGGCCTGGTCTTGTGCGTCATTCAACTCGCTAAACCCATTGCCAAACTCACGGCCGGTGATGTAGAGCTCAAAGCGCTCGGTGACGCCAGGCTTGGTGTCGCTTGCGCGGGCCAGGGGTGAAATTTCGACCGGATGCTCGCAGATGAAGGTTGGCTGCCAGAGTTTGTCTTCGACGGTTTCTTCAAAGTACAGCACTTGCAGGCTGGCCAGGCTGCGGGTGGAGAGGTGGTGCTTGGCTTCTGTCATGCCGAGTTTGCGCACCGCGTTGGTCAACCACTCGGCATCGAACACGTGCTCACCGGCGTCGGTGTATTTTTGAATCGCTTCGATGATGGTCAGGCGCTCGAACGCTTGGCTCAAATCCACCGCCTTGCCGCCGTAGGTCATTTGCAAACTGCCGGTGGCTTTGAGGGCCGCATCGCGCACCAGGTTTTCGGTAAACGCCATCAAGTCCTGGTAGTTCCAGTACGCCGCGTAGAACTCCATCATGGTGAACTCGGGGTTGTGGCGCACCGAAATGCCTTCATTGCGGAAGTTGCGGTTGATCTCAAACACGCGGTCAAAGCCACCCACAATCAAACGTTTGAGGTACAGCTCAGGCGCGATGCGCAAGAACATCTGCTGGTCCAGCGCGTTGTGGTGGGTGGTGAAGGGTTTGGCGTTGGCGCCGCCCGGAATCGGGTGCAGCATCGGTGTTTCCACTTCCAAAAAGCCGTGGTTCACCATGAATTCACGGATGCCGCTGACCGCCTTGCTGCGCGCGACAAAGCGCTTGCGCGCCGCTTCGTCGGTCATCAAGTCGATGTAGCGCTGGCGGTACTTGACCTCTTGGTCGGCGATGCCGTGGAACTTGTCGGGCATCGGACGCAGGCTCTTGGTGAGCAGTCGCACGCTGGTGGCGTGGATGGAGAGCTCGCCGGTTTTGGTTTTGAAGACGGTGCCTTCTGCGGCCACGATGTCACCCAAATCCCAGTGCTTGAAGTCTTCGTAGAGCGACTGCCCGACGTCTTCGCCTTTGACGTACACCTGAATACGCCCATTGCTGGGCCCAAACGACGCGTCTTGCAAAGTGCAAAAGCTGGCCTTGCCCATCACCCGCTTGAGCATCATGCGTCCGGCAATGCGTGCTGTGGCACCGAGTTCGGCCAGCGCTGCGGTGTCCTGCTGCTCGTAAGCGGCAAACAGATCGGCGGCCTTGTGGCTGGGGCTGAAGTCGTTGGGAAATGCCACTCCATGCCCGTCTGCCTGGCGTTGGCGCAAAACTTTGAGTTTTTCGCGCCGTTCATGGATGAGCTGGTTTTCATCGGGCAGGGCAGGCGAGGTGGTTTGGACGTCAGACATGGAGAGTTACCGCGGTTCAGGGGCTGCAAAAGCAATGGGCTGGTTCATCCAGCAAGCACAGCCTGCCATTCTAAGAGGGCGGCTGAGGCTATGATGCTTCACCCGGGCCGAGCTGCATCGAAGCGCGTGCCCTTGCATCCCGGTGCGCTTTTTCTTTTTTGCCGATGCTTTACCAAATCATTTCGCTGGTACTCGACGTTGCTGTGGGCCTGGTCTGCGGTGCGTGCTTGTTGCGTTTGTATATGCAACAGCAGCGTATCCCCATGTCCGCGCGTGCGGGCAATCCGATAGGTCCTTTTATTTTTGCGCTTACCGATTGGTTGGTCCTGCCGCTGCGCATGGCACTGCCCAAGGTGGCAGCCTTGGATGTCGCCAGTTTGCTTGCCGCCCTGTTGCTGGAGCTAGCGCAATACCTGGTGCTGTGGATGCTCCAAGGTGCCACGCAGAGTCTGGCCTTGATGGCGGTATTGGCACTCTTTGGCGTGGTGCGCGTTGCCTTGTCCGGCCTCATTGGCCTGGTGATGGTCTACGCACTGCTGTCATGGGTGCAGGCGCGGTCCCCCATCTCTGATTTGCTGGATCGCTTGGTGGCGCCTCTGTTATCGCCGATACGCCGCCACATGCCGCTGGTGGGAGGTGTGGACCTTTCTCCGCTGGCGCTCTTGCTGTTGCTCCAAGTGCTGACCCTGCTCACGGGTGGACTGCAAAGCCTGGCCCTGATGTCTGTCGCCTGAGACTTAAATCACCGCGTCCGCGGGTTGTCGCTGCAACATGGCCAAGACTTCGGCGACCGTTTTGCGCAGCTCGCGCCGATCGGAAATAAAGTCCACCGCACCCTTCGTCTGCAAGAACTCTGCGCGCTGAAAACCTTCAGGCAGGGTCACCCGCACCGTGGACTCGATCACGCGTGGCCCGGCAAAACCAATCAAGGCCTTGGGCTCGGCAATCACCACATCGCCTAAGAACGCAAACCCCGCGCTCACCCCACCCATGGTCGGGTCGGTCAGCACGCTGATGTAGGGAAGGCCTTTTTTGGCGAGACGCGTCAGTGCGGCATTGGTTTTGGCCATTTGCATCAAGCTCAACAAGCCCTCTTGCATCCGCGCGCCACCGGTAGCGGTAAAGCACAGGAATGGCACTTTTTGTTCGATTGCGGCTTCGACGCCGCGCACAAAGCGCTCTCCAACCACCGAGCCCATGCTGCCACCCATGAATTCAAATTCAAAGCATGCGGCCACTAAGCCCACGCCGTGCACCGAACCGCCCATCACGATCAGGGCATCGGTCTCGCCGGTGTTCTCCAGCGCTTCTTTCAGGCGCTCAGGGTACTTGCGGCTGTCTTTGAATTTGAGCGCGTCGACCGGTAGCACTTCCTGTCCGATTTCAAAACGGCCTTCGTTGTCCAAAAATGCGTTCAACCGAGCCCGTGCGCCAATGCGGTGGTGGTGGCTGCAGGTAGGGCACACATTCTGGTTTTGCTCTAAGTCAGTTTTGTAGAGCACCGTTTCACAGCTCGGGCACTTGACCCATAGCCCTTCGGGCACGCTGCGGCGGGCCGCCGGATCGGTTTGCTGAATTTTCGGGGGCAGTAGTTTTTCAAGCCAGCTCATGATGGGTCTCTTGGGTTGGAAGTGAAATTTAAGGGTGCAGGTTACCGCAGCCGGTGTCAGGCGTCCATAGCGGCGCGTACGCCGCTCAAGAAAGTCTGTGCCACGGCTGCCACCTCATGGCGGGGCGCGTGTTCCAGCAGCTGGATGATTTTGCTGCCGATAACCACAGCGTCAGCCACTTGAGAAATGGTTTTTGCCGTCGCGCCGTCGCGAATGCCAAAGCCCACGCCCACCGGTGTTTGAATATGGCGGCGAATACGCGGCAACATCGCGGCCACTGCGTCGGTGTCCAGCGTGCCTGCGCCAGTCACGCCTTTGAGCGACACGTAGTACACATAGCCTGATGCCACCCGTGCCACTTGCTCCATGCGCTCGTCGGTGCTGGTGGGGGCCAGCAAAAAGATCAAGTCCATCTGGTGGGCGCGCAGGTCGGCAGCAAATGCTTCGCACTCCTCGGGCGGATAGTCCACGACCAGGACGCCATCCACACCGGCGTCTGCTGCATCCCGCACAAACGGACTGGACACGCCAGCAGTGGCATGTTTTTGGTCGTAACGCTCAATGGGATTGGCATAGCCCATGAGTACCACAGGAGTGGTTTGGTTGGATTTGCGAAAGTCGCGCACCATGGCCAGCACTTGCACCAAGCCGATGCCGTACGACAAGGCCAGGTCACCCGCCTTCTGGATGACCGGTCCGTCAGCACTGGGGTCGGAGAAGGGCACGCCGAGTTCGATCACATCGGCGCCACCCGCCACCATGGCGTGCATCAATTCCGGCGTGACGTCCGGGAAGGGGAAGCCTGCCGTCACAAAGGGAATCAGTGCCTTGCGGCCCTGGGTTTTGAGTGCGGCAAAAGTGGTGTCGATGCGGCTCATGCTGCGGCTCCGGCTTTGGCCAGATTGATGACTTGCTCGCCGCCTTTGACGCCCTGGCCTTGGCAGCTAGGTCGGCAGTAAAAATCAGCGTTGCTCAGGTCGGCCACCGTGCCAATGTCTTTGTCGCCGCGCCCTGACAGGTTGACCAGAATTGACTGGTCTTTGCGCATAGTTTTGGCCAGCTTCATGGCATGCGCCACCGCGTGGCTGGATTCGAGTGCCGGAATGATGCCCTCGGTGCGGCACAGGTAGTGGAAGGCCTCTAGTGCTTCTTTGTCAGTGATGCCCACATACTGCGCGCGCCCGATGTCGCTCAAGAATGCGTGTTCGGGGCCTACGCCGGGATAGTCCAGGCCCGCGCTGATGCTGTGCGTCTCGGTGACCTGGCCGTTATCGTCTTGCAGCACATAAGTCCGGTTGCCGTGCAAAACGCCGGCGCTACCGCGCTGGATGGATGCAGAATGTTTACCGCTATCGAGTCCTTCGCCCGCCGCTTCCACACCGATGAGTTGGGTATTTTCAAAACCGATGTAGGGGTAAAAAATGCCCATGGCGTTGCTACCTCCGCCCACGCAGGCAATGACCGCGTCGGGCTGGGTGTTTGCGGCGTGCTGTTTGACCAGCATCTCCGGCATCTGGGCAATGCATTCAGTGCCGATGATGCTTTGGAAGTCCCGCACCATCATGGGATAGGGGTGCGGGCCCGCAACTGTACCAATGATGTAGAAGGTGTTGTCCACGTTGGCCACCCAGTCGCGCATGGCTTCGTTGAGCGCGTCTTTCAAGGTGCGACTGCCGCTGGTGACCGGCACCACGGTCGCACCCAATAGCTTCATGCGATAGACATTGGGGCTTTGGCGCTTGACGTCTTCGCTGCCCATGTACACCACGCACTCGAGCCCGTAGCGGGCGCAAATCGTGGCAGTCGCTACGCCATGTTGGCCCGCGCCGGTTTCGGCAATCACCCGGGGTTTGCCCATGCGTTTGGCCAGCATGGCCTGGCCGATGGTGTTGTTGATTTTGTGGGCGCCGGTGTGGTTCAGGTCTTCACGCTTGAGGTAAATCTGCGCTCCGCCCATCTCACGGCTCATGCGGTCTGCATGGTAGATGGGTGAGGGGCGACCTACAAAATGTGCCAATTCGGACTTGAACTCGGCCACAAAGTCAGGGTCGTTTTGGTACTTCGCGTAGGCGTCTTTGAGCTCGTTGATGGCGTGGGTCAGGGTTTCGGAGACAAAACTGCCGCCGTATTTTCCGAAGTGACCACTGCGGTCGGGTTGTTGGTAGGAGGACATGGTGTTCAGGTGTTTCTTGCAAAGCGCTCGTCGGCAGCGCGCACGGCCGCCACGAACTGGTTGATTTTTTCAGGGTCTTTGATGCCCTTGAGCGTTCCACCGCCCGGCGCATCGGCTTCGATGCCCGAGCTGACATCGACCGACAGTGATTTACACCGCGGTCGCAGCTGGGCAATGCCGTCGCCCACGTTTGCTGCAGTCAACCCACCACTCAAGACGAGGTGAGCGTTGACGCTTGGAGGAAGAAGTGACCAATTGAATGCCTTGCCGCCCCCGCCAAATCCCTCGACATGTGCGTCGAGCAGAATCGCTTGGGCCTGAGAGTAAAGGTGGGCGTAGTTTACAAGGTCAAAACCGGCCGCATCCGGGCCGAGGGGGATGCGCGCTGCCCGAAGAAAGGGGCGGGCAGCCTGCTGGCTCAGGTCTGTGCATTCCCTTGGGCTTTCATCGCCATGAAACTGGGCGATGGCCTGGGGGACTTGAGCGAAAGCTTCGGCAACTTCCCGTGCGCTATGGTTCACAAACAGCAGCACGGGCGTCACAAAAGGCGGCAGGCGTTTTGCAAGTTCAGCAGCCCGGGCTGGACGCACGCCACGTTGGCTGGCCGCGTAAAGCACAAAACCAATGGCGTCGACCCCTGCCGCTACGGCGGCGTCAACATCTTGCTCACGGGTGAAGCCGCACAGTTTGATTCGGGTGCGAATTGTCTGGGGAATGGAAGCGCTCATGGCAACCAATCATACGCAGGTGTGCGGTCCGGAATGCCGTAATGGGCGGGGTAGCGAGGTCCCAGGAAATACAGGCCGAATGGCGAAAAAGTGGGTGCTGCCGCATTGCGATCGCGGGCCATCAACACTTCATGCATCCATGCGGGCGGATGTTTGCCCTGGCCAATTAGCAACAGGCAGCCCATGATGTTGCGAATCATGTGGTGCAAAAATGCATTTGCCTCGAACTCAAAGCGCCAATACGCACCACGCTGGGTGATGGAAATTTCGCGCAAGTCTTTCACCGGCGACAGTGCTTGGCACTGGGACGCGCGAAAAGAGCTGAAGTCGTGCTCACCCAGAATGTACCGGCATGCTTCGCGCATCGCTTGTCCATTGAGCGCGTAAAACGTCCAGCCCACGCGCAGGGCATCTACCGTGGGGCGGACTTCGGATTGGCGCAACACATAGGCATAACGGCGAGACGTT
>CAIYRQ010000274.1 GCA_903928635.1 uncultured beta proteobacterium | reverse complement strand
GTCTGCCTCAAGTTGCATCACCTCGGCCAGTTTGTGCGTGGGAATCTGCTGGTAGTAGCCGGTGTAGTCCTTGCTGGTGAAGGCGTTCTCCCGACCACCCAGTGCAGCCACCCGGCGGGAGAAATCGCCCGCCTTCACCGTAGGCGTACCTTTGAACATCATGTGCTCCAGCACATGCGCCACACCCGAAGCGCCGTCCACCTCGTCCATCGAGCCTACACGCACCCACAGCATATGCACTGCCGTGGGAGCCCGGTGGTCGGGTTTGACGATCAAGGCCATGCCGTTGGACAGCGTGAACTGCTGCGCTTCGTCGGCGTGGGCGTGCAGTGGAACGCCCAGCAGGGCTGAGGCGAGCATAGCCATGAACAAAGGGAGAGCCGCGAGCTTGGGAGGGTGTTTCATAGAATGCTGCATTCTAAGAACGCACACATGTTCAGCTTTTTCAAAAAAGCGCCTCCGGCGCAAGTACCGTCCACACCTGAGGCACCAGCCACAGCAGTCGCGGCCTCGTCCACAGACCCCACGACGACGCGTGCCACTCCGCCGGTGGCAGAGGGCCGTCAAGGCTGGCTTGCGCGCCTGCGCGCCGGTTTGGGCAAAACGGCCAAAGGCATTTCGTCTGTGTTTGGCGGTAGCCGCATTGACGAGGCGCTGTTTGAGGACTTGGAAGCCGCCCTGCTCATGGCCGACGCTGGCGTGGCGGCTACCGAAACGCTGATCGCTGAACTGCGCCGCACAGCCAAAGACACCCAGGCCGAGACACCGGCGCAACTCAAGGATTTGCTGGTGGACGGCCTGAGCAAGCTGCTGGCGCCTTTGCAAAAACCACTCACCTTGGGCGCACAAATGCCCACCGTCATCATGGTGGCGGGGGTCAACGGTGCGGGCAAGACCACCTCGATTGGCAAACTCACGCACCGACTAGCCGACGAGGGCGCCACCGTGCTGCTGGCCGCGGCGGACACCTTCCGGGCCGCCGCGCGCGAACAGCTCACGGTCTGGGCGGACCGCAACACGGTGGAGATCGTCAGCCAAGAAAACGGCGACCCCGCCGCCGTGAGCTACGACGCGGTATGCGCTGGCAAGGCGCGCAACAAGGACGTGGTCTTGATTGACACCGCCGGGCGACTGCCTACGCAGTTGCACCTGATGGAAGAGCTGAAAAAGATGAAGCGCGTGGTGCAAAAAGCGGGCGAGGCTTCCGGCCTGGGCGCATGTCCGCAAGAAGTGCTACTGGTGATTGACGGCAATACCGGCCAAAACGCCCTGGCCCAGGTGCGCGCCTTTGACGATGCACTGGGTCTGACCGGCCTCATCATCACCAAGCTGGACGGCACGGCCAAGGGTGGCGTGCTGGCCGCCATTGCCCGCGAACGACCCATCCCCGTGTACTTCATTGGTGTGGGCGAAAAACTGGAAGAACTCGAAACCTTCAACGCCCGCGAATTTGCGCAGGCCTTGCTGCAGTAAGGACCGTGCACAAGATGGATCGTCGCGTTGCCCTGGGCTGGCTCGCAGGTGGGCTAACTTCCTTAGCCGCCCATGCCGACGCATCCGCGTGGCAACGCACCTTGGCACAAGCGCGCGGCCAGACCGTGTACTTCAACGCCTGGGGCGGCGCACCCACCATCAATGCCTATATCCAATGGGCCGCCGACCAAGCCTTCCAGCAGTTCGGCGTGAAAGTGGTGCACGTGAAGGTGGTGGACACCGTGGATGTGGTCAAACGTGTGCGTGACGAGAAAGCCGCCGGTAAAACCGAAGGCAGCGTCGACCTGGTGTGGATCAACGGCGAAAACTTCTCGACCATGAAGCGCGAGGGTCTATTGTTTGGCCCCTTTGCCGACGCACTGCCCGCATTTGCGAATGTCGACGTCAAAGGCAAGCCCACCACATTGCAAGACTTTGCGGAGCCCGTGAACGGCATGGAGGCGCCGTGGGGCATGGCCCAGCTCACTTTCATGGCCGACGCCCAACGCGTGGCGCAGCCACCGCGCGACCTGGCGGCCTGGCTGGCATTTGCCGCCGCCCATCCCGGGCGCACCAGCTACCCCCGCCCGCCGGACTTCCACGGCATGACCTTTTTGAAGCAAATGCTGTTGGACTTGGCGCCGCTGCCTGATCGGCGCGCGCTGTACCAGGCGGTCACCCCTGAAGCATTTGCACGCCTCACAGTGCCGCTCTGGAAAACACTGGACACCTTGCACCCCCGCTTATGGCGCGCCGGCAAGCAGTTCCCCACCAGTGCTGCGGCGCTGCGGCAAATGATGTCCGATGGGGAGTTGCTGCTCGCCCTGACCTTCAACCCCAACGAGGCCGCTAACGAAATTGCCGCCAAGCGCCTGGTGCCCAGCACCGTGAGCTTTCAGTTCAGTGGCGGCACCATCGGCAACACGCACTTTGTGGCGATTCCGGTGAACGCACGGGCGCCGGCAGGGGCCCAAGTGTTTGCCAACTTTCTGCTCAGTCCGGCCGCACAAGCGCGCAAGGCGGATATTGAAATCTGGGGCGACCCGACCGTGTTGGATGTCGGCCGTTTGCCTGCCGCCGAGCGCGCAATGTTTGGCGCCAAAGCCCAACTAGGGCAACTGCTGCACACCGCACCCACGTTGCTGGAGCCCCATGGCTCTTGGGTGCATCCACTGGAGCAAGAGTGGATGAGTCGCTACGGGGTGTAGGCGTAAACAAGAAAAAGTGGTGCGCTGGCGGGGATCACATTGATACCACTTCAAGAATAGAATCTAGGTCAATTTTTTCATTTGTACAAAAAGTACCGCCATAAATACCGCCAAAAGCTTTTGTAGGCCACGGCTCACGAATTACGGGTGGATTGCGTCTTTCCCGCAAAGCGGCGCTTAAGACTTGGCTTAGTCTCCCTCGGCCAGCTTATCAACGGCCAGATCGACCAATGCGCCAGGGTTCGTGGATAGGGCAACTGCCAGCTTCAATATCAACGCGAGGTTGGGCAGGTGCTGCCCACGTTCGATCTTGGCAATTTTTTGCTGTCGTTCAAACTTCGATCTCAGTAAAAAAGTCTTTACTCTTACGCTTCTCTCAGCAAATCGGCCACGTCAACTTCCAGATGGTTGGCCAGACGCAAAAGAATTTCGAGCGATGGATTGGTAACTGCGCGTTCAATCTTGCTGACAACAGTCCTGTCCACGCCCGCGTCTAGTGCCAGACGCTCTTGGGCTAAGCCTTTCCCTAAACGGATTGAGCGCAAATTACGCGCTAGATCGGCTCTTAAATCGGCGGGTGTCTTTGTGTGCATGGGCGGTACTTAACCACCCTAGTTTGGGCAACGTTAGCTCCTAAGGCCACGGCTTCACAGGCCACGGTTTAAAAGCAACATACAATAATGTCACCTCAACTTTTTAGGTGGCTGGTCATGTACAAGACTATCAAGCATCTTTTGTCGCTGGCTCTTCTTGCGCTGGTCGTTGCCTGTGGCGGAGGTGGGGGAACCACGACAACTTACCAAATAGTGTTCTCGGGAACAGTCACTGGACTTCCAAGTGGTCAACAGTTGGTATTGCTGGGTAGTATTCCAGCAACTGGTCAGTCAGTTCCAATAACAATTAACGCTAACGGATCATTTAGTACTCAAATTACATTGCCATCGGGATATAACTTCTCCAACGTAGGCCTTGGGACCGTAGTTGTTTCACAGCAACCAAATGTTGGTAAATGTTCTGTCAGTTATGTATCTACCACGGCAATCGCAGTTGATTGTGCAACAGTGGTCGGTGCAGCCGGTTTATACGTTGGCACAATAACAACACCAACGATATCTACTGGAGCTGGAGAGATGTTTATAGCTAATGATGGTAAGTACTTTCTCGCGGTTGGGAATTACAACTCTACTACAAATACTACAACCTATTCGGGGATGATTACGGGCACAGGGTCATCAGCATCAAATTTATTTTCATCAAATAATGGAGTTGATATTTTTTCTACTCCAATACTTGTAAATGATGTAGTATCCGCGACGTTTGTAACGCTATCTTCATTTACCGGCACACTAACTGAAAATTCAGTCAATTATTCACTAAATTTAACTGCTCCACCAGGTTATTCGTTTAATAGTACGCCGTCGCAAGCATCCATTACTGGCACTTACGCATTAACTTTAATCAGTAAATCTGCTCTCGCAACGATATCGGTTCCAATCAACGCTACCGGGCAATTTAATGGCACAACATCAAGTGGATGTGCGATTACTGGGAGTGCGACCCCAATGACTACGGGTGAAAACGCATACAACTTTTCAATTAGTTTTGGACCATCTCCATGCGACAACCCCTCAACTACCCAAAGTGGTTCTGGGGTGCTGAGAACTACGTCTCTCGGCTCTCAACTGGTTGCAGGGATATTCAATTCTAATCGGACAAGTGGAGCACTTTTAATTGGTACTAAACAGTAACTTGTGAATTAATTAGGTGCTTAAAAAATGAACTTTAAAAAATACTTATTATCGTCAGGTTTGTGGTATGCGTATTAGCTATATCAGACCACCGCATCCGAGGCGATTTTTTTCGCTACTAAACTAACGTCCTTAAAATTTGAAAGAATAAAATGATACTAATTAATCGCATAGCGTGCGTGTGTTTTGTAATTTTGCTAACAGCCTGTGCTTCAGGCGTAACCAAAATGGAGGCAGGAAATAGTGCTGCTGTGAACGTTGCCCCGAATATCAATGTGGTTCGCGTGCAGCTTTCAGACAATGCAAAAAAACTTGTTTCAGACAACACGGGTTTTAATCAAGAGGCCTTGCAGGCAACGGTGGAGCGAATTTTGAGGGCAAGCAATTTGCAACAGGCAAACTCATCTCAGTCCCTCGATATTGAAATCACAAGTTTCCGAACTCGCTCGACTCTCACAGCAATGATGTTTGGTTTTATGGCGGGCAACGACAACATAGAGGGTGTTGTATCAATCAGAGACGCTAGTGGAACGGTTTTGAAAAAATCACAGGTTACAGCTTCCTATGCATTGGGCGGACTAGCTGGCGGTCAAAATGAGGCCAGAATGAGTTGGCTGTATGAAGCGTTTGCAAAGCATGTCGTTGCGGAAGTTACTGGCGTCCCAGTGAAGTAGTTAGGTTAAATGTGGCCTTGGCGATTGACAGTAGCTGCATCTGTGAACGGCTGCCAAGAAGCGCACTTTTTTGGCTTTTGAGCGCGGTATTGACCCCGCTTCGACGATCCATCACTTGATTTCATCCTGGTGGCCCGAGGGCCACCAGGATGGCCGCGTTTCATAATCCGGCCATTACTGGG
>CAIYRQ010000273.1 GCA_903928635.1 uncultured beta proteobacterium | reverse complement strand
GTGCTGCTGGCCGTGCTCAAGCACATGGTGCAAAAAGAGACGCCATTCACGGTCTTTGACACCCATGGGGGCGCCGGCCTGTACCGGCTCGATGGCGACTACGCCCAAACCAGCGCCGAAGCCGCGCAAGGCTTGCTGAAATTGGTGGCAGCCAAACCAGCCACGCCACTGGCTCCCGCGATACAGGACTATGTGGATCTGGTCGCCAGCTTCAATTCGGGCGGCCAGTGGAAGGTTTATCCCGGCTCGCCCTTCATCATTCAGCAGCACCTGCGCGGCCGCGACAAACTCAAGCTGTTTGAACTGCACCCGACCGACGCCAAGACCTTGACGGCCAATATTGCCCAGCTCGAAGCCGGGCGCCAGGTAGCCATTGCCATGGAAGATGGATTCGAAGGCGTGAAGAAATTTTTGCCCCCGCCCTCGCGTCGCGCCTTGCTGTTTTGCGACCCGAGCTACGAAATCAAACACGACTACGCCCGGGTGCAGGCCATGGTGGCCGATGCCCTGGTGCGCTTTGCCACCGGCACCTACGCCGTGTGGTATCCGCTGATTCCCCGCCCCGAGGCGCACGACCTGCCGCGCAAACTCAAGACCTTGGCCGTCAAAGCGGGCAAGCCTTGGCTGGAGGCCTCACTCACCGTCAAGTCCAGCAAACTGTTGCACGACGACGAAGGCCAAACCATACGCCCCGGCCTGCCAGCCAGCGGCATGTTCCTGATCAACCCTCCGTTCACCCTCAAAGCAGCGTTGAAAGAGGCACTGCCCCAACTCGTCACCTTGTTGGGGCAGGACCAGCACGCTGCCTATACGCTGGAGTCTGGCGGCTAAATCAGATGAATCGGCTCGGCCATGGCCAAACCGAGCTCATCACAAATCGCCAAGGTGGGACCACTCTGGTTCAGGGTGTAGAAATGCAAGGCGGGTGCACCTCCCGCCCGCAGCTGATGGCACAGGCCAGTGACCACCTCCAGGCCAAAAGCCTTGATCGACTCCAGATCGTCGCCATAGCTTTGCAGCCGCAGGCGAATCCAACGCGGGATTTCGGCTCCGCAGACCTGCGAAAAATGCAGCAATTGCGCTGAATTGGTAATCGGCAGGATTCCCGGCACCACTGGCAGCTTCAGCCCCGCCGCGTCCATGTCTTCGAGCAAGCGGAAGTAGGCGTCGGCGTTGTAAAAGTACTGCGTAATTGCCATGTCGGCACCAGCGCGCGCCTTTGCCGCAAGCGCGTCAATGTCGGCTTGGGGGGAGTGCGCTTGCGGATGGGTCTCGGGATAGCAGGCCACAGAAATGTGAAAGGTGTCGCCCGTCTCGTCGCGGATGAATTGCACCAGGTCTGAGGCATACAAAAAATCACCCTGGTGGTAGCCCTCGGGCAGATCGCCGCGCAAGGCCACAAGGCGTTGGACGCCCATCGCTTTGAGCGTTGCAAGCTGAGCGCGCACCGTTTCTCGCGTGGCGTTGATGCAGGTGAAGTGCGACGCCGCAGTGTGTCCTTCGCCCAGAATTTCGCTGACCGTTTGAAAGGTACCCTCTTGGGTGGAGCCTCCGGCGCCAAAAGTTACCGAGCAATAGCTGGGATTCAGACCGTAGAGTTGCTGGCGCACGAGGCGCAGCTTGTCCGCCCCCTGCGCTGTCTTGGGTGGGAAAAATTCCAGACTGACTGGAATTTTGGAGTTGGAAAACATGGCGTTCTCATTTGGAAAGAGCGTTCTCGCCCGAATGACGGGCGCAAATAAAGAATTCGCGGTTGCCATCGCCACCTTCAATGGGCGAGTCAAACCACGCGGTGACCGTAAGGCCTAGCTCTGCGCAGGCATCACGCAAGCGCTGTTCCACGATGGCATACATGTCCGGGTCCTTGACGATGCCGCCCTTGCCCACCTGCCCCGGCTGCAGTTCAAACTGCGGCTTGACCAAAGTCAGCAAGGTGCCCCCTGCCTTCAGCAAAGGCACCACAGCGGGCAAAACCAGCGTTTGGGAGATGAAGGACAAGTCCGCCACCACCAAGTCAAACGCAGGGGCAAAAGGTGAGTTCGTGCTGTCAACGCTCACTGCGCTCTCAACGGCAGAACCCTCCTCCTCGTCGTCGTCAAACATACCATCGGCACCGATGCTCTCTTGGTAGGCGGCGATCAGGTCGTCGGCCACCAGAGCACGCGCATTGACTTTTTCCACACACAGTACGCGCGGATCCGATCGAAGCTGGGGGTGCAATTGGGCGGTGCCCACGTCCACCCCGACCACCGATGCCGCGCCGTGCTGCAACAGGCAATCGGTAAAACCGCCAGTTGACTGACCCACATCCAAGCAGGCAAAGCCGGTCACATCCAAACCCAAGTGCTTGAGTGCGGCTTCCAACTTCAAGCCGCCGCGCGACACATAGCGTGCCTCGGCGTCATTGAGCAGCCGCACCGAGGCGTCCTCAGGTACATCGTCACCGTTTTTTGTCACCCGTTTCCAGGTGTCGCCTTGTTTCCACTCCACCCCGTCAGCAATCAGGCGCTGGGCCTGCGACCGGGTGCTGGCAAGCTGGATGTGAACCAGCAGTTGGTCAATGCGCATTCAGTGGGACATCAATACCGGTAGGTATCCGCTTTGTAGGGACCGGCCTTGCTCACGCCGATGTAGGCGGCTTGCTCGTCCGTCAATTCGGTCAGCATGGCGCCGACTTTCTTAAGGTGCAAGCGCGCCACTTTTTCGTCCAAATGCTTGGGCAAGACATAGACGTGACCGGCTTTGTATTGCTTGGGCTTGGTGAACAACTCGATTTGCGCAATCGTCTGGTTGGCAAAGCTCGACGACATGACGAAGCTGGGGTGGCCGGTGCCGCAACCCAGGTTCACCAGGCGACCCTTGGCCAACAAAATGATGCGCTTCTCTGGCTTGCCGCCCTTGCCTTTGGTGGCGGGGAAAATCACATGGTCTACCTGGGGCTTGATTTCTTCCCACTTGCACTTAGCAAGCGATGCCACGTCGATCTCATTGTCGAAGTGACCGATGTTGCACACAATGGCTTGGTCCTTCATGGCCGCCATGTGCTTGTAGGTGATCACGTTTTTGTTACCGGTGGCCGACACAAAAATGTCGGCTTTGTCAGCGGCGTATTCCATGGTGACGACTTTGTAGCCTTCCATCGCGGCCTGCAGGGCGTTGATGGGATCCACTTCAGTAACCCACACTTGGGCGGACAGTGCACGCAGCGCTTGCGCAGAACCTTTGCCCACGTCGCCGTAGCCAGCCACCAGGGCCACTTTGCCGGCAATCATGACGTCGGTCGCGCGCTTGATCGCATCGACCAAGGACTCGCGGCAGCCGTACAGGTTGTCGAACTTGCTCTTGGTGACCGAGTCATTCACGTTGATGGCGCGGAACGCCAGGTCGCCCTTGGCCGACATTTCATTCAACCGCAACACGCCGGTGGTGGTCTCTTCGGTCACGCCGATGATGTTTTTCAATCGGCGGCTGTACCAGGTGGGGTCCACTTTCAGTTTGGCCTTGATCGCATTGAAAAGGCAGATCTCTTCTTCGCTGCCGGGCTTGGCAAGCACTTTGATGTCTTTTTCGGCCTTGGCGCCCAAGTGCATCAGGAGGGTGGCGTCACCACCGTCGTCCAGAATCATGTTGGGGCCTTCAGCGGCCGTGCCCTTGCGGCCACCGAATTCAAAAATGCGGTGGGTGTAATCCCAGTAGTCATCCAGCGACTCGCCTTTGTAGGCAAACACGGGGGTTCCTGCGGCGACCAATGCAGCAGCGGCGTGGTCTTGGGTTGAGAAGATGTTGCAAGAAGCCCAGCGCACGTCAGCGCCCAGGGCTTGCAGGGTTTCAACCAACACGCCAGTCTGGATGGTCATGTGCAAGGAGCCGGTGATGCGCGCGCCTTTGAGCGGCTGCGCCTTGGCAAACTCTTCGCGGATCGCCATCAGACCGGGCATTTCGGTTTCGGCAATCGTCAGTTCTTTACGACCCCACGCGGCCAGACCCAGGTCGGCAATCGCGAAATCTTGGTTTTTGATGGGTTTCAAAACGGCGTTCATAGTTCACTCCAAAATTAAAAATAAATGTGGAAAACCACCACGCTAGGGCGGCTGGAACTACAGGTGTTGAAGTCTCAGCCCACTGAAAGCGTGGGTGAGCGCAGTTGGTGCGGTAAAGGGTGCGAATGACCCGAAACGCGGTCCGAGCCTCGTTCAAACGGTATGAACTGCAACGCTCCTCGGATGCGCAGATTATACGCAATGCCCTACAGCAGATTGCGAGGCAGCCTATTTGTGGTGGCTCAGTGCATTGCTCACGAGCTTGGAGGTGATGTCCACGATCTGAATCATGCGGTCATAGGCCATGCGGGTAGGCCCAATCACACCGAGAGTGCCAACGATTTTTCCGTCAACCTCGTAGGGCGCGCTGACGATAGACAGCTCTTCAAATGGCACGACCTGGCTTTCACCGCCGATAAAGATGCGAACGCCTTCGGCCTGACCGGCGATATCGAGCAGTCGCATGATTTGCGCTTTTTGTTCGAACAGCTCAAACGCACGACGCAAATTGCCCATGTCGCTCGAAAAATCGCTCAGTTTGAGCAAATTGCGCTCACCCGATATCACGACCTCTTCTTGGGACTCGGCTACCGCCTCGGAGTTCATGGCCACGGCGGCGGCCATGAGGCTCGCGATTTCGGAGCGCAGGCTTTCGACCTCGCCGTGAAGGCGTTCACGCACCTGCTCAATCTCCAGACCCACGTAGTGGCTATTGAGGAAATTAGCCGCTTCGACCAGCTGAGACTGCGAATGATCGACCTCGGTGTAAATCACCCGGTTTTGCACATCGCCGTCAGGCGAAACGATGATGACCAGGACACGGCGCTCCGACAGGCGCAAAAACTCCATGTGGCGAAACGCGGTGGTGCGGCGCGGCGCCATGACAACCCCCACGAATTGCGACAGATTGGACAGCAAGTTGGCTGCGTTGGAGATGACTTTTTGCGGCTGGTCAGGCGCAAGGATGTGGCCGCCTAACTGCTGCGGCTGCACGGTGAGCATGGTGTCAACGAAGAGCCGGTAGCCCC
>CAIYRQ010000272.1 GCA_903928635.1 uncultured beta proteobacterium | reverse complement strand
TTTCCGCCTCGGTGGTCCAGCGCCCTATGGTCATGCGCAGGCTGCTGTGGGCCAGCTCATCGCTGCGACCCAATGCCCGCAGCACATAGCTCGGCTCCAGACTGGCCGAGGTGCAGGCCGAGCCCGAAGACACTGCCAAGCCCTTGATACCCATGATGAGCGACTCACCTTCCACATAGTTGAAACTCATGTTCAGGTTGTGCGGGACGCGTTTTTCGAGGTGGCCGTTAATAAACACCTGCTCCACGTCCGCCAGGCCGGCCAGCATGCGGTTGTGCAAAGCGCGGATACGAATGTTCTCGGTCGCCATTTCTTCTTTGGCGATGCGATAGGCCTCGCCCATGCCCACGATCTGGTGGGTAGGCAGGGTGCCGCTGCGCATGCCGCGTTCGTGGCCACCGCCGTGCATTTGGGCTTCCAAGCGGATGCGGGGCTTGCGACGCACAAACAAAGCGCCAATGCCTTTGGGGCCGTAGGTTTTGTGCGATGTCAGGCTCATCAAATCGATGGGCAGCTGCGACAAATCAAACTCCACACGGCCGGTGGCTTGGGCCGCGTCCACATGGAAGATCACGCCTTTTTCGCGGCAGATGGCGCCAATAGCGGCCACGTCCTGGATGACACCAATCTCGTTGTTCACGAACATGACGCTGGCCAGAATCGTGTCCGGGCGAATCGCCGCTTTGAACACTTCGAGGTCCAGCAGGCCGTCCTCTTGCACATCCAGATAGGTGACTTCAAAACCCTGGCGCTCGAGTTCACGGCAGGTGTCCAGCACGGCTTTGTGCTCGGTCTTCACCGTGATCAAGTGCTTGCCTTTTCCCTGGTAAAAGTGCGCCGCACCTTTGAGCGCAAGGTTGTTGGACTCGGTTGCACCCGAGGTCCACACGATCTCGCGCGGGTCAGCGCCAATCAATGCCGCAACCTGCTCGCGCGCTTTCTCCACGGCTTCTTCTGCCTCCCAGCCCCAGGCGTGGCTGCGGGATGCGGGGTTGCCAAAGTGGGTGCGCAACCAGGGAACCATGGCATCCACCACCCGCTCGTCGCAGGGGTTGGTGGCGCTGTAGTCCATATAAATTGGAAAGTGGGGCGTGGAGTCCATAACAATCGGCTTCAATACGTCAAATAGGAAAAGGAATTCAGGCCTTGGCCAGGGTGTTGCCCAGGGCAAACACGGAGTTGGGGGCGTTCATGCGGATCGGCTGCGACACGGGCAAGGCCGAGATAGCGCGCTTGATGCTGGGCTTGTCTTCGACTTGCATGCCTTTGGCCAGTTGGTCATCGACCAGCTTTTGCAATGTCACGGAGGTCAAAAAGTCCACCATGCGCTGGTTGAGCGTGGCCCACAGGTCATGCGTCATGCAGCGGCTACCCTCACCCAGGCAGTTTTCTTTGCCACCGCACTGGGTCGCGTCGATGGGCTCGTCGACCGACACAATGATTTCTGCCACGGTGATCTGAGAGGCATCACGCGCCAGCGTGTAACCGCCGCCGGGGCCGCGGGTGGATTCCACCAGTTCGTTGCGGCGCAATTTGCCAAAGAGCTGCTCCAGATAGGACAGCGAAATTTGCTGGCGTTGGCTGATGGCGGCCAGGGTGACCGGGCCGCTGCTTTGGCGCAGGCCCAGATCGATCATGGCGGTAACGGCAAAACGGCCTTTGGTGGTGAGACGCATCACAAACTCCCGGAAACGGACTTAGTTGACTAACGAAGTCGAGTATACCCAACGTCCCACTGTTTTACTCGGATACATAGACTGATCAGTCACGAAATAATTTCATGCGTCTGTTTAGCCGGCCTTCAGAGGCAAGACGACGACATTGTCCAAGCCTGGCGCGCCAAATGCTTGCGCCTTCAGAATGCCCAACTGGTCGCGCACCCGGGCTGCTTTTTCGAACTCCAGGTTGCGGGCGTGCTCCATCATGAGTTTCTCCAGGCGCTTGATTTCGCGTGCCACGTCTTTCTCGCTCATGTCTTCCACCTGGGCGCGCTGCATCGCGTCGCGCTCCAAGCGCTCCGCCTCTTTGCCCGCTTTTTCGCTGTACACGCCGTCGATCAGGTCGCGCACTTTTTTCACAATAGCGCGCGGGGTGATGCCGCGCTCCAGGTTGTGGGCGATCTGTTTGTGGCGCCGCCGCTCGGTCTCGCCCATGGCGCGCGCCATGGAGTCGGTGATTTTGTCGGCGTACAAAATGGCCCGCCCTTCCAAATTGCGGGCGGCACGGCCAATGGTTTGGATGAGGGAACGCTCGGAGCGCAAAAAGCCCTCTTTGTCGGCGTCCAGAATCGCCACCAGCGACACCTCGGGAATATCCAATCCCTCGCGCAGCAGGTTGATGCCCACCAGCACATCAAAAGTGCCCAAGCGCAGGTCGCGCAATATCTCCACCCGCTCCACGGTGTCCACGTCGCTGTGCAGGTAGCGCACTTTGACACCGTTGTCGCCCAGGTAGTCGGTCAGTTGCTCGGCCATGCGCTTGGTCAGGGTGGTGATCAGCACGCGCTCGTTCTTGTCCACCCGGATGCGGATCTCCTGCAGCACATCGTCGACTTGGCTGGTGGCGGGGCGCACTTCGACCTCGGGGTCCACCAGCCCGGTGGGGCGCACCACTTGTTCAACGACCTGGCCCGCATGGTCTTTTTCCCACTGGGCGGGGGTGGCCGAGACAAAGATGGCCTGGCGCATCTTGGTTTCGAACTCTTCAAACTTGAGCGGCCGGTTGTCCAGCGCGCTGGGCAGGCGAAAGCCGTATTCCACCAAAGTGGTCTTGCGTGAGCGGTCACCGTTGTACATGCCGCCAAACTGGCCAATCAGCACATGGCTCTCGTCCAGAAACATCACCGCATCTTTGGGCAGGTAGTCGGTCAGCGTGGCCGGAGGCTCGCCGGGCGCGCTGCCTGAGAGATGTCGGGAGTAGTTTTCAATGCCTTTGCAGTGCCCTACTTCGGAGAGCATTTCCAGGTCAAACCGGGTGCGCTGCTCCAGCCGCTGGGCTTCGACCAGCTTGCCCTGGCTGACAAACTCTTTGAGGCGGTCTGCCAGCTCGATCTTGATGGTCTCGACCGCCATCAGCACCTGCTCGCGCGGCGTCACATAGTGGCTGCTGGGGTAGACAGTAAAGCGCGGAATCTTTTGCCGGATGCGCCCCGTGAGCGGGTCAAACAGCTGCAGGGACTCGATCTCGTCGTCGAACAGCTCCACGCGGATGGCCATCTCGGAGTGCTCCGCCGGAAAAATATCAATGGTGTCGCCCCGCACGCGGAAGGTGCCGCGCGAGAAATCCATGTCGTTGCGCTGGTACTGCATGCGCACCAGCTGAATGATCATGTCGCGCTGGCCGAGCTTGTCGCCCGCGCGCAGTGTCATGATCATCTTGTGGTAGGCCTCGGGCTGGCCGATACCGTAAATCGCCGACACCGTGGCCACGATAACCACATCGCGCCGCTCCAGCACGCTCTTGGTACACGACAGGCGCATTTGCTCAATGTGCTCGTTGATCGCCGAGTCTTTTTCAATAAACAAGTCACGCTGCGGCACATAGGCCTCGGGCTGGTAATAGTCGTAGTAGCTGACGAAGTACTCCACCGCGTTTTTGGGGAAAAACTCGCGGAACTCGCTGTACAGCTGCGCCGCCAGCGTTTTGTTGGGTGCAAACACAATGGCCGGGCGGCCCAGGCGGGCAATCACATTGGCCATGGTGAAGGTTTTGCCCGAGCCCGTCACGCCCAACAGGGTCTGGAACACTTCGCCGTCGTTCACGCCTTCCACCAACTTGTCAATCGCCTCGGGCTGGTCACCTGCGGGCGGATAAGGCTGGTACAGCTCGAACGGAGAGTCGGGAAAGGTCACAAACGTCCCTGGCAGGGCCGGGGCGGTGACTTCAACAAGGTCGGACATAGAAACCTGCATAGAAAGGGGCGGGAAGCTTAGCGCAGGTCGCAGCTTTACTGGAGACACATGCGGTCGGGGCGGTAAAATTAAAGGCTTGCTGCGGTCAAAACCTCACCGCGTTTTTATCTGCCCCCTTCAGGACCCCTTCATGTCTCTCTTTTCTGCCGTCGAAATGGCCCCCCGTGACCCGATTTTGGGTTTGAACGAACAATTCAATGCCGACACCAACCCCAACAAGGTCAACCTCGGCGTGGGCGTGTATTTCGACGACCAGGGCAAGCTTCCCCTGCTCCAATGCGTGCAAGCGGCCGAAAAGACCATGATGTCGTCCCCGACCGCCCGTGGCTATTTGCCGATTGACGGCATTGCAGCCTACGACGCAGCCGTCAAAGGCCTGGTGTTTGGCGTCGATTCCGAGCCGGTGAGCTCTGGCCGCGTGGCCACGGTGCAGGCGATTGGCGGTACCGGCGGCCTGAAGATTGGTGCGGACTTCCTCAAGCATCTGCGCCCCGGCGCCAAGGTGCTGATCTCCGACCCCAGCTGGGAAAACCACCGTGCGCTGTTTGCCAACGCCGGTTTTGTGGTGGACACCTACGCCTACTACGACGCAGCCAAGCGCGGCGTGAACTTCGAAGGCATGCTGGCCAGCCTGAACGGCGCAGACGCAGGCACCATCGTGGTGTTGCACGCCTGCTGCCACAACCCTACTGGCTATGACATCACCCCCGCGCAATGGGACCAGGTGGTGGCGACCGTCAAGGCCAAAAACCTGACCGCTTTCCTGGACATGGCTTACCAAGGCTTTGGCCACGGCATTGCCGAGGACGGCGCAGTCATTGCCAAATTCGTGGCTGCAGGCCTGAGCTTTTTGGTGTCTACGTCGTTCTCCAAGAGCTTTAGCCTGTACGGCGAGCGCGTGGGCGCCTTGTCCGTGCTGTGCGACAGCAAAGAAGAGGCAGGACGCGTGCTGAGCCAGCTCAAAATCGCCATCCGCACCAACTACTCCAACCCGCCCATCCATGGCGGTGCCATCGTTGCGGCCGTTCTGGGCAACCCCGAGCTGCGTGCGCTGTGGGAAAAAGAGCTGGGTGAAATGCGCGTGCGCATCAAAGCCATGCGCCAAAGCCTGGTGGACGGTCTCAAAGCAGCGGGCGTGACGCAAGACATGGGTTTCATCACCACCCAAATCGGCATGTTCAGCTACTCGGGCTTGAGCAAAGACCAAATGGTGCGCCTGCGCAGCGAATTTGGCGTGTACGGCACGGACACCGGGCGCATGTGCGTGGCCGCGCTCAACAGCAAAAACATCGCTTACGTCTGCCAAGCCATCGCCAAAGTGGTGTAAGTCGGGTGATAAAGGCGCAGGACAGGGCGCCGTAATACTGTTATATTGCACTGCAACATTTTTTAATCAGGACACCGCATGCTCTACCAGCTTTACGAGACCCAACGCGCCCTTATGGAGCCGTTCTCCGATTTGGCCAGTTTTGCCGCCAAATCGCTGTCCAACCCCCTGTCGCCCGTGGGCCAGACGCCGTTTTCGCAGCGCATGTCTGCGGGTTACGACCTGATGCACCGACTGGGCAAGGACTATGAAAAGCCAGAGTTCGGCATCCGCTCGATTGACGTGGATGGTGTGGAAGTCGCGGTTCAGGAGCGCATCGAGGTCAAAAAACCGTTTTGCGAGCTGATCCGCTTCAAGCGCCTCACCGACGACTCGGCCACGCTGGAAAAAATCAAGCACCAACCCGTGGTCCTGATCGTGGCACCCTTGTCCGGCCACTACGCTACGCTGCTGCGCGACACGGCTAAAACCATGCTGCAAGACCACAAGGTCTACATCACCGACTGGAAAAATGCCCGCACCGTACCCTTAAGCGAAGGGGAGTTCCACCTCGACGACTATGTGAACTATGTGCAGGAGTTCATCCGCCACGCGCAGTCCAAATACGGCAATTGCCATGTGATGAGCGTGTGCCAACCCACCGTGCCGGTGCTCGCTGCCGTGTCGCTGATGGCCGGCCGTGGCGAAAAAACACCCTTGACCATGACCATGATGGGTGGCCCCATTGACGCGCGCAAGTCGCCTACGGCGGTGAACAACCTGGCCATGAACAAGAGCTACGAGTGGTTTGAGAACAACGTGATCTACCGCGTGCCGAGCAACTTCCCGGGCGCTGGCCGCCGTGTCTACCCCGGCTTCTTGCAGCACACCGGCTTTGTGGCCATGAACCCGGACCACCATGCCAAGAGCCATTACGACTACTTCAAAGACCTGATCAAGGGCGACGACGTCAGCACCGAAGCCCACCGCAAGTTCTACGACGAGTACAACGCGGTCTTGGACATGGACGCCGACTACTACCTGGAAACCATCAAGGTCGTGTTTCAGGACTTCAGTCTGGTCAACGGCACCTGGGACGTCAAATCTCCCGAGGGCAAAGTGGAGCGCGTACGCCCCTCGGCCATCACCACCACCGCACTCATGTCGGTCGAGGGTGAGCTCGACGATATTTCCGGCTCCGGCCAAACGCGCGCCGTACACGAAATTTGCACCGGCGTCGTGCGCGGGCAACAACGCCATTTCGAAGCCAAGGGTGCAGGCCACTACGGTATTTTCTCGGGCCGTCGCTGGCGCGAGCTGGTGTACCCCGAGGTGCGCTCTTTCATTCAGTCGCACCAACCCGCAGCGCCCAAAGCCACAGCGGTGCAAACCGCGCCGGTAAAGACAGCACCGAAGGCCGCTCCTGCTCCCAAAGCTGCGGTGAAGGCCGTCGCCAAACCCGCCGTTAAACGCAGCGTGGCAGCCGTGAAGACGGCCAAAGTGGTCGCGGCCAAAGCCGCTGCGGTAGCTGCGCCTGCGGCAGCAACGCCTGTTGCGGCCAAAGCAGTCGCTAAAAAGGCAGCCAAGGCCAAGTAATGGCCGAGCAGACCGGCGAAGGCACAGTGGCCGGCCGTCTGCTTGACGCGCTCCCGCAAACCCAGTGCACCCGCTGCGGCTACCCCGACTGCGCCGGGTACGCCCAGGCCATGGCTCAGGAGGAGGCGGATATCAACCAGTGCCCCCCTGGCGGCGTCCAGGGTGTGGCGAGGCTCGCTGCCATTCTGCAAATACAGCCCAAACCGCTGAACCCGGAATTTGGCCTGGAGGGCCCCCGCACCGTCGCCTTTATTGATGAGAACTGGTGCATAGGCTGCACCCTGTGCATTGAGGCCTGCCCCACCGACGCCATTTTTGGCACCCACAAGCGCATGCACACGGTGATCGAAGCGTATTGCACCGGCTGCGAGCTCTGCCTGCCGGTGTGCCCGGTGGACTGCATCCAACTGGAGACGGTCACGACCCGCCCTGATGGCCAGGAAGCTGGCGCCACCGCGCCCACCGGCTGGGA
>CAIYRQ010000271.1 GCA_903928635.1 uncultured beta proteobacterium | reverse complement strand
TGCATTCGAATACCCAAAAAAGAAGTCGATCTTCTGGACGAGCTTCATAGTGATGCCCCCATTTCATTTTGCACTCCCTATCGGGTAAGCAGTTCTTACTGAGGGTGGCTCCCCAGGTCGAACTGCAATTCGAACGTCAAAATTAAGCCCATTCACTTCAACTGTTGGCGCCGCGTTACCCGTGAGCTGAAACTCTAAGAGTCCTTTATTGGCGGCAGTATTTGCCATATTTTCAATATTTGGATATTTAACTGGATCAAACACGGTTTTAATTGCTGGACTATTTGCATGAGGAAGTTGATATTGTATTTCGTAGATTCCAGGCCCAGTTTCCAGCTTAGACAAAATTGTGCCACTAACCTTGTTTAACGCCATATTAAACTCATTCAAATCATGACCGCCAGCGATCTGTTTCCCGGAAATTGAAGGGAGGTTCAAGTGATCACTCAAGTCTGCGCGAACTGCACCACGCCCTGAAAAATCTGCCTCAGGCAAAAGCGAATCAGTAGAACTTCGAACACTGCTGCTTTGCGGCGCCGCGATCGCTCTTTCTTTAGCTATGCCTGTTGCGACCACCTCTGTGGTTGCCTCCTCAGTTCCGCTTACAATGCTTTTTAATGTAAGGCCGGATAATGTTTTTATGGCCTGAATTCCCCCACCAACAACGAACGATTCAACTGGGTAATCAGCTAATGTCGCACCGTTTGTTGCTCGCAAGTTCTCCAGCCGATTGGCGCCGCGCTGGTCACGCAAGATGCCATCCTGCTGAGGTACGACACTGTTCGCGCTACCGTTGGCACTGACACGCTTATCGTATGGCCCTGGCCGCACTGCATATAAATTATGATCGTCGCGTTGTGCCTGTGTACCTCCGAAGTATGTCAATGACGATCCATCAGCAATAATCGGCTTGCCGTCGGTGCCAAGAATATTTTGGCCACGTATTTCATTGAGCGCATTGCGCGCGGTCTGTGCATCGCTCAGATATTTTTCTGCACCACCACTGGTTTGTCCTTCCAGTCCGGGTGCCTGACCTGTCGCGGCCACTTGTTTCAGATAAGCTTGACGTTGTTGTGCCAGCTTGCTGTCATCAGTAGCTTCAGCCTCTGCGGTGAGTTGGTCACTCCAGTATCTTTGAGCTGCATTTGTGCATTGCACGTCACCCGCTTTACACGTCTGTGCTGCCAGTTCCTTCGATTTTTTTTCAATGAACTTACGTTCATCCGGATGCAATTGCCGGTTATTGGCATCCACATTCAAACCTGCTGCCGCACCCTGCAGGCTGCCACCACTGACAAGGGCTCCGGTCGTTGCTGCCGTTGTGAGGGCTATTACTTGCGACGCGCCTTTCGCTACCGTGGGGTTGACGCCTGCAGCGGTTAACTTGTCCTCTATCCCGCTCTGTAATTCATTCATCAGCGGGGCGGCGGCGGCGACCGTGCCAGCGCCCACGGCGCCACTTAATCCTCCGGCTAATCCGCCAGTGGCGGTGTGCAGAGCAACGCGGTAGTTGCCTCCGTCACTCCATTGCTGGGCCTCGGCGAGCAGGGCGGCGCGTTTGGCGGGATCGGTTTCTTTGTTCGCTTGTGACGTTAGTTCAGCTTTCTGCTTGTCGGCATAGTTGGCCACGGCTTGGTGCGCGT
>CAIYRQ010000270.1 GCA_903928635.1 uncultured beta proteobacterium | reverse complement strand
GGGCAACAGCGCCCAGACGACACCCAAGACCAAGGGCGCGCTGGCACTGCGCAGACTCCATTGGCGTGCCGCCTGCCACAGTCTGCGGCCCATGCGCTCCAGCCAGATGGGTTGCTCGGCTTTGAACAGCAGCAGCAAACCCAGCACCAGTGCGGCCACGTGCAGCAGGCTCCACACGGGGCGCAAAGCGGCGGACTGCACGGTGAGCCAACCAAGGCCCTGCATAGACGCCGCAGCCAGCGCTCCCAGGGCCGAATAGCCCAACACACGCCCGCCTTGAAACGAAAAAATGGCCTGGTTTTTGCGCGGCCCAGCGGCTTGGCCCAGCCCCGCGCAGGCCGCGCCGCACATAGCCACGCAGTGCGGTCCGCCCACCAAGCCCATCAAAAGGGCAGTGCCAGCCAGAGTTAAAAGTGGGTTGCTCACCCGGCGATGGTAGCGGCGCCTACAGAATCTTGGAAAAGCGGTTTAGATTGCGATTGACCTGTAAATGGCGGTCAAACAGCATGGCCACGGCGCGCACAAAGAACCAGCCGGTCTCAGTCACTTCAATGCTGTCGTCGCCCAGCACCACCAGCCCCTGGTCGGCCAATGGCGCGAGTGCCTCCAACTCGGTGGCGAAATGGCGGCGGAAGTCCACCAAATACGCCAGCGAAATCGATTCAAAGTCGACCGCACCCTGGCACATGATGGCCATGATGACGGCACGGCGCAGCAGGTCCTCGCGCGTGAGCGCCAAACCGCGCACCACCGGAAAACGCCCATGGTTGAGCGCGTCGTAGTACTCGTCCAAGGTTTTGGCATTCTGGCTGTAGCTGGGGCCGACGCGCCCGATGGAGGACACGCCCAGGGCAATCAAATCGCAGTCGGGTTGGGTGCTGTAGCCCTGGAAGTTGCGGTGCAGACGACCCTGGCGCTTGGCGATGGCCAGGGGGTCGTCCGGCAGGGCAAAGTGGTCCATGCCCACATAGACGTAGCCCGCAGCTTGGAGGGCTTCGAGGGAACGTGCCAACATGGCCACTTTGTCACCCGCTTTGGGCAGGTCCACTTCGTGGATACGGCGCTGGGGCTTGAAGCGCAGCGGCAGGTGGGCGTAGCCGTACAAGGCGATACGGTCCGGGCGCAGTTGGGTAATCTGCTCCAGCGTGCGGTCAAACGAGGCCGCGCTTTGAAGTGGCAGGCCGTAAATCAAATCGACATTGATGGACTCAAATCCCCGGTCGCGGGCGGCCTGAACCAGCGCGAATACCTGCTCTGCCGGCTGCACGCGGTGCACTGCGGCCTGCACGGCAGGGTCAAAGTCTTGCACGCCAAAGCTCAGGCGGTTAAAGCCCATGCTTGCCAAGGCGTCGATGCGTGCCACGTCCACGGTGCGGGGGTCGACCTCAATCGACAGCTCCGCGCCTGGGGCGAGCTGAAAATGCTGCTTCAACAAGCCCATGAGTTCGCGCAGCTCGTCGTCGTTCATGAAGGTGGGGCTCCCGCCACCCAGGTGCAATTGACTGACGATGCGGCCTTTGCCGATCAAGTCCGTGTGCAGCGCCAGCTCCAGCGCCAGGTAGCGCAGGTACTCGGCAGAGCGGCTGTGGTGCTTGGTAATGACCTTGTTGCAAGCGCAGTAGTAGCAAAGGGATGCACAAAAGGGGATGTGCACATACAGCGAAAGTGGCTGCGGCCGCGCGCCCTCCTCGTTAAAGCGCTGGGCCAAAGTGCGCTTGTAGTCCTCGTCACCAAATGCCTCTACAAACCGGTCTGCCGTGGGGTAGGAGGTGTAACGCGGACCCGCCACGTCGAATTTTTGGAGCAGCTCCAGGGTGACCGGAATGGACATGGCGATTCGTCAGGGTAGTGTTTTGTTCAAGCTTGATAATGTGCGTTAGCCCACAGTTCGGGGGTTTGACGTGTGTCAACATAGGCGCAGACGCCCGAAAATTGGTTCACCAGGAGTAGTCCCCCATGTTCGATCCCGCACAAAAGAGCTTTGCAAACCCCGCGTCAAACGCGCCGTCGACGTCCCACAGTGCCAATGTGATCCCAATCAACAGCCACAACATCAAAATCGCCTGCTCTAACTGCAATTTGCGTGAGTTGTGCATGCCGCTGGGCCTGAACCGCGAAGAGTTGGACCAGATCGACACCGTGGTCAATATGCGCCGCAAGGTGAAAAAAGGCAGTTTGTTGTTCCATAACGGCGACAAATTCACCAGTCTGTACGCCATTCGCATCGGGTTCTTCAAGTCCTTCGTGGCTTCAGAAGACGGCCACGAGCAAGTCACCGGCTTTCAGATGGCAGGCGAAGTGCTGGGCCTGGACGGTATTGCCAGCGACAGCCATACCTGCAATGCCATCGCCCTGGAGGACTCCGAGGTCTGCCTGATGCCCTTTGACCGGATTGAGGAGCTCTCGCGCGATATTCCGTCCATGCAGCGCCATGTGCACAAGATCATGAGCCGGGAAATCGTGCGGGAGAACGGCATCATGCTGCTGCTGGGCAGCATGCGGGCCGAAGAGCGTCTGGCGGCGTTTTTGCTGAACCTGGTGGACCGTCTGCACGCGCGGGGCTTTTCGCAGTCGGAACTGGTGCTGCGCATGACGCGTGAAGAAATCGGCAGCTACCTGGGGCTCAAGCTGGAAACGGTGAGCCGTGCTTTTTCCAAGTTTGCCGAAGACGGTCTGGTGGAAGTGGACAAGCGCAATATCCGCATCCTGCGCAGCGACCTGTTGCGCGAGATGATCAGCCGCCCCGAGTGCGACTGAAACTTATTGCTTGGGCTTGACGACCACGCCCGTTGCTGCATGGTTGCGTGCCTGCATGGCAGGCGCCAGATTGGGCGCTGCTGCACCCTGGGTTTGGCTGAGTTCCACACCTTTGCGGTAGTAGTCCTCATCGACCACCGTGTCCATGCCCGTGTAGGCCAGGTAAAAAGTAAAAAAGCTGGCAATCACCACCACCGCGGGGCCGGACATGACCATCCAGACGTGGCCGTGTTTCCACCATGGTGCTGATGTTGTTGGGGCAAGTGATGCCATCGTTTTTCTCCTTAACGCGGAACAATGAAAACAGTTTTTTCGACCACGACAGCATGGCTGTCCTGACCGTCAACTTCAAAATGAATCGGGTGGGAGCCGGGTTGCATCGACTCCACGGGCACCTGCAAGCGCACCACCACCCAGCGGGACTGCGCGGCATCAATCTCCAAGTCCGGGTCCGTCACCAGCTTGAGACCGTCCAGTCCATCAGCCTGAATGTGCACTTTCTGCGCACGCTCAGAAGCGTTCATGATCTGGAGCCGGAAGACGTTTTCAATCAACCCGCCGTCCACCTCACGCGACAGTGTGCTGCGATCCCGCTCCACATCCACCTTGAAGGGCGCCCGATGTGCCAAGCTCCAAAACATCAGGGCGATCACCGTCCATAAGATCAAGGTGTAGACCAGCACCCGGGGGCGCAACACATGGCGCAAGGTTTGGCTTTGGGTCCAGTGTTGGTTCACCGCGTTTTCGGTGGAGTACTTCACCAAGCCGCGCGGGTAATTCATCTTGTCCATCACCTCATCGCACACATCGGCACAGGCACCGCAGCCAATGCATTCGTATTGCAAGCCGTTTCGGATATCAATGCCGGTGGGGCAGACCTGCACACACAGGCTGCAATCGATACAGGCGCCGAGATTGCTTTGCAGCAAGTCCACCTTCTTGGAGCGTGCACCCCGGGGTTCGCCGCGCTGGGTGTCGTAGGTGACGATCAGCGTGTCTTTGTCAAACATGGCGCTTTGAAAGCGCGCATAAGGGCACATGTGCTTGCAAACCTGCTCGCGCATGAAGCCTGCGTTGCCGTAAGTCGCAAAGCCATAGAAGAACACCCAAAACATCTCCCACGGGCCGACATCCAGGGTGAAAAACTCATGGCCCAGCACGCCGATGGGAGTGAAGTAGCCCACAAAGGTAAAGCCGGTCCAAACGCCGACGGCGAGCCAGATCGCGTGTTTGGCGGTTTTGCGTCCGAGCTTTTCCCACGAAAAGCCTGCCGCATCTCGCCGCATGCGGGCAGAGCGGTCACCTTCGGTGTGCTTTTCAATCCACAAGAATATTTCGGTATACACCGTCTGCGGGCAGGCATAGCCGCACCACAAACGCCCTGCCACCGCGGTGAACAAAAACAGCGACAGGGCAGAGATGACCAACAGGCCCGTCAAGTAAATGAAGTCCTGCGGGTAGAGAACCAAATTGAAAATGTAGAAGCGCCGCGCACCCAGGTCAAACAACACTGCTTGGCGCTGGCCCCAGTCCAGCCACGGAAGGCCGTAAAAAACCAGCTGCGTCAAGAACACCGTAGCCCAGCGCAGGCGCGAGAAGAATCCCGACACGCTGCGTGGATAGATCTTTTTATGGGCCTCGTAGAGCGACACCATTTCGGGCGTCGCGTCCGGCGGGGCAGCAATCGGACGGGTGTCCGATGAGACCGCAATGGGAATGATCTTGCGGTCGGGCTGGGAGTCGTTTGTCAAAAGAGTGCTATTTCAATAGTCCAAATCAGGGATTCGACAGGCTCCAGACATAGCTGGCCAATACGTGGATTTGCGCTTCCGTCAATTTTTTGCCTTGGGCGGGCATTTGGTTGACCTTGCCGTTGTTCACCATGTTGATGATGGCCGCTTCACCATAGCCATGCAGCCAGATGTTGTCGCTCAGGTTGGGCGCGCCCAGCGCTTGGTTACCCTTGCCGTCGGCGCCATGGCAGGCGGCACAGACCGTGAATTTTGTTTTGCCCAGAGCGGCGCGGACCGAGTCATGGGGGCTGCCCGAGAGACTCAGCACATAGTTGGCGACGTTTTTCACGTCGTCCGGTGTGCCAACGGCCGCAGCCATGGGAGGCATTTGTCCAATGCGGCCCAGTGTCAGGGTCTCCTTGATTTTGTCCGGTGTTCCGCCGTGCAGCCAGTCGCCATCGGTCAAATTAGGAAAGCCTTTGGAGCCGTGTGCGTCAGAGCCGTGGCACTGCGCACAGTTGTTCATGAACAAGCGCTCGCCGATAGCGTGGGCTTGCGGGTCTTTGGCTACCGCCTCTGGTGCCATGGCCATGAAACGGGCGTACAGCGGCGCTTCTGCCAAGTTGGCTTTTTGTACTTCGGCTTCGTATTGGCTTGCCGAGGTCCAGCCCAGCTGGCCTGCCGACTTGCCCAGACCAGGGTACAGGGCCAGATAGACGAAGCCGAACACCACCGTAATCACGAACAGCCACACCCACCAACGCGGCAGGGGGTTGTTCATCTCGCGCAGGTCGCCGTCCCAGACATGACCGGTGGTGTTGTCATTGGCCGTCATGGCGCGGGCTTTGCCGCTGAACCATAGCAACAGCAAGCAGGCGAGCATGCCAATGACCGTGATGGAAGCCACAAAAATGGCCCAAAAATTACTGGTGAAATCACTCATATCAATTCCTTGTGGGTGCGTTTGCCATCAATCCTGCGTGAAAGGCAGGTTGGCCGCTTCCGTGAAATCAGCCTCGCGGCGGCGTGACCACGCCCAGCGCATGATGCCGATGAAGATCGCAAAGCTCACCAAGGTGACCACTGCGCGCAGGGTGTTGATGTCCATAGCAGCCTCCTGTGATTACTTCAATGCCAGACCGAGCATTTGCAGGTAGGCAATCGTGGCATCGAGCTCGGTTTTGCCTTTCACTTCTTCCGAAGCTGCCGCGATTTGCGCGTCGGTGTAAGGCACACCGACGCGGCGTAGCGCTTGCATATGGGCAGGCAATGAGGCAGCGTCCACCAGGTTCTTTTCCAACCAGGGGTAGGCTGGCATATTGGACTCGGGTACCAAATCGCGGGGATTGGTCAGGTGGATGCGATGCCATTCATCGCTGTACTTCGCACCGACGCGGGCCAGATCAGGTCCGGTGCGTTTGCTACCCCATTGGAAGGGGTGGTCGTACACCGACTCACCGGCCACCGAGTAGTGCCCATAGCGCAGCGTCTCGGCACGGAAGGGGCGAATCATCTGCGAATGGCAGTTGTAGCAGCCCTCACGGGTGTAGATGTCGCGGCCTGCCAATTGCAGGGCGGTGTAGGGCTGCACTCCGGGAATCGGCTCAGTGGTCGATTTTTGGAAGAACAGAGGCACGATCTCGACCATGCCACCGGCCAGCAGCACCAGCAGGATCAGCACAATCATCAGAAAGTTACTGGTTTCGATTTTTTCGTGCGAGAGACTCGACGTGGAAGTTTCTTTTGCCATGGTTCGGTCCTTGGGGTTTAGGCGTGGGCCGCGACAGCTGGAATCGTCACCAATTCAGCGCGCCCGTTGGTGGCGGTTTTCAGGGTGTTCCAGAGCATGATCAGCATGCCGCTCAGGTACAACAGACCACCGAGCAAGCGCAGCACATAGAAGGGATAGGTCGCCTTGACGGATTCCACAAAGGTGTAAGTCAGGGTGCCATCGGGGTTGATGGCGCGCCACATCAGGCCCTGCATCACACCGGCAATCCACATGGCGGCGATGTAAATCACGATACCCACCGTGGCCGTCCAGAAATGGATTTCAATGGCTTTGACGCTGTACATCTGCTTTTGGCCAAACAGGCGGGGAATCAGGTAGTACATCGAGCCCATCGTCACCAAGCCCACCCAGCCCAGGGCGCCGGAGTGCACATGGCCAATGGTCCAGTCCGTGTAGTGGCTCAAGGCGTTAACGGTCTTGATAGACATCATCGGGCCTTCAAAGGTGCTCATACCGTAGAAGGACAAGGAGACGATCAGGAAGCGCAGGATCGGGTCGTCACGCAGCTTGTGCCAGGCACCCGACAAGGTCATGATGCCGTTGATCATGCCGCCCCAGCTGGGAGCCAAAAGAATCAGCGAGAACACCATGCCCACCGACTGCGTCCAGTCCGGCAAAGCGGTGTAGTGCAAGTGGTGAGGGCCTGCCCACATGTAGGTAAAGATCAGCGCCCAGAAGTGAACGATGGACAGGCGATAGCTGTACACCGGACGACCTGCTTGCTTGGGGATGAAGTAATACATCATGCCCAGAAAGCCCGCCGTCAAAAAGAAGCCCACGGCGTTGTGGCCGTACCACCACTGCACCATGGCGTCCTGCACACCGGCGTAGGCCGAGTAGGACTTCATCCAGCCCGCAGGAATTGCGGCACTGTTAACCAGGTGCAGCAGCGCCACCGCCAAGATAAACGCGCCGAAAAACCAGTTGGCCACATAAATATGCTTGACCTTGCGGGTGCCCAAGGTGCCAAAAAACACCACTGCAAACGCCACCCAGACCACAGTGATCAGAATGTCGATGGGCCACTCCAACTCTGCGTATTCTTTGCCTTGGGTGTAACCCAGCGGCAGGGAAATAGCCGCAGCCAGAATCACCAACTGCCAGCCCCAAAAGGTCAGGCTGGCCAAATTGCCGCCGAACAGGCGCACCTGCGAGGTTCTTTGCACCACGTAATACGCGGATGCAAACAATCCGCAACCGCCGAAGGCGAAGATCACTGCATTGGTGTGCAGTGGTCGCAAGCGGCCGTAAGTGAGCCATGGAATACCGAAATTGAGCTCTGGCCAGGCGAGTTGGGCGGCAATGATGACCCCCACCAGCATCCCCACCACCCCCCACACCACAGTCATGATGGCAAATTGCCGAACGACCGTGTCGTTGTAGCTCGTTGCCTGCTGATTTGCAAATGCCATACCGTTGTCCTCTTTTGAATTGACCTTGCGCACGAGTGTGTGTGCAATGCCCTCAGAGTGACTTGACGCAAATCAACTGCCCGGTAAAGAGCGTTGGCGAACCGACAAAAACGCTACGGTTCGCGAAGGATGCGCTCGCCTTCGGACTCGATATCTTCGAATTGCCCCCGGTCAATGGCCCACCACAAACCCACCAGGATCAGGAACACCAGCACCACCGACAAAGGAATGAGCAAATACAAAATATCCAAACTATGTCTCCAATCAGCTCGCAGCGCGCGACAGGCGCAAGGCGTTTCCCACCACCAGCAAAGAACTGCCAGCCATGCCCAGGCCAGCTGCCCAGGCGGGCAACATGCCCGCCACCGCCAGCGGCACGCACACCGCGTTGTACACCAAAGCCCAAGCCAGGTTTTGCCGCACGATGGACATGGTGCGCCGCGCCAACAGCAGGGTTTGCGCCACAGGCATCAACTCCGCGCCTAAAACGACAAAGTCTGACCGCGCCTGCGCCAAGGGAACGGCCTGGCCCAGCGCAAAAGAAACCTGGGCCCCGGCGAGCACCGGCGCGTCATTGAGACCGTCGCCCACCATGGCAACGCTGTGTCCCTTGGCTTGCAGCGCGCGCAGGGCCTGCAGCTTGTCGTCGGGCGAACAGCCTCCTCGCGCCTGCGCAATACCCAAAGTGCGGGCAACCCGCTCCACCGCATGCGCACTGTCGCCCGACAGAATTTGCACGTCCAACCCTGCCCCTCGCAGGGCACCCACACAAGCGTTCGCATCATTGCGCAGGGCCTCTTCCAAGGCAAAAGTGGCAATCCAGCCTTGGGCGTCGCTGAGCATGACTTCTGTCTCGGCGTCTGCTCGGGAGGTCAAACCGCAAAACGCCGCCGAACCCAAGCGCATTGCGTGCGTGATGCCCGTGCCCGACACCACATCGCCCTTCAGGCCTTGGCCTGCAACTTCTGTGGCCTCGGTGCATTGCCATGCAGGCTCCGCGGAGCCAGTGGATTGCGAGGCACCCTGCGCCTGAACCAAGGCACGCGAAGCAGGATGCATGGAATGGCGGGCGAGTGCCGCTGCCCAAAGCAGGGCTTGCGCCTGTGAGGTGCCGGCACGGGTTTGCACACCCTGCATCTGCAATTGGTCGCGACTCAGCGTGCCGGTTTTGTCGAAAACGACCGTATCCACCCGCGCCAACTCTTCCAGGGCCTGCAGGCGCCGCACCAAAACACCCCCGCCCGCGAGCCGCCCGGCCGCAGCGAGCATGGCCGCAGGCGTTGCCAGAGACAAGGCGCAGGGACAGGTGACCACCAGCACCGACACCGCAACCATCAATGCGCGTTCCGGGTCGCGGTCCCACCACCAAAGTGCAGCACCCACCGCGCTGAGCAGCACACCCGCAAGAAAGGGTTTGGCCAGGCGATCGGCTAGCAGCGCCAGCGTCGGCTTGGTGGCGGATGCGGCCTCCATCAAGGCCACGATTTGGGCATAGCGGGTGTTACCTGCCACGCGCTGGACCCGCACCCACAGGGTGGCACCCAGGTTGAAGCTGCCTGCGAGTACTTCAGAGCCGATTTCGCGTCGCAAGGGGCGCGACTCGCCGGTGAGCAAGGCCTCGTCCACGCTGCTGGCGCCCTGCTCCACCACGCCGTCTGCCGCAAAGGACTGGCCGCTTTGCACCCGTAACAGGTCGCCCACGCCAATCCGGCGAACCGCCACCCGCTCCCAGGTGCCGTCTGCAGCCTGGCGCTCGGCGCCCTCGGGCATGCGGTTCATCACCGCCTCCAAGGCCCCGGCGGTACGGGCACGCAAACGCAACTCCAGCCAGCGTCCACTCAATAAGAAAAAAACGAACATCGTGAGCGAATCGAAATACACCTCACGTCCGAAGATGCCGTCAGGCTCAAAAGTTCCTGCGGTGCTGACGGCAAAGGTCACGGCAATGCCGAGCGCGACCGGCAGGTCCATGCCGATGCGGCGGTGCGTGACGTCGTTCCACGCGCTGCGAAAGAATCCGCCACAGGAAAAAAAGACGACGGGCAAAGTCAACACCCAGGACGCCCAGCGCAGCAAGGCTTCCATTTCTGCACTCAAGTCACCCGCACGCGCCGTATAGGCGGGGTAGGCATACATCATCACCTGCATCATGCACAGGCCTGCCACCAGCCAGCGCCAGAGCGCTTTGCGGTTCTGGGCCTTGCGCTGCGTGTTGGCAAAAGCATCATTGGCGGGAACCACCTGGTAGCCGCTGCCTACAACAGCGCCCATCCAGCCCGAGGGCAACACCTGTCCGGCAAGCCACTGCACCGTGGCACGCTGGCCACTGGCGCTGACCGACGCGGCCTGTACGCCGGGCACCTGCCGCAAGGCGTCCTCCACGGTGACTGAGCAGGCTGCGCAATGCATGCCGCCGACCACCACCTGCGACTCCCACAAGTCTGCGGTGGCGTCGATCAGGCGGCTGAAAGCACTCCACTCTTGGGGCTCATCGAGCAATTGAAAGGGATCAGCGGTCGGCATGGTCAAACCCCGAGTGTGCCTCAGTCACCCAAAGGCCTGTTGATCCACGTCAACGGCCAAAATTCATTCGCTGCTAGCCTTGAGACACACCCCATGAAAAGGTCTCTTTATGTACACACGCATCCTGGTCGCCACTGACGGCTCTGACCTTTCGCAAAAAGCAGTCGCTACGGCCATTGACTTGGCTGCGGCCTGCAAGGCCGAGCTGGTCGCCTTTCAGGCCGTGCCGCCCTACCCCATCAGCTATTTTGAGGGCGGCATTGCCATTGATGGTGCTGAAGTCGAACGCATTGAAAGCCTCTGGACCGAAAGTGCCATGGTCAATGTACGGGCCATTGCAAAAACGGCCTCGGACAAGGGTGTCAAGGCCCAGGCCTTGACCAAGCGCTCAGATGTGGTGTCCAACGCCGTCATCGCTGCGGCGAAAGACCATCACTGCGACTTGATTGTGATGGCCTCGCATGGACGGCGCGGCTTGTCCCGCCTGCTGCTGGGCAGCGAAACCCAGCAAGTTCTCACCCACGCTTCCACCGCGGTCTTGGTGGTGCGCTAAACGGACCGCCCATCCGCGAACTGGGCACGAATGGTGAGCACTTCCGACCAGGCGCCTAAGAACGCATCGACACATACCGGGTCAAAGTGCGTGCCTTTGCAGGTACGCAAATATTCCCGAGCCCGTTCCAGCGACCATGCTGCTTTGTAAGGGCGTGATGAGGTCAAGGCGTCAAACACGTCTGCCACCGCCACGATACGACAGAACAAAGGAATCGCCTCTCCGCTGAGGCCTTGCGGGTAGCCGCTTCCATCAAATTTTTCGTGGTGCCCCAAGGCAATGCTGGCGCCTGCCTTGAGCAGGGGCGAGGTGCTGTCCTTCAGGAGTTCATAGCCATACATCGCATGCGTTTGCATGATGGCCATCTCGTCCGGATCGAGTTTTCCGGGCTTGAGCAGTACCCGGTCCGGAATGGCCACCTTGCCGATATCGTGCATGGTGGATGCATCCAGCAGAAGATCCTGGTCTTCGGCGGAAAGTTTCAGCTCGCGCGCGATCAACTGGGAGTAGTGGGCCATACGCAGAATATGCATGCCCGTGTCAGCGTCGCGGTATTCCGCAGCTTTGGCCAGACTTCTCACCGTTTCACGTTCGCGCTCACGCACTTCTTGCGTGGCAAGGCGCACACTTTCTGCCAACCATGCCGCTTGATTGGTTAGCTTGCGAGTGGCGTCACTGAGCTTGAGCAAATTTTTGACACGCGCCAAAAACTCAATCGGGTCTACAGGCTTAGACAAAAAGTCTTCCACCCCTGATTCCAGCGCGTGATAACGCACAGTTCGTTCCTCGTTGGCAGTGACCATCAAGACGGGGACGGCATGATCGCAAGGAATTTCGCGAAACCGGCGTAGAAACTCCAATCCATCCATGGTGGGCATCATGAAGTCCACGACCACCAGGTCCACCGGTGTATGGCGCGCAAACTCCAGCGCCAGCTCTGGGTCGGTAAAACCGTGCGCCTGCGCTGGTTTGAGCCGCTGAACCAAGTTGCCCAGCAACTGCAGGTTCATCTCAGCATCATCAACAACAAGTACTCGCTGGTTCACGGCTGTGGGGTTCTGTTCATGAGGCACTGTCGCCGGCTCGCCCAGCCCACAGCCACAACGCCACCCCGCCCAGCAGCATGGGCAGGCACAGCCACTGTCCCATGCTCATTCCCAAAGACAGCAATCCCAAATGGGCGTCGGGCTCGCGGAAAAATTCCGCGACAAAGCGAAATGCTCCATATCCCACCAAGAACGCTGCCGCCACACGACCTTGCTTCGGTTCAGTACTGGCATACCACCACAGCAGAACAAAAAGCAGCAAGCCTTCGAGGAGAAATTGATAAATCTGAGAAGGATGGCGAGGCGCGTCTCCGGCACCCCGAAAAACCATCCCCCAGGGAAGTGCGGGATCGGACAGTCGACCCCAGAGTTCACCGTTGATAAAGTTCCCTACGCGACCGGCCGCCAAACCCGTGGGCACGCAGGGCGCCACAAGGTCTGCCACTTGCCAAAAATTACGCTGCCGGGAACGGGCAAACCAGGCCATCGCTGCAATAACGCCCAGCATTCCGCCATGAAAACTCCTGCCGCCTTGCCACAAAGCCAGAATGTCCAGCGGGTGGCCGGCATAGTAGGCGGGCTTATAAAAAAGACAGTAGCCAATGCGCCCGCCCAACACAACGCCCATGACACCGAGGAACAGCAAGTCTTCAACTTCGCTGTAGGTCCAAGGAGTCTGAACCTTGCTGCTGGCAAAGGGCGCATGGGAAATACGCCGATTGCCCAGCCACAAAAAAAGGCCGAAAGCCACCAAATAAGTCACCCCGTACCAGTGGATGGACAAGGGGCCCAGCTGCAGGGCAACAGGGTCAATTTGCGGGTGGATCAACATCGCGCTATTGTGCCTTGAACGCTACGCCATACTGTCAAATAAATGGAATTTCAAAGCCGGTGTCAAAGAAGTCATTAAAAATACATGTACTAACACAGGAAAAAGGATGAACACCAATTTGACACGCCGGTTAGGGCAAGCGGCGTCAATTCAAACTAAGTCCTGGCAGCGCCCGCGGGTTGCAAAAAATTGGTGGGGCGAGCCTGCGCAGCCTGGGGGGCATTGACTGAAACAAGGTTCACACCCGGACCATCGTGCAGCCAGGGAGCGTCACATGCTGGAATACCCAAGAAACCAACTGCACAGATTGTCCTTGCCAAAAAGTGAACAAACTGAACAGGTGCGGAGATCGGATTCATCTGCGGCCGTGTCGTTATTACCGAACGGTGAGCACGTTCGGACGGCCGCTTGGCGAGCACCTTTGGCGTGTGTGCGCGCAAGGTCAAAGCCACCAAGCGGGAATGAGCCCATTGCTGCAATGCGCCAATCGCGACCAGTACCGGCGTCTGCAAAAACCTGGTCAAGGCTTGAAGGGCTTTCCCATGGCGCAGGTCATACATAGCCATGTCATATTGCAATCGCAATATGAACTTGACGGGTAGTCGAAGGGCTGCGGTGTGGCCTGCAGACTCAGGCGCGCGAAGTATCAAGTCCAGGGGGTAACTGGAAGGCTGTCCAAAATGTGCCGGGTAGTCACCAATTTTTCGCAAAGGACGGGAATTCCCGTCCACCTGCACGGCCGTCAGGTCCAAGGCCAGGCCATTTCCAACACCCAGTGCCCAATGTTCGCGAAACTGGGAGTCGCCGGGCACTCGCCAGTGCAATGCCGTGCTCTGAGTGTCTAAGCCCAGCCTCCTGCAATGCCGAGCCAAATGGATCGTCGCGTCCAGGCACACACCGCGCGCCGCCACCGATGAACGGATGCGATTTTTAAGCGCAAACCGCAACAGCGATTGATTAAGCCGCCACATACGCCCCCCAAAGAGAATCCTTCACCTGGTGCGGTTGACGTTCGCTGAAGACGTGCGGACTGTTCATGGATGTTGGAGAAAATCCCTGTGGATACCAGACTACGGGTACGTTGCTTGCTTTGTTGTGAGAATAGCGTTCATTGTAGGTTTTTTGACGTTTCTTCACAAAACCCCAGGTGATGCTCTCCTTTTTCACCCCCCCTTTCAGAGGAATTTCTCATGTGCACCTTGATAAAAGCCACTGCATTGGCCTTGAGCATGCTGGCCTTCAGCACCCATGCCGGCCCTTGGGAGGACGGCTATGCCGACTACCAGCGTAAAGACTATGCCGCAGCCGTCGCTAAATGGCGCGGAGTGGCCCAGTCTGGCAATCGTGAGGCGCAGTCCTTGCTGGGCATCATGTACGCGTTCGGCCAAGGGGTCCCACAAGACTACCCGCAGGCGATTCAGTGGTTGCGATTGGCGGCTGCCCAAGGGGAAAACAAAGCGCAGTTCAAGTTGGGCAGTATGTACGCCAACGGCCAGGGATTTCCGCGCGACCACCAGCGGGCTGCGATGTGGTTTTTGATCGCTGGTCAGGGTGGGAACCCCAAAGCCGAAAAGGAACTTGCCAAGGCAAAGGCAGAGCTCAGCGACAGCGAGTTCGCCGTCGCCAATCGCTGGGCGCAAACCTGCGTGAAGCGCGAATTTCAGGGTTGCGAATAAGCCCTTCGAGGGGGTCTTACTGACCTTCTTTGAACTTCACGGTGATGCTGATGCGCCGGTTGCGCGGATCTTTGGGGTCGTTGGGGTTGTAGGGAGCGGTGTCGGCAACCCCCTCAATTTGTACAAAACGCGCCGGCGCAATGCCATTTTTCTCCAAGGCGGCACGCGTTGTCTCCGCCCGTTCTGCCGACAAAGACCAGTTGTTACGACCTTCTTTGTTGGCAAATCCCACGCTATCCGTATGGCCGCGCACGCTGATTTTGTTGGGCATGGCTTCCAGCGACTTGGCAATTTCACCCAGCAGCGCCTGCGCTTTGGGTTGCAACTTGGTCGTACCCAAGGGAAACATTGAGAAATCGGCCTTGTCGATGACTTCAATGCGCAAGCCCTCTTTGTCCCGCACAAACTGAACTTGGTTTTTGACCTGGTCGAGCGCTGGGTTGGCCTGGAGCTGCTCTTTGACCTCTTTCTCTAGCTGGTCAAAGCTGGCGCTGTCCTTGGACTGGCTGCCACCTTGGCCTTCCGTCTGGTTTTGGTTTTTGGCGTCGTTGTCACGCGCGTTCTCACTGTTGGGCGAGGGATCGTTTTCGGTAGGGCCACCCTCGGAGCGGGGTGTCAAACGCTCCATCGCCGCAGTTTGTTTGGCGGTGTAGGGAAATCCGTCCGGATCAATGATGGAGCGTCCCCCCAAGATGCCGTTGGAGCCCGCCAGGGCCCCCATGGTGATCTGGCTTTGGGAAGCGGGCTTGAAGTAATCGGCGACGCTTTTGCGCTGCGAATCATTGGTGGCACCCAAAATCCACATCAACAAGAAGAAGGCCATCATGGCGGTCATCATGTCGGCCAGCGCGATCTTCCATGCACCGCCATGGGCGCCGCCGTGACCGGCCGCAATCTTTTTGACAATGATGGGCGCCAGCGCCTCTTCGGCGGGCGGCGCTTCGACGTCGGCCGCAGGCGCTTCCCCACCCGCAGCAGCAGCCGCCGCAGCCTCTGCGGCCAGTTTTTCTTCTTCGCTGGCGGGAGCCGCCTCGGTCGCCATGCTTATTTACCTCGCAAACCGTCGAACACTTCGGCGAAGCTGGGCTGGTTGTGGTGGCTGATGCACACGCGTGCAGCTTCCAGAATCAGGGGCATGGGGTGCCCGTGCATGGTGCCGATGATGATTTGTTTGACGACGCCATACATGCAGGCCTCATCTTCAATGATTTGCGCCAAACGCTTGGCGAAGGGCTCGAAGAAGCCATAGGCCAAGAACACGCCGATAAACGTTCCCACCAGCGCAGCACCCACCAGACCACCCAGAATGGCGGGAGGTTGGTCAATCGCATCCATGGTTTTCACCACACCCATCACGCAGGACACGATTCCCAACGCGGGCAAGGCGCCCGCCAGGGTGCCGATGGCGTCAGACGCCTTGAGTTCGTCGTGGTGGTGGGTCTTGATGGCGCTGTCCATCACCTCCTCCACTGCCATGGGGCTGAGCGTGCCTTGCGACACCACCATCAACCGCACGGTGTCAGTAATCAGGTGCAGCAGGGCATGGTCGGCCAGGAGTTTGGGGTATTCACTGAAGATGGCGCTGGACTCGGGCGTTTCGATGTGGGCTTCAAGCGCCACAGCGCCTTCGGATTTGAGCGTCTTCATGACCTTGGAAACACAGAAAATCGTGTTCAGGTAGTCGTCTTTGTGGTACTTGGAGCCTTTGAAGCAGCGTCCGATACCTGACATCACGGCCTTGACCACGTCTGGGCTGTTGCCAATGAGCATACCGCCGATGGCTGAACCCAAAATACACCAGCCCTCAATAGGTGCCGCGTGAACGAACGGGTGCAAATTGCCGCCGCCGACCAGAAAGCTGCCGAACACGCAGACATTCAAAAACACGATACCAATGATGCCAAACATAGTGGTTCCCAAAAAAGGACAGTGGACGCCCTACTGCCAGGGGTGGTCCACTTGGTCAAACCCGCCCTCTCAGGCGGTTGCAAAAAATACCTGCCGTGCGCTAGTGGTACTGGCTTCCTGCCTGGCTAGGCAAAAGCGCCGGCACTTCCTGCCACGCACTGCGAATTTCACTCATCAAACCGTGGATTTCTTGCAATGCGGCCATGTCGTTGTGTGCATTGGCAAAAATCAGACGGCGTGAGACGTAGTCGTAAAGATCATTCAAGTTCTGTGCCAGTTCGCCGCCTTTGGCGAAATCGAGCGAGCCCTTCAGGCCAATGACAATGCGGCTGGCGCGGGCAATGCATTTGCCTTTTTCCTGGATGGCACCGTGGGCCAGGTGGCCTTGTGCCGCCACCAGCGTATCGGTCAGGCCGTCAAACAGCATCTGGATCAGGGCCACGTTGTTGGCCACAGAGGCTTGGGATGCCAGATTGTCTGAGCCATAAGATTCCATGGCTTTGAACTGAAGTCGCATGTCGGTTTCTCCTACTGGGTTTGCGTACCCACTAGGCATCGGCCCGGCCGGAAAAAACTTGAGGGCGGACCCTGTGTGCGTCCTAAGCATTGCGGAGCGCCTTGGCTGAGGCCGGTTTGTCGGCCACTTCGATCTTCAGGGTAGTTCGTAGCTTTTTTACCACAGCGGTCAGCAATTGACTGATGCGCGACTCGGTGACGCCGAGGATTTCTCCGATTTCCTTGAGGTTGAGCTCTTCCACGTAATACAAAGACATGAGCAGTTGGTCGCGCTCGGGCAGCTCGGCAATGGCGCCCGTGACCGCGCGCATGAACTGTTCATGTTCGACGATGGCGTCTGGCTGGCGGGTACGCTCGTCCGCGATTCCCATGACCTCGTCCGTCATCACTTCCATAGACAGCGTCTCAAATCGCTTGGCGTTTCCGCGGCGCTTTTGGAACAGTTCCAGATCGTCGCCCATGTGGTCGGCCAGTTCGGCCTGGGTAGGGGCACGTCCGAGTTCACTGGCCAAGGCGTTGGTGGCCTGGTTTTCTGACTTGTTAAAGGCCACCGCAGAGCGGGGCAAGTAGGAAAGCTGGCGCACCTCGTCCAAAATCGCCCCGCGCACGCGGCTCAAGGCGAAACTTTCGAACTCAATGCCCTTGGTCGGATTGAAGGCGCGCGCGGCCTCCAGCAGGCCGATCATTCCCACCTGGATCAGCTCATCGAGCTCCATAAACGGCGGAATACGCACCTTCAGATGCAAGGCCACCCGCTTGACCAGGCCAAGATGCGCCAACACCAGCGCTTCGCTGTTGTCGTGCGCGTCTTCGTACAGGCGGGTGGAAACAGCCATGGATGTGATCAGGCCTGGTGGCGCACCAAGCGTTCCACAAAAAACTGCATGCCGCCTGAGAAGTTGGCAATCGGCGCCATCTGTGTGACCGTCTTGGCCAGGCGTTTGAAATCGCGTGCGCTGTTGCTGCGCGGGGCAAATTCCATGACCGGCTCAAATTTTTTGTGTGCGGCCAGCACCATGTCGTCATGCTCAATGGAGCCGAGGTAGTGGGTGGTGAAATTGAGAAACTGGGCACACACCTGGTTGATGCGGCGAAACAGATTTTGACCATCGGCCTGGCTGCCCACGGCATTCGGAATGATGTAAATCTCGTTCAGGTCGTAGTCTTGAATCAGCACTTTGATCGTGCCATAAGCATCGGCAATAGACGAAGGGTCATCGCGCACCACGATGAATCGGCGCTGGCACGCGCCCATAAACGCCAAAACCGATGGCGAAATACCTGCCGCCATGTCCACGATCAGGTAATCAATCTCGTCTTCCAAAGCGCTAAAGGCTTGCACGATGCGCGATGCCTGGACGCGGGTCAGTGCGGCCAGCTCTTTGACGCCAGAGGCGCCCGGCACCAGCATCACACCGTGGCGCGAAGTGACAGTAATTTCTTGCAGCGTTTTTTGGCCACTCATAAAGTGACTCAAATTGAATGGGCAGGCACAGCCCAGCGCAATTTGCGAATTGGCCAGTCCCAGGTCGGCGTCAAACAACATCACACGGTGGCCCTGCTGGCTCAGTGCGATGGCCAAATTGACGGCCACGGTGGTTTTACCGACACCGCCTTTGCCGCTAGCAACGCCGATCACTTCGGTACGAACTGACTTATTCATTTTTTGTAGATACTGGTTATTCAATTGAATGGACCGCGCATACCCCGTGGACTGGCCGGCGCGGAAAGCCGCGGTGATGGGGGCTGCAGTTTGATCGGCATGGGTTTGGCCACCTGGATGGGGGCAATCGTTTCAGTGCCACGTGAGAGCTGGGCGACCGCCATTTCCACCAAAGCACTGGTGCTGAGGTCCTTTTTGAGCGCCTGGAGAGAGGCGCCGTCGCTGGCGGCAGAAAGCGACAGAAAATTATCGCAGAGAAATTCGACCAAGGGCCAAGGCTGCACCGACTCGTCGAGCTTGCTCACCATCAGGCTGTTCCAACGGATGCCGGAGTTGCGCAGCACCCGGCGCAAAGTGGCCGAGGACGCGTCCGCGGCAAGCACCGCATGGGTTTCGCAGGCGGGGCAAGCGGTCTGCACTTCAGTCACACGGGCGGCCATTTGGCTGCCCGAACTGTCAATCAGCACCAAAGTGCGTGCGCTCAGGCGGTTGAGCACGGCCACCAACGCAGCGGGGGTATCGGCGCGGAAGCTCTCTACGCCCGCCTGTGCGGCCAAGGTTTGGGTATGGGCCCAGGCGCCCATGCGCTCATCCTGGTAGCTCACGATCGCCACTTTATCGGCACCGATTTGGGCTGCGGCATGGTTGGCCAGGCGCATCACCATCATGGTTTTTCCGGAACCCGAGGGGCCTGCAATCAGATGCACACCGACTTGCGGCACCGCCACGCTGGGCCGTCGGGCGATGTCTTCGAGCTGGTTGCGCACAGCGGCCAGCGCCTCGTGCTCGCTGCGCATGTCTTTGACCGTGTCCAGCAGCAGCGTGCGCAAGCCCGTAGGCATACCGGCGTGCGTGAACGAGGTCATCAGGTCTTCGACCTCGACCGAGAGGTTCAGGCTGGCCTGCCATCCCGTGGTTTTTTGGCTCAGGCTGATTTCGCGGCGCAGGCTGGCGAGTTCGTCGCGGATCAAATCCATGATTTCGCGGCTGCGCAGGTAATCACGCTCGTCCTCCGTCTTGGCCAGCGTCGGCTCTTTGCGGCTGGTTTGAAGTTCTTTCCCAGTGCCCTGCACTTGCGCCAAGTGCTGGGCAAATGCCACCGTCGCCTCGGGTGGGGCAAATACGGGCGCGGCCTGCAAGGCGGGCGACACGGTGGACTCCAGGCTCTGCTCGTCAATGTCCAGTGCCACCACCAGCTCGGTCTGACCGCCCACAGTGTGGTTGGAGATCACCAGCACGTTGCGGCCGTACAGCGCCATGGCGCGCTCAGTGGCGCTCTTGGTGTCGTTAGCGAGGATGCGTTTGAGTTCCATGGCAGTCTTGGTTGGCTAAGTAGGGCTTGAATTCAGGCGTCACAGGGGCTTTGAGCCCTAGCGGCGAACCTCATTGGGGGTGGTTTCGGCGTGCACGGTGTGAATCACCTTGACCGATTGGTCGTCTGGAATCTCACCGTAGGACAGGATCACCAGCTCGCTCACACGGTGGCGGACCGACTTGGACAGCCAGGGGCGGATGGCGGGCGACACCACCAACACCGCGCTGTGGCCGTCGTCTTCGACCGCCTTGGCACCGTCGCGCAGCGCGCTGAACAGGCGCTCGGCCAGCCCGGGTTCGATCACCATGTTCTGGCCCTGGCCTTGCTGTTGCAGCACGTTGTGCAGCAATTGCTCCAAACCGGGATCCAGCGTCATCACGGACAAGGTGTCTTTGTCGTCGACCAGGCCTTGCACAATCATGCGGCCCAGGCGCGGACGCACCAACGAGGTCAGCTGTTCGGGATCCTGGGTGCGGCTGCTGACTTCGGACAGGGTCTCGACGATGGTGCGCATGTCGCGGATCGAGACGCCATCGCCCAACAGGCTTTGCAATGTGCGGGTCAACACGCCCAGCGACAGCTTGGCAGGTACCAGGTCTTCCACCAGCTTGGGCGAACGGGCGGTCAATTTGTCCAGCAGTTGCTGCACTTCATCGTGGCTGAGCAGGTCTGACGCGTTGTCGCGCAGCACTTTATTCAAGTGGGTAGCAACGGCTGTGGCGGAATCCACCACGGTGTAGCCCAGGGCGCGTGCGTGGTCGCGCTGCGAGGGCTCGATCCACACGGCTTCCAGGCCGAAGGCGGGTTCGGTGGTCGGTGTGCCTTCCAGCGGGCCGTAGACCTGGCCGGGGTTGATCGCCATTTCGCGGCCGACTTTGACTTTGCCGCGGCCACGGATCACGCCTTTGAGCACGATGTGGTAGCTGTCGGGG
>CAIYRQ010000269.1 GCA_903928635.1 uncultured beta proteobacterium | reverse complement strand
TGCCCGGGTGCTTCGTAGCTGGCACCACCATGCAGGTAGGCGGCAGACTCTAATGTGCGCTGAAATACGATCCCAGACAACGGGTGCGCATGCCCGGCTCCGACGCCCTTGTCCGTAGCCAAGGCCTTCGCTTGCGCCGCGTAGCGGGCACCGTCCACCGCACCAAACGCGGCGACAAAACTGGCTTCGTCCTGCGGGTAGTCGCTCGGGGCTATGCCCACCACGATGCCGGCGTTGGCATTGCGCTCATTGCGCGAATACTGGCTCATGCCGTTGGTGACCACGCGCCCGGGCTCCGAAGTCGCGGCCACCACCGTACCACCCGGGCACATGCAAAAGCTGTACACGCTGCGGCCATTGGGGGCGTGGTGCACCAGTTTGTAGTCGGCCGCACCCAGGAGCGGATGGCCTGCGTGGCGGCCCCAGCGCGCGCGGTCGATCACGCTTTGGGGATGTTCAATGCGAAAGCCGACCGAAAAAGGCTTGGCCTGCATGGCCACGCCACGCGACCAGAGCATGGCAAAAGTGTCGCGTGCGCTGTGGCCCAGTGCCATGACCACGTGGTCGGCCTGCAGCTCCTGCACGGCGCCGCTGGCCAGGTCCAGCACCTCAAGGCCCGTGATGCGACGCACATTGCCCTCTGTGGTGGTGCGGATGTCGGTCACCCGTTGGCCAAAGCGTACTTCACCGCCCAATTCGATGATGCGCGCGCGCAGGTTCTCCACCACCTTGACCAGTTTGAAAGTGCCGATGTGGGGGTGGGCCTCCACCAAGATTTCGGGTGGCGCGCCTGCAGCCACAAACTCCTGCATGACTTTGCGCCCCAGGTGGCGCGGGTCTTTGATCTGGCTCCAGAGCTTGCCGTCCGAAAACGTGCCTGCGCCGCCTTCGCCAAACTGCACATTGCTCTCGGGATGCAGCGTGTGTTTGCGCCACAGGTCCCAGGTGTCTTTGGTGCGTTGGCGTACGGCGGGCCCACGCTCCAGCACCAGGGGCCGCAGCCCCATTTGTGCCAGCAGCAGCGCCGCAAACATGCCGCAGGGGCCAAAGCCCACGACGACCGGTCGCTGTGGCAAGGGCGCTTGGGCCTGACGCACCAGCGTGTAGGCCATGTCGGGCGTTGGGCCAATGTGGGGGTGGTTGGCAAACTGCGCCACCAGGCGCGCCTCGAGCTCAGGGGCGAGCGCCACATCCACGATGAACACCGCCAGCAATTCGGCCTTGCGGGCGTCAAAGCTGCGTTTGAAAACTTCCAGCGATTGGATGTCGGCCACAGCCACGCCCAGCGCCTGCGCAGCCATGCGCGTCAGCGCCGCAACGGGCTGCGCGACGGGTCGGCGGTCTTCGTCCGTTTCGCTGGGGGCGTCGGCAGCACGCCGTGCGTCCACGGGCAGCGCCGAGAGAGGGAGTTTGAGTTCGGTGATTCGCAGCATGTTCAGGGCTCGGGGTTATCAAGCAAGGGGGCCGCGTGGCAGAAATTAATGCGCAACAAGCCCCATCTGGTCCAAGGCCGCAGCCAGGTGACCGACGCTGCGCTCCACGTTGTGCAGTTTTTCCAGACCGAAGAGACCGATGCGGAAGGTCATGAAGTCCGCCGGCTCGTCGCACTGCAGCGGCACACCGGCAGCAGTTTGCAGGCCCAGCGCCAGGAATTTCTTGCTGCTGTGGATGTCAGGGTCGCTGGTGTAGCTCACCACCACGCCCGGCGCCTGAAAGCCCTTGGCCGCCACGCTCACCAAGCCGCGGCTCTCCAGCAGTGCACGCACTTGGCGGCCCAGATCCAGCTGCTCTTCGCGCACCTTCTCAAAACCATAGGCCTGGGTTTCCATCATCACTTCACGCAGGCGCGTGAGGGCATCGGTGGGCATGGTGGTGTGGTACATGTGCGTGCCTTTTTCGTAGGCTTCCATCACGTGCAGCCACTTCTTCAGGTCGCAGGCAAAGCTGCTGCTGCTGGTGCCGTCAATCGCGGTCCGCGCGCGGGCGCTGAGCATTACCATGGCGCAGCAGGGCGAGCCGCTCCATCCTTTTTGCGGAGCCGTCACCAGCACATCTACGCCCGTGGCTTCCATGTCCACCCAAATCGTGCCCGAGGCAATACAGTCCAGCACAAACAGACCGCCCACCTGGTGCACCGCGTCTGCCACGGCACGCAGGTAGTCGTCGGGCAGGATCATGCCGGCAGAGGTTTCCACGTGCGGCGCAAACACTACCGCGGGCTTCTCTGTCAGGATGGTGGCTACCACCTCGTCAATCGGGCAGGGCACCCAGGGCGACTGGGGAGCGTCGCTGGTGCGCCGCGCTTTGAGCACGATGGACTGGGCAGGAATGTGGCCCATGTCAAAAATTTGTGTCCAGCGGTAGCTGAACCAGCCGTTGCGGATCACCATTACTTTTTTGCCAGTGGCGAACTGACGCGCAACCGCTTCCATGCCGAACGTGCCGCTTCCGGGCACCAGTACGCTCGAAGGCGCGTGGTACACCGACTTCAGAATGCCCGAGATGTCCCGCATCACGCCCTGAAAGCGCTGCGACATGTGGTTCAGAGCGCGGTCGGTGTAGACCACCGAAAACTCCAGCAATCCGTCGGGATCGATCTCTTTAACCAGTCCGGCCATGGCAGTCTCCTTGGGTGTTTGTTAAGAGCTGAACAAGAAATTCATGACGTCGCCGTCTTTGACCACGTAGTCCTTGCCTTCTGCGCGCATCTTGCCTGCGTCTTTGGCGCCTTGCTCGCCTTTGAAGGTGATGAAGTCATCAAACGCAATGGTCTGTGCGCGGATATACCCTTTTTCGAAGTCGGTGTGAATCACGCCAGCGGCCTGCGGGCCGGTGTCGCCCACATGGATGGTCCAGGCGCGCACCTCTTTCACCCCGGCGGTGAAATAGGTCTGCAGGCCCAGCAGACTGTAGGCCGCGCGGATCAGGCGGTTCAGACCCGGCTCGGTCTGGCCGAGTTCTTCCAGAAACATTTGGCGGTCTTCGTCACTCATTTCGCTCATTTCGGCCTCGAGCTTGGCGCTGATGGACACCACCGGCGCATTTTGCGCCGCAGCAAATGCCTTGAGCCGGTCCAGCATGGGGTTGTTCTCAAACCCGTCTTCGGCCACGTTGGCCACAAACATGGCCGGCTTGGCGGTGATCAAGAAAAACTGCTTGAGCAAAGGCAGCTCTTCTTTGCTGAATTCAATCGTACGCACCGGCTTGGCTTCGTTCAGTGCGGTCTGGCACTTCTCCAGGATGGCGACCAGCTTGATGGATTCTTTGTCGCCTGAACGTGCCAGCTTGGTCACGCGGTGCAAGGCCTTTTCCACGGCACTCAGATCCGCCAGACAGAGCTCGGTTTGAATCACCTCAATGTCGGCAATCGGGTCCACCCGGCCGGCCACGTGGATCACGTTGTCGTCCTCAAAGCAGCGCACCACATTGATGGTGGCGTCGGTCTCGCGGATGTGGGCCAAAAACTTGTTGCCCAGGCCCTCGCCCGTGCTGGCGCCTGCCACCAGGCCGGCAATGTCCACAAACTCCACAATGGCCGGAACGATGCGCTCGGGTGTGATGATCTCCGCCAGCTGCTGCAGGCGCTGATCCGGCACTTCCACCACGCCCACGTTGGGCTCGATGGTGCAAAAGGGGTAGTTCTCCGCCGCAATGCCCGCTTTGGTCAGCGCGTTAAACAGGGTCGATTTACCGACGTTGGGCAGGCCTACGATGCCGCATTTCATGGAAAGTCCTTTGGATGAATCAGTATGACGCGCGCATTGCGCCTGTGCGCCGCGCGGAGGCTGGCTTGGCCAGCGAGCCGTTGATTGTAGATAAGCAGGGGCGAACCGCCCCAGCCTTACTTCCCCAAGCGCCCAGCAGCGGTCTCGCGCTTGCCGCGCACCGGCTCCAGCGTGCCGGCCAGCCCCATGCCAAAGGGCGGCATATTGGCGTAGATGTTTTCGTAGCTGCCTTCGCTGACCGCATAGGTTTCATGCCAGATGCCGACGGAGCCGTTGTTGGCGATGGCCTGGTTAAACGCCCGCCAGGCGGGCAGATGCTGGGAATCCCGGTTCTTGGCGTAGTCCAGCAAATGGTCCATGGAGCGCCAGTACTGCACCTGCATGATGGTGCGCGCCATCCAAATGTCCTGGTGCAACAAACCCAGTTCCGGCTTGGATTGCAACTCGCGCAGCATGCGACCCATGGAAGACACCACCGGCAGCCACTTATGCACTTTCCAAGGTTGGTTAAACCGCATGCCAATTAAAAACAGCACAAAGTCGCCTTCGATGCGCGCTGTCATTCGTTCTTTGTGAATCATTGTCGGGGCCTCTGGCTTTGGGTGCGGTGCTTAATTGCAGGGGTAGACCGTGCTCAAGGCGTTGTGCATCACCAATTGCACTGGCATGTCAGCCTCGTAAAGATCGGCGTGGCGGCGCAGCTCGGCGTCAAACAGTTCCCGGGCCATGCGCGGCTCCAGCCGACGGCCAAGCTGGCAGATGGTGGGTTTAGCGCCCCCGCGCACGGCTTGGGCCTGTGCTTCCAACGCGCCTTCCAGTACCCCAACCAAGTAATACAGCGCGTAGACGTCGCCTTGCTTCTCGTTTTTCTCGAGTGTGCGCAACTCGCGCAAGCTCATGGCGTTGACGCCTTGGGCGTTTGCCAGACACAAGGCCAGAGTCAATGAAAGCCATCGGTACATCGTTTTCTCCAATTTGCGGTGCTGCAACGAACAAAGGACTGTGCCAGAAGCCCAAATCCTTGTCGGCTCCAAGGGCAGATGCGGCTCCTACAATCGCCGCATGGCACGACCTTTTGACGTTTGTATCCGTGGCGCAGGCATCGTCGGCCGCACGCTGGCCCTGAAATTGGCGGCCCAGCGCCTGCGGGTGGCGCTGGTGGACCACCATGCTGTGGCGCTCTCTGAGGGCCACAGCGATGTGCGCGCCTATGCCCTGAATCCGGCCTCCCGTGCCCTGCTGCAAGACCTGCGCTGCTGGCCCGACCCGCTGCACGCCACGCCAGTGCTTGCCATGCACGTGCTGGGCGACGCGGGCGGCGAGACGCGGTTTGAGGCGGACGCAAGCGCCGCCGAAGCGCTCAACTGGATCGTGGACGTGCCCGAGCTGGAGAACTTGCTCAAAGCAGCCGTTGGATTTCAGGGTCTGATCGAGGTGGTGGACGGGCCCCAAGCCGCGCCGCTCACCGTGGTCTGCGAAGGCAAGGCCAGCCGCACGCGCGAAGAGTTTGGCGTGGAATTTGTGGCCCGGCCCTACGCCCAATGGGCCTTGGCGACCCGGGTGGCGTGCGCAGTGCCGCACGGCCAGGTGGCGCGCCAGTGGTTTGCCCAGCCCGACGGTCAAGGCGAAATCGTCGCTCTGCTGCCACTGGGCGGTGCGCAAGGAACCGAATGTGCACTGGTGTGGTCTGCACCGCCCGAGCGCGCGCAAGCATTGCAGTCGCTGGACGCGCAAGACTTTTGCGAGCAACTCCAGGCCGCAAGCCAAGACGCGTTGGGAGGCATGACGCTGGTGAGTGAGCGCCAGATCTGGCCCCTGCAGCACTCGCAGGCCGCGCATTGGTGCGGCAGTAACGCCCAAGGCGCGTGGGTGCTGGCCGGTGACTCGGCCCACGCGGTGCACCCCTTGGCCGGCCAGGGGCTCAACCTGGGCCTAGGCGATGTGGCCGAGCTCTGCGCTGTGCTGGAGGCGCGCCCTTATTGGCGCAGCGTCGGCGATGTGCGGCTGCTGCGCACCTACGAGCGTGCCCGTAAAACCGAGCTGGCGCTGATTGGTGGTGCGGGTGACGCGCTGCAGCAACTTTTTTCCCGCAACGGCGAGTGGGCGCGCAGCCTGCGCAACGCGGGTATGCGCGCCTTTGAACGCAGCGGCCCCCTCAAAGCCTGGGTGTCGCGGCGTGCCATGGGTTTGCGCAGTCTCTAATTCGTGCCTCTGTTGAGGCATTCACTTCTTTAACCGGTTCTATTGCCCATGACTTACACCCTTAAACATTTGCTGCTGGCGCTGATGGCTGCCCTCAGCCTGAGCGCACTGGCCCAAGAAGCGGCGATTCGCAAAAACATTGCAGCACGTGTGCCCCAGCTCAAATCGATTGACGAAGTGCGTCCCGCGGCCATGCCGGGTTTGTTTGAAGTGCGCGTGAATGGCACCGAGATTTACTACTCCGATGCCCAGGGAAACTACCTGATTGAGGGCAATCTGATCGACACGCGCAACCGCCGCAATCTGACCGAAGAGCGGGTGGAAAAGCTCACTGCCATCAAGTTTGAGGACCTGCCATTCAAAGACGCGTTCACCATTGTGCGTGGCAGTGGTGAAAGAAAAATTGCGGTGTTTGAAGACCCCAACTGCGGCTACTGCAAACGCTTTGAGCGCGACCTGCAAAAGGTGGACAACGTCACTATTTACTTGTTCTTGTACCCCATCTTGGGTGCGGACTCCACCGAGAAATCCAAGGCCCTTTGGTGCGCCAAAGACCGCGGTCTGGCCTGGCAAGACTGGATGCTGCGCGACCAAATGGCGCCTGCTGCTGTCGCCATGTGCGACACCACGGCCTTGGCGCGCAATGTGGATGTGGGCCGCAAACACAAGATCAACGGCACGCCCACCTTGCTGTTCACCAACGGTGCACGGGTGCCCGGCGCAGTGGATAGCAAAAAAATTGAGCAAATGCTGACCGAGGCCGCCAAAGGCTAAACCGCGCATGTCTAAAGCAAGCACCACGGACTGGGCTGTTCACTACCGCGTTGAGGCCGCCAGTCTGCATGCGCACCTGTGGCGCATTACCTTGACCATTGCGCGGCCTGCAGCCTTGCAAAC
>CAIYRQ010000268.1 GCA_903928635.1 uncultured beta proteobacterium | reverse complement strand
GATCCTTTTAAGGATCTACAAATTGCTGGGGTCTATGGACGACAACTGCCTCATCACAATGCGACCTGGTATGCAGCAAGCCAGAGAAGAATCAATTACCCGGAACAAAGTATTTGTAAATCCTATGAGGACAGGCAGCTTTTAGGGATCAAAACCGCTTTCTTCTCCAATTCTTTTGGCGCCTATAGGGTCAATAGTTTGAAGTCTATAGGAGGATTTCCTACAGATGTTCCATTGGGTGAGGACATGTATGTTTGCGCCAAAATGTTAATGGCTGCATTTAAAATTCAATACGCAGCAAAGGCAGAGGTTTTTCATTCGCATAATTTGAGTTTTATCGAGGAATTTAAACGATACTACATGACAGGTCTATTCCACAAAAGAGAAAAATGGCTGATTGATAATTTCAATATAACCCTTCGTGAAGGATTAAACACCATCAAGCTTCAGTGGACCGACTCCTACACGCTAACAATTAAGGGCCAAATATTCATCCGCTTTGAAATATTGACTAGGAGTTTATTAAAAATAATTGCCTACAAAATGGGAAGATTTGCACATTTAAATACCCAATCTTCCAGGTTTCGCTTTTGGATTAATAGCTAGATTAAGTAGGCACCTCATTTAGATTCGACTCGCTAATAACCCATATCGGGACTAGGCTTCACCGCCCCACTCTTCCCTCCGAAAAGCGGCAGGACCAGGAACTTTGGGTTCGTTGTGTAAATTTTGAAATCTTCTTCGATCGTGCCGCCCGCAAACCCTTGATTGACTTCATCAGCTGGTTGCTTGAGCGCTTGAGGTACCTGACCGAGTTGCGTACCCGCTTGGCATGCTCAGCGTCTTGTCGCTTGAGCTGCCTGAGCGTCAACTTCAGCATCTTGTGCTGGATGTTGATCACGAAATTCAAATCGCTCTTTTTAATACCGCCCTCCAGGTAGCGCTTCTCGTCAAGGTAGTCTGCCATCATGTCCAGCTCTGTACCAAACGAATTACGCATACCCTCGTGAACGGCGGTCTCGGTTCGCTTCGGTTGTTCTAATTGTGAAAAAAGCATCCGTTGGTAGGCTTGATTTCTTTCGTAGCTTACGATTCTGTTGGCAATCTCCTGGGCAAGAAAAGGATCAACACCATCCTGAGAAATCAACTCTGACAAGTTAGTCAAAAGCGGATCTGAGATACCCATCGAATCAATGACAGATAGGCCGTGCAACCGGGCATTTTTTGATGAACGGAGCTTGCCGCCTGAGGATTTCGGCCCAGTGGACCTGAGCGCGTTGCGCCTATTCGCCTGACGCTTTTGGGCGCTTGTCTTTGCGGCCATTTGGCGGCTCGGTGGTAGTGGGCTCGTTTTCGATGGCGCCAAGGTCTCTTTGCATGAGCGCGTTTTGCAAACGCATCCGCTCAGCATTCACCTTGCGGTTGACCACCACCTCGTACGAAGCCTGAAACCCCGCCAGCGTCTTTGCATTCAGCGCAATCATCTGATCGAGGTTTTCAAACACGGATCGAGAACTTGCCATAGCCTTTTGTGTCAGCGTTTCCATTGTCAGGTTGTGTTCGCCCAACAGTTCATAGAACTCATCGTCGATTCGATTGGCATATAGAGCGTCCATCACCCAGGCCTGGAGATCAGTTATTCCTCCTGCGTATTTGTCCGTTTCCAAAATACCGGCCATAGAATGGATCAAGGTAGCGCGCTTTTGTTTTTCGTAGCGGCGCATCCACCATAAGCATTCGTAGATTTTTTCTGCGAGATAGATCTGTAAAGGAGTTGAGGCAGCGAGCTCCTGAATCGTTGCCACAAGCCCTTGCTGATATGCCTCCTGAGACTCGCCTGGTAGAGCATGTGTACTCCCCAAAATCTGCGTGATTGGGGACGAAATAATCTGTACAGCTTTGTCTGAAGATTTTTTGCTATTGGACATATCAGCTGTTGCCTAAAGATTGAGCTGTCGTCGCTGGCAAAAGTGGGCTACCTAACCGAACCCCCGGCCTGTCGTCAGCAGTTCCGATGAACTCGACTCCGGCCGCTTCCAGTGCAGATTGGATAGCAGCCAGCGATCGGATTTGCCCTGAAGGTACCCCGTCTAAAACCTCCATTCGGCGAATCGTCGCAACACCAACACCAGAGGCGTTAGCCAAATCTTGAGCTCGCCACCGAAGCATGGCTCTAGCAGCACGAACTTGACCAGTTGAAATCATTCCGAATATCTATTATGATCTTTAAAAGATCAATATATTGAGTTTATACATATGAATGATACGTGCCTTGAACAGCTTCGTACCCTACTTCTACACATCGATGGCGCCTACGCGCCCAACACCTTGAGGGCTTACCGCTCTGACATGTTGGAATTCATTGCTTATTGCTACAAAACAGGCGACTGCGCCTTGCCAGCAAAACCCGAGACGGTGGCAGAATTTTTGATGGAGACCGTCCCCCAAGGGATCAAATCGTCCACCATCCGCCGAAAAGTCTCATCCATCAGTGCCATCCACCGCCTCTCCTCGTTGGATGATCCGACAAAACATTCAGAGGTCAGGATCATTCAGCGAAAAATATACCGACAACTGGGTACCCGATTCGATCAGGCGTACCCCATCACCAGAGCGTTGCTAACAAGACTGCTGGCTGCCTGCGAAGATGATCTCCACAGTTTGCGGGATCGCGCATTGCTGCTGGTTGCCTACGACTCGATGCGAAGGCGTTCTGAATTGATTTCTTTACGTGTTGAAGATATCGAATGGATTCCAGACAATGGCGCCTCAGTACTTCTGCGCAAAAGCAAAACTGATCAACAGGGTTGTGGGAAGTGGATACATCTAAAAAGCGAGACATCTCACGCTCTGCATCAATGGTTGACGGCTGCGAAAATCAACGAGGGGTTGATTTTTAGAGGAGTAAGGTCATCGGGAGTCATCACAGACGGCTTGTGTGAAAGCCGTATTTCCCGCATCTACAAGACCCTTGCTAGAAAGGCTGGGCTCAATGAATCGGTGGTGCAAAGCATCAGCGGACACTCTATGCGCGTTGGAGGGGCGCAAGACCTATTGAATAGTGGCGCAAGTTTGCCGCAAATCATGGTCAAAGGTGGCTGGGCCAAAACAGATACTGTGTTGAGATATGTCGAAAGAACTCGTTCATCTTCGACATTGAATTTGCATGGATGAACTGTGAGATTAGGTGTTAACCTTCCTATAGCCGTCTGGGTTCGTTTTTGCCAGCGCCATGAGTCAGACATCATTGTGAAAAGATTCCGATTAGCACTCCAGCCCAATTCATTTGCAGACTTCGTCGGATCGGCATAGCAAGCGGCATATCACCAGGCCGCCGTGGAACTATTTTGTAAGGTATCGATTTACCGCTGGCGGCTTCAAAAGCCTGAATTATTTGCAACACGCTGTAGCCTTAACCAGTGCCCAGGTTCCAGACATGCGTTCCAGTTTTTGTCTGTAATGCTTTCAAAACAGCCAAGTGTCCTTGAGCCAAGTCCACTACATGGATGTAGTCACGCACGCCGGTGCCATCAATCGTTGGGTAATCGTTGCCAAAGACCGACAGCTCAGGCAGCTTGCCCACCGCCACTTGGGTGATGTATGGCAACAGGTTGTTGGGCATGCCGTGCGGGTCCTCGCCGATCTGACCTCTTTCGTGGGCACCCACAGGGTTGAAGTAACGCAGCAATGCAACGCGCCAGCGCTGGTCTGATGCGGCCAAGTCTCCCTGCAGCTGTTCAACCATGAACTTGCTGCAACCTTAGGGGTTGATGGTATGGCCTGCTGGTTGGTCTTCGGTGATTGGTATGGTGGCCGGGTCGCCATACACTGTGGCCGACGAACTGAATACCAGCGTGAACACGCCCGCCATCGCCATGGCTTGGCTTGGCTTGGCTTGGCTTGGCTTGGCTTGGCTTGGCTTGGCTTGGCTTGGCTTGGCTTGGCATAAGGTAACAGTGCCACCTACGTTGTTGTCGTAATAGCGCAGCGGCTGGGACACACTTTCGCCCACGGCCTTTAACCCGGCAAAGTGCAGCACGGCCTGCACCGAGTGTTGGACCAGCAGCTTATCCAACAGAGCCCGGTCGCGAATGTCCCCTTCGACAAACACCGGTTCGCGCCCAGCTAGTCGCGCCACCCGCCGCAGCGATTCGGCCGATGCGTTGCACAGGTTGTCCAGCGCAACCACCTGAAAACCTTCTTGCAGCAGCGACAAAGTGGTGTGGGAGCCAATGTACCCGGCACCGCCGGTGACCAGTATGGTTTTCTGCATGCGCTAGTTACGGGCGGGTTGCTGCCGCTAAAACGCCAGTGATAGCCTGCGCGGTCTGGGCGATTTCGGCCTCCATCAACGTGGGGTGCACCAGAAACATTAGGCTAGTATCGCCCAGTTCTCGGGCAACAGTCAGCCGCTGAGCGGGACGCCAGCCGGTGCCGTCGAAGGCTTTTTCCAGGTACACCTCGCTGCAACTGCCCTGGTAGCAGGGCACGCCATGTGCATTTATGGCTTCGATAATGCGGTCACGGCTCCAGCCGGAGGCTAGGTTATGCGGGCGCACGTAGGCGTAAAACTTGTACTGGGCGTGCACACAGCCAGCAACGCCATTGACGCAAGGCTGGGCACCGCCAGCGCCGCAGCCCACACCACATGCGCCGCACCCCAACTGCGGCAGGCGCACCGAGCCGTTTTCCCCGGCAAACGGCTGCAGTGCGGCTGCAAGCAAAGAAGCGTTGGCCTGACGGCGCGCAGTCCAGTCGGCCATGCGGCTCAACTGGATCCGGCCGATGACGGCCTGCATTTCCAACATACGCCAGTTGGTGCCAAAGCTCTCATGCAACCACCTGAAACCCGGTGGGTGCTGGCATTCGTACACCGCCTCATAACTCTTGCCATGGTCCTTAAAAGACCACATGGCCCGCCACAGGATCTCGTCGTTGGTGGTGACCATCCCACCCTCGCCACCTGTGGTCATGATCTTGTCCTGGCAAAAACTCCAAGCCCCCACATGACCGATGCTCCCCACAGGCCTTCCTTTGTAACGCGCACCATGCGCCTGAGCGCAATCCTCAATCACTTTAAGGCCGAACTCAGCCGCCAGCGACATGATTGGGTCCATGTCGCAAGGCCAACCCGCCAAATGCACACACACCACTGCCTTGGTCCGGGGCGACAACACCGCCGCAATCGAGCGGGCAGAAATATTGCCGCTGTCGGCCTCCACATCGGCAAACACAGGCACCGCGCCCGCATTGACTACACACGAAATCGACGCAATGAAAGTGCGCGGCGTGACAACCACCTCGTCGCCCGGGCCAATACCCAAAGCCTTGAGCGCCACGTCCAGCGCAAGCGTGCCATTGGCCAGCGCCACCGCGTGCGCCGTGCCACACCAGGCGGCAAACTCTTTTTCAAACTCGCGGGTCTCGGTGCCCGTCCAATAGTTAACCTGGTTGGACATCACCACGCGGTGCACCGCGTCGGCCTCTTCGAGGTTGAAACTGGGCCAAGGGGAAAAAGGGGTGTTCAGCATTTTTTATTTACAGGTTAGTTTGCTTTTAATCCAATGCGCTCTATAAGATCCCCGTGCTTCGTCTTATTTATCCAAAAAATATTTCCCTTTAATTCATCCGATTGTGTGATAATATTTTTTTTTACATTGAAGCCAATATAACTATAACGCTTCATGAATTGAAATATATTATTTTGATCTGCCTGTATTTCCACCATCAATATTGGTTTTTGTGTTTTAATTAATTTTTCAGCGCCTAAAATTGCAGGCCACTCACCACCTTCAATATCAATTTTAATGACGTCTACATTCTTATCTTCAAACTCCAAATCCAATGTTGTGACCTTTACAGTTTTTTCTTGTATTCGAGCTTCAACAAATGAATTTTTTGAATTATTTTTAAAGCCATCAAAGTCTCTGACTAAAGAGTTATTTTGTCCCGTAAGGTCATCTTCATAAAAGGTAGCCATACCCACCTCTTGGCCAACGGCAACCTGCTTAATCGTGTGATTTTTGAATGGTGAATATTCAATATTTTCATTAATGTAGGGCAGGTTGTTTGAGCCCGGCTCAAATACAACCAAACTACCATTATTGCCAACAAGATGACTGAAAAAAATTGAAATGTAGCCAATATGACCACCCACCTCGACAACAACATTATTTTCATTTATTAAATCTTTGAAAATCATCATTGTGTCATATTCACGAGATTTTCCATGATACCAATAGCCCTTATGTTTAAAGGTATTTAATTTAAGCTTTGTATTAGGTACCCAATGATGTTTAATCATGGTATCAAAACTAAATTTTTTAAGTATTGGGAGTGCAATGACGCGCAAAAACTTCAAGTTATACAGATTCATGTGCGATTATTCCTTTTAACTCAAAAAAATTATCAATCCAAAACTTTGGCGCTTGACTATTAATTTCTTTTTCAAATATTTGTTTGTGAATATTTTTACCATTGTCACGCAAACAAATGCTGGACCAGCCAAGCTCATTTGGCGCTAAAAAATCTTTTTTTAAATTATCTCCTACATATACATAACGCATTGCAGGCATTTCGCGCATTATTAATTTAAAGCGATCAGGGGCTGGTTTTTCTGAGCAATAGTCTTCAGAAATGTACGCAGGTAAATGTGACAATCCTAGGGATTTGAGTTTTAGTCTTTGGCTAACAGCGCGCCCATCTGTGAGAATAGCAGCCTGGCAGTTGGCCTCCAATTCATTTAGAAAAGCATCAACACCTGGTGACAACTGGATCAATGGCAGATGAAGACGGTATACCCACAATAAGGTCTCCTTAACCGATGGCTGTAACCCCGCTGCATCACACAGCCCTCCGAGTACATCTTGCACCTTTAATTGGATTAACCTTTCCAATTCTGCCCAAAGGCTAAAGCCGTAAACATCATTTATCCAGTTGCAAACGGCGTTAAAGCCAGAAATCTGATAGTCGATCTCCTTGTAAAGGGTGTCGTCCAAATCAAAAACAATCACCATTTCGAGCGGTTCAGACTGCACCATGTACCAATACCTTTGCGTCATAGCGGAGCATCAATAAATTCGATTCCCAACTATCTACGAATGAAACATCGCGCTCCAACAAATATTCGTCAATCAGCCATCCAGGGTAATTGGCGCCAGCGCTATAAGACAACGGGTAGCCACCGCCAAAACGTGGATTGATTTCAAGAGCTGCAAAGCGCCCAGTTTTTGGATTGCTGAACAACTGCAAGGTGATGCAACCTCTCGCTCTTGTCAATGCAGGCAGCTTTTCAAGCAAATATTCATAAACATGGTGTTTGCGAGTAACGCCTTTACTGATCTCACCTGCGCGGATTTCCAGTCGTTGGCGTGGAACAAAACAAGCAAGTACGCCATGCCTGTCAAAGTATGCGTCTACGGTGTATTCATCAAAGCCATCTTCAATCAATTCCATGAACATCATCTTTTCGTCTGACACCATAGCGTCTGACAGCATTTGAGGTTCACGGATAGCCAATGCACCAATGCTGCAACTGCCGTCGTACGGTTTTGCAAAACACGGGAATTTAATGTTTTCTCTCGGATAAATTTTGGGTGAATCAATACCCATTTGTGCAAATAAATCGGCCGTTAACCGCTTGTCACGACAAACGCGGACCAGTTCTTCATCCGAAATCACAATGTGAATACCGTTCGCAGCGAAACGCTCACGGTTTTGCGACAACAACAGCAGTTCGGTATCGATGGTCGGGACCACCAAACCAATTTCCCATTCAAGACAAGTGGTCAAAAGATAATCAATGTACGCAGGATCTGTTACGCGCGGAGCCTTGAACGATTGCTCCACAACCTGACAGGCAGCAGAAAATTCCGGCCGCATTTCTGTTGCGAAAAGCTTGGCGACCAGCGATCTTGCGGTTATCTCAGACCTGAAGGCCTGTGCCAACTCCACACGGCGGCCTGCCGAAAGCAACAAAATATTTTTCTTCATCAGTGGTTCTCGCCGTTCAAATGTTCACGTCCAAGAAGCTTTGCACAAAGGTAATGCAAGCTATAACTGACTAAACAGGGACTTAATCAGGGCTGCTTCTGAGCCCCGTCAAATTTAGGCATCGTGGCATCACCGGGGGCGCTGATCCCATCACGCACCAACACCTTGCGCACCGTGAGCCACAAAATCTTCACATCTAGCCAAAGGCTGTGGTGATCCACATACCAAACGTCCAGTGCAAACTTGTCGGCCCAGCTGATCGCATTGCGGCCGTTCACCTGCGCCCAACCCGTGATGCCCGGGCGAACCTCATGGCGGCGGGCCTGCTCGGGGGTGTAAAGCGGCAAATATTCCATGAGCAATGGACGCGGCCCCACCAGACTCATCTTGCCTTTGAGCACATTCCACAACTCTGGCAACTCGTCCAGACTGCTGGCGCGCAAAAAGCGGCCAAAGGGCATGAGCCGCTGCGCATCGGGCAGCAAAGCGCCGTTGGCGCCTCGCGCATCTGTCATGGTGCGGAACTTGACCATAAGAAACGGCTTGCCGTATAGGCCCGGGCGTACCTGTCGGAAGAACACCGGGCTGCCCAGCTTGCGGCGTACAAGCCAAGTCAGCACCAACAGGGGCAGTGCCAGTGCAAGCAAACCACACAGGGCCAGGACGAAATCAAAGACCCGCTTCACGCCTTCACCTCAGTCACCCAATCCACCCAGCGGTCGGCGAGCTTGATTCGGTCGAAATGGGTTTCGGCCAGAGCGCGGCCGCGTTGCCCCATGGCTTTCAGCGCCTCGCGGTCGACAGCGGCTTGCTCAAGTGCATCCGCAAAGGCGACTGGGTTGTCTGGTGGTATGACAAAGCCGCAGCGGTGTTTGGTGATCATCTCGGCCAGCCAGCCTGGGTAGTTGTTCAGCACCGGCAAGCCGGCTGCAATGTAGTCAAAAAACTTGTTGGGCGATGTACCGTAATAAAACGCCGGGACGTTGGCCAATATCTGCAAGCCTAGGTCTGTGGCTGCCATCAGACCAGCCAGTTTGACCTTGTTCACCGGGTCGTGGAACATCACGTTATCCAGGCCTTCACGCGCCGCCCGGGCTTGTAAGCCCGCCTTGAGTTTGCCCTGGCCGATGAGCACCAGCTTGATGTCCTCACGCCCACGTCGCTTAAGTTCAACAGCGGCATCCAGCACGGCGTCCAATCCGTTCGCAATACCGTGGGTGCCAGCGAACAGCGCGAGTAGATCAGTCGCCCGCACCTCCTCTGGTCGCCAAGGCTCTACTCGGATGGAAAATATGTCCAAGTCGCAGCCGTTGGGCAGCATTTGAATTCGTTCTGGCCTCACACCGCGGGCAGCGATTCCCTTGACGATAGCGGGCGCAAGGCCAATCAGACGATGCGCAGACCGGTAACTTGCCCACTCAAGTATTGACATCGCGCTAAGTACCAGCGGATTGCGGATGACGCCCATGGCCCTCGGCAACTCTGGCCACAGATCGCGCACTTCAAAGACGAAAGGTTTGCCGCGCAGCCAACGTGCAAAGATCCCAGGTATACCTGCGGTGAGCGGCGTGGTAGTGGCGAACAGTACATCGTATTTTTCTGTAAATGCCAGGCCAATGCTACGTAGTGCAAAGTTACAGAATGTCAGGGCACGCTTTATAAAACCATCGGCATTTGAATAAGCTAAGTCAAACTCAATAATTTCGATACCGTCCACCATGCCACGACGACGTCCGCCTACAAACGGTTCCGTCAGACCTGTCTTGCCGCCTTCATAACTACCGCAGACTATCGTTACCTCATGCCCTTGGTGAATGAGCGCCTTTGCCATCTGATAGGAGCGAATTCCAACGATACCGCTCGGCGTATTGAAATGCTGATGAAAATACAGAACTTTCATGAGCGACTATTTTTGCGACAAACGATGAAGTAGCCACCAGCAATCCGGTTCATCTCATCACTTCTTTTCAAGAGTGGATCGAGCCATTTGACTGGAAAAAAAATAATAGAAAAGAGCAACTTGGCAGGCTTATATAGCTTTGAATAAATTGCCGCCATGACGATTGCAAAAAATTCAACGCTGATGCGATAGAAACCAACGGCCGGGCCTACAGTTACTGCAATCTTCATCACTTCAAAATTGGCGGACTCAACAAGTTCGATAAGCCCCTCATGCGTGAACCTCCAGTAGTCTTTCGGACATGGGTGATAGCCAATAATGAACGGCAATTGAATGTAGGCGATCCCGTTCGGCTTCAGAACCCGGTGTATTTCCTTAACCGCAAGGTGGGGTGACCTGACGTGCTCCAGAACTTCTTGTGTGATCACCAAGTCGAAAAAGTTGCTGTCACAAGGGATATCCTCGACCGATCCTACGATGTCTATGCCTTCACCCGGCTCAATTTCCATATTCATAATGCGCGGATCCAGCTTGGTTTGCCCGGCACCAACGTTCAGACCTTTAGCATCAAGCGATAGGTTTAATAACAACTCACGAAGAATTGCCCTGACAGGCTTGGCATCATTGTGATCCGCATAAATTTTTTTTATGAAAAGATACTTGAGCTTAGCGAGCATTGCACCACCTTAATTCAGTTACCAAAGAGCAGGGCTCTCGCACCTCGATCTCCAATACAGAGACCTCTGTTTTTTCCATGTAATGGAGAGATTCATATCCCTCCACCAGTTCATAGCGCACAATAGACTTATTACTACTTACTGTCAGCGTTTGCTTTGTATCCAGCCTGCTGGCTAAACTCAGTTTCCCAGCCTCGTCTTCAATCTGCCAATAACGGGGCCGTAGACGCCAGCGCAGCACCGCCTTGCAGGAAAAGCCCGTCACGTCATCTTGAACACGCAATAGGTCATCCTTCAGCGTAATGCGACGTCGATGAACGCCTCCCTGCCCATCCTGATATGCAGCTCCGAAGTATGTGCCTTGAGCGTCTTCTTTTAATGGCTGCAGCCAAGTCGTTCGCAACCAGTCACCCAGCAAAAAACGACCAAGCCTAGGCATCTGGTCCCGGCCATCAAATTGAACTGTGTTGTGGCTGGCCGTCCCGCCAAAATAGCCTAACCACTTCGGATCTGTGTTGTAGCTGAATGTGCCGGCATCGGGCAGCACGTTGTCCACCCCCAGCCAAAAATCTAGGTGTAGTACATCGGCTTGACTGGGGCGAAATCGAAACCGCGGGTAACGTAACAAGGCCATAACAACTCCGCGCCGCAGGATGGCAAAACCACCATCGTCGGCTTCGTAGCTCTTTGTTATAGGCGCAACATGTGATGGAATATCGACACCCAGCCAATGCAAGGGATGGTCATAAGTTCCAGGCTGCTCGTAAGCACGCTTGCGGTCAAACAGCGCCATGGCAAGCTGCACAGTTGGCCGGTGGTCCCGATACGGGGTATTGGTCAACTGCAGCAATCGAGCGCCGTCGTTGGCACCCACGTTGGGGGCATCGCCATTTACTGTATTTACCATGTGCCGCAGCCATTCGGTAGCGGCCAGTGCCTTGGATTGCCAATGCTCACTGAAAGAAGGTAGCCCCAAGTTTCTACGCCACACTTCGGCCATGCAGAAGGTATCAAGCATGACGCGATGGTAGTTGAGCGAATATTGGCTGAAGCTGCCCTGCGGTCCGATCAACCGAGCAGCACGATTTTCAAGCCAACGGCGCCCTGTATTCGCCCAGTGCTCGCCTTCCTTTAAGCCCAAAGCGACCAACCAACTGCCCCCTATAAACAAAGCAACAGCTTCAGAAGTGCCGTGGTTATTGTCCTGAGCCATAGCGTACTGAACGGTGGGCGCAATACGCTGCAGGTGCAGGCGTATCAAGTCGCGCAAACCAGAAGTAGCTGTGCATACCTGCCCCAATATCAAAGCAGCCATGGAAAGATGCATCACACGAATGGATGCCTCTTGGCCACACTTCCAGTTCGGCCCCTTGTAGGGCGGGTTGTGGCTGCACCAGTCAGCCAGCCATTCGTTTAACCGTTTCAAGGCAGCCGCATCACCTTGACTCGCCCGCTGAGAAAACGCGAGCACCCAGTCCATTCGCGACAACTCCCAAATGAGCTTGATGTCGCCCACGGCGGGGTCGAAGTCAGGGATCTGCCACCAACTCCTATCCGGCCCTGAAATCCGCTGGCCGTTCAGAGGGTTGGCCAGCCAGTCGGGAGGGGCATCCGTTAGTGCAATGCGCCAATGACTGAACAACAACGCCGAAGTTTGCCAAGCTGAAACTGCTGGAGCATCTACAGCGCTGTTAGCCTGAATAGGCATAAAGAACGGCCCATGCGGTACGCCTGCCTGCAGCCGCCTAACCGAATTAAGACCGAATTTGACGCCAAGGCGATAACCAGCCACTCGTGCGGCATTGGGCAGGCCCAGTGCCATAAAAGTCCGCGCTTTGGAGGCCCAATTTTTCATTGGCTGCGCAGAAGTTCCGTCACTTCGATGGTAACGCGTGCCACCTCAAAAATCTCATCCGCTGGTATGGCAGGCGTACCCTTTTCAATAGCCTGTAAAAACTTAGCGGCGCAAGCGTTTTGCCCTTTGTCCTGCTTCCATAGGTTCATCTTGCTAAAGCCTGGCCAGCCATAACCCTTGAGCTTGCGAAAGTTGTCCAGCTGCAGCACACGCCCTGCCGTGAACACCTCTACCCGTTCCTTTGGAAAACTCGCCGCCCCATTAGCCAAATAAAGGATTGTGCCAAACGAACCGTCTTCAAACCCCAAGGTAATCGAGGCCTTATCTTCGGTGATCGCCAGGCCCGGTGCATCTCCCATGCGGCGAGCCTGGATGGACACAATGGGACTGCCCGCTAGAAAGCGCATGAGATCTATAAAATGGCATGCCTCGCCAATGATGCGACCTCCCCCCACGGCGCTATCTTGTGTCCAGTGATTGGCTGGAATAGCCCCCGCATTCATCGTCATGATGAAGCTCTTGGGTTCCTTCACTGGCGCCAGCAGCACTTTCATCTTCTGCACCTGCGGCGAAAAACGACGGTTGAAACCCACCATCACCTGCGGGCCGCCATTTGGGGTGCGCGTCTGCGCCGCGTCATAAGCAGCGCGCACAGCGTCCAGGCCCTCCAAATCGATGGCCAAAGGCTTCTCGACAAACACATGCTTGCCCGCCTGCAACGCTTGCACTACAAAACGTGAGTGTGTGTCGTGCCGGGTTACGATAGCCACTGTATTGATGGCCGCGTTGGCAAGCAAGGCTGCCATGTCTGTCGAGGCCTGGGCAAACCCGGCCCTCTCACCATGGATCACACCGTTGATACCACCCGCCGTGACGATGGTATGGAACTGCGCCCCTGCTGCCTTGAACGCGGGAATCAGCATGCGAGAGGCGTAATTGCCTGCACCAATAAACCCCATCAACGGGCGCTGAGGGGTGAACGTGGCGCCGGGCTTGAGCGTCACCTGCCGCACCATGCGCTGGGCTGTGGGCGACGTGTACTGCAGCAGCATGCCCAGCCCCGTTTTGTCAGCCGTGAGCGCTTCATATGCCTTGGGCGCCTCATCAAACGCAAAGCGATGCGTGATCAGCGGCTTCACATCCAGCTGGCCACTGGCCAGCATGTCCAGCACCGCTTCAAAATTGCGCTGTTCCGTCCACCGCACAAAGCCCAGTGGGTAGTCTTGGCCCTTTTCCTCATAGCTCGGGTCGTAGCGGCCCGGACCGTAAGAGCAGCTGACCTGGAAGCTCAATTCCTTCTCGTAAAAGTCGGCCCGGTTAAGCTCCAACCCCGTCACCCCCACAAGCACTATGCGCCCCCGCTTGCGGCACATGCGTGCGGCCTGGGTCACTGGGTCATTAGAAGGCGTGGATGCGGTAATGATCACCCCATCCACCCCTTTGCCGCGGCTCAAAGCCATACCGGCGGCCACAGGGTCTTCACCTGCGCCGGGGTTGCAGGTCTGTGCACCGAACTGTCGGGCCAGCGCCAGTTTGTATTCATCAAAGTCGATCGCCAGCACACGGCACCCCTGCGCGCGCAGCATCTGCACCGTTAGCAAGCCGATCAAACCCGCCCCAGTGACCACAAACGCCTCGCCCAGCGTGGGTTGAGCCAGACGCATGCCCTGCAGGCCGATGCTGGCCACCACCACAAAGACTGCAGATTCATCCTCTACCTCGGCCGGAATGCGGGCACACAGGTTCTTGGGCACCTTCACCACATCAGCGTGCGGCCCGTTGGACACCACCCGGTCACCCACCTGGAAACCATGAACGCTAGCGCCCACTTCTGCCACTACGCCCACATTGCAATATCCAAGGGGGAGTGGCTGAGCGAGCTTGGACTGAACAGCCTCGATGGTTGTCATCAACCCATCGGTCGCCACCTTCTCCAATACCATCTTCACCTTGTCGGGCTGCTGCCGGGCCTTTTCCAAGTAGGAGGCCTTTCCGAAACCTACCAGCATGCGCTCAGTACCCGCAGAAATTAGTGAACACGTCGTGTGGATCAACACATGCTCACAGCTGACCTTGGGCGCCGGAGCTTCGGTGATGGTGGTACCACCCTTGGCCATGTCTTGTAGAACCTGTCTCAATTCGCATTCTCCAATGCCTTGTACATCGCAATAAGTCGGGCAGCTTCAGCTTCCCAGTTGTAGCGATTGCGTACGGCTTCCTTACCTCGCAAGCCCATCTCACGCATAACTGCTGGCGTACCGACGAGTGCGTCCAGCTTGCTGGCTATATCTTTCGGATCCGCCGGGTCGATCAACACGCCACAATCTGACTCTTCAACCACGGGCGCCACCTCCACTGCAAACGCCGGAAGTACAACCACCAAGCCTGCGGCCATGTAATCGAACATTTTGTGCGGCATTGCATACACATGGTTTTGCACCCCCGGCTGGAACGCGATGATGCCTATGTCGGCATTAAGTAGATACGAGAAGGCCTCGTCAAACGGCATCCATTCGAGAATTTCAACGCGCTTTGATAAACCGAGCGTGGCCACACGTTGCTCGAATTCAACCCTGCTTCCGTCGTTGAACTCACCAATAATCTGCAAGTGCACGTTCTTGTGCTTCATCGTGGAAAGCGCATCCAAGACTTGCGGCCACCCGCGAACTTTACTGAACAAACCAAGATGCACCATCGTGTAGACAGCCTTCTGGCGAGCCGGAAAAGCAGCATTCGAGAAATTCAACCCCGCCAACGGCGTGTAATTCTGAACCAGAATTTTCTTGCTGTCCAACGTATGGAAATCAGCCGAAACAGATCGTTTTGCCAACACAATACGATCGGTAAAGGGCGTCAGCAAACAGAAAGTCAGCCTAACAAAAGAAGCAACCAACGGCTGGAACCATCTTGGAAAGCGGCTCTCGGCAAACGTGCTTGGGTAGTGTTCATGGACATCGAATATGCAGCGCTTGCCTTGCAATATCTTCAACGCGACACCAACGCCCCAAGAGTCAACCTCATTGCAATGGTAAACGTCCGCATCTTCTTCACGTGCCAAGCGATAGAGCATCAACAATTGCCTGATACGACCTTTAATCCCTAACGGCATAGGATAGGTCAAGATTCGCACACCCTTTTTAAAAAAAACATTATTCTGTTTGCCAGGACAAATATGTAGAACGGCGAATCCTGCGCTCGCCAAGTAGGCTGCCTCTTTGTCAAAAACTCGCTTATCGTTTGCAGGATGCATCGAGGATAAAAAGCATATTTTCATCGTAATCGAGTCCAATCAAAATGTTGCGTCACACTTTTACTTTGAATGAGCAAAGAAATTCCTACGAGCACTCAAAGCGAGAGATATTAATATAAGTAAAGCAAAAAAAATATTCAACTGACGAAGTGGAACATTAAAGGAAAAAGGCCCCAAGAAAAAACCAATCAATCCTAAGGATATCGTCATTTGACTTGAATTAGAAATTACTTTTCCTATAGAGATCAGCAATACCATAAATAAAAATACAGAAGAAAATCCAAAAATTACAAATATATCAACCCAGGTTGAATGTAATGATGAGATATCAATATCAGACACTCCAAAAATTGGATTTTCGGCCAAAAGAGCAAGACCTGATTCCCATATATCACCACGACCCGAAACCGGATCAGCATATAAAACAGATTTAAATTTTTCGTTAAGCCGTTCGTCATTAGCGAGTGTTGTTAATGACAAACCAATCGCCGCCATAAAATGAAAAAAATTCAATTTGACGTCCTTAGCAAACCCTATAAAAGTAAATATCAAAAAAACAATTGAAGCTCGGGATGCAGACAACAGTACAGCTCCAGATATCAATACAAATACCAAAAGAAATTCGCTCTTTGATGAAACTATTGATTTATTTGAAAAACCATGGGTAGTGAATGAAATTAACCAAAGAATTATCATATAGTCATTCCAGTAGTTAAGGTAAGAATAAATCACCAGAGAAGCTAGATATTGCTCTCTCCCCACTACTAAATAGGCGCCCACAGAAGCAATTGAGCCAACTGCTGCAGCATAAAGAAAATATTTATAATTAATTTTTTCAAGACTCAAATTTAGACCGCTCCAAACAAATATAATTGGAGT
>CAIYRQ010000267.1 GCA_903928635.1 uncultured beta proteobacterium | reverse complement strand
GTAATTTACTTGCCAAAATTTATGGTGAAACAGATTTATTGATCGCTGAAATGATCAAGAATGGAAAGTTTGATACTTTAGATGGACCCGAGATGGTCTCTGTCTTATCTGCATTAGTTTTTGTTGCATAATTGTTGAATCTGGGAGTACTAAACACAGCTTTCTCATAGGAGAGTTGTAAAGATTTGTATCCCTCCGTTTCCGCCAAATGTCAAGTGTTTGTGAGTGAAAAGCTCAGAAACCTGAAAAAATTACCGCAAAAGTTACCGCAAATCAGGATTGGCCCTTTGGGTGGAGGTTGGTTTTGCGCACTCGCATTAGCCTCCCTGGCGACCTAGATGGGGCAGCAGCCTCGGTGTGGCGTGACCCCCACTCCTCGCCCGCAGTAAAAAATTTACACGCTTTCGGTTAGCAATTGGGTGGGGTGAACCGCTAGAACGGCAGCAATCGCGCAAATCACCTTTAGGCTGGGGTTGCCTATTCCGCGCTCTATCTGACTGGCATACGTCCTGTCAATTTCCGCTTCCAGTGCCATCGCCTCTTGCGACAGGCCTCGTAGAAGACGTAGCTTCCGCACGTTTAGCGCAAGTAAGCGTTGTTGATTGGTGAACTGATTCTGCACCGCCAAAGGATGCGGCAGGGGAGACCCTCAGTCCACGGAAAATAGTCTACACTTTAGATTCAAGGTTAGGTGAGGGCCGAGCCATACGCCGCAGTAAAGCCTTCTATCCACGAATCTTGTCCTAGGGGTAGATGGGCCTCGCTTTCCTACTTGATTGCAGACTGGAGTTAACAGTGCAAAAATTTCTCTTTCTCGTCCTGTCCCTGCTTTTCTCCTTCACGGCTGTCGCGGACACATACGTCAACGGTTATTGCCGCAAGGATGGCACTTGCGTCCAAGGCTACTACCGCTCGTCGCCAAACAGCACCACAACCGACAACTACTCGTCACAGGGCAACACAAACCCGTACACCGGCACGTCGGGTTCAAGGGCCAATGACTACACCCCAGAAGCTAGCAACTACGGCGCTGGCCAGACCATTTACACCGGCCCAAAAGGTGGTCAGTACTACATAAACGAATATGGGCAGAAGGTCTATGTTCCGAAGCAGTAGAATTCAACAACACATAAACTTCATAACAAATAAAAGACTGTATTTGCTTCTCAAGATGCACATACTCTTGGTTAGGTTTTTTCCGTGGTATATCCAGACGCTTAAGTCGCTGGGAATTTCTCTTTTACGTCTAGCTTTTATTCTTTTAGCTGCTTCAAGTGTGAATGCGCAAAGCAACACTGAAATGCAAATTAATATGGCCAATGATGTTAAAAGAATGCTTGTTGAAGGTATAGCAAGAGCAGATGCTCACGTTATGGACATGAAGGAAATCGGTGAAAGGTACTGGAAAGCCAGATTTGATAAAATTTTTGATGTCATCTATAACTGCGAACACTCCACTCCAGATGTGAATTACTCTAAGGATTACTACTCTAAAATGTATAGAGTTGTACGCGCAGAGGTTGAGCGAATATCTGACGATATTCAATCAGAATCAAACTCGGTAGATAGACTTATAGAAATTTACGGAAACTCGGCAACTAGTGCCTGTTATCAAGGATTTGAGCGAAATTTAGGCGCGTACATGGACTGCGCTAAAGCCCGATTCAAAAAATCTGTCGCTCTAAGCTCAAAAATGGGGATAAATGCTATGCTATCTCAATTTGAAATATTTCAGAACCAAGCCTATAAATATACTGTCTGCTTTGATAAAAACCGGTCAATAATTGATTCTGATATGCGGACGGTTGCAGAAACTATAGATGACGCTGGTAAATTTTATATAGATATGGCTCGGCGATTTAGTCGAGAGGCTGCCGCCGCCGGAATGTAGTGACTTTTGAGCAAAAGCAATTGGTATATTTTCATTGTGATAGATATTTTTATCTATACAATCTAGTAATACTAGGTCACCTAGGCTTTGTCATAAATATATATGGGGAGGTGGGCGAATTAGCCCACACTCCGCTCTTTACCAAAATGTTGCACGTTGCACGCCCTAGGGAACGCAACATGCAACACTTTTCAAGCCTTATGGCGTTTTCTTGATTAGACCTTCCTCCTTGGCACGCTTTTGGTGGCGAGAAACAGTCGATTTGTTTACACCCAACTCCGCTGCTATGTCGTGCATCATCATGCCTAGGTTGGTCATGGCCACCACCTGGTCGAACGTTGAGGCATCCAAATCCTCAATCTCCCAGTACTGAAGTCCTTCGTTGCTAAGCATCTTGGCGAGGAAAGGTTTCGAATCTTCGCCATAGAGTTCCCTGCCTTTCTCAAAATGCACCTCGAAGTGCGCCCCCTTTTCCGATGCGTAATCGGCGGGGTGTTTAAGGTTAATGACCACATTAAGGATGTCTTCTCTGCGCGAAGTACCCCTTTGTTGGCCGTTCTTACCACTGTGGTGCATGAAAAGCACAGCTACGCCATCACGACGCAGACCCAGCGCCCATTCCGACATAACGTCCCATGAGTCAGAGTCATTCTCTTGACCACCACTGCGTGCCAAGCAAGATAGGTTGTCTACGATGACCAATTCTGCATCGCCTATCAGTTCTCGCACAGCCAAGTGCCAACCGCGTTCAGCAAGGTCGGGAATCGGCCCGTGCTGCAAATCAGGCGTGAAGATGCGCAGGTTATCCAGCAGGTTAGGGTCACACTGTGTTGCCTCCGAGATGGCTTGCAGCCTTGATTGCAGGCTATAGCTTGACATTTCTCCGTCGAGATAGACGACCTTTCTGGGCTTCGGTGCTTTCCATCTCAAATAAGACGTCCCAGTGGCGACTGCGTAAGCGATTGCAAGCCCCATGTGAGTTTTGCCAACACCTCGCTTGGCGTGCAGCATGTTGAGGCTCTTGGTGTTCAGCCATGGTTCAAGAATCGCCTCTTGAGGCGTTATCTCCATGCCCAAAAAGACGCTCAAGCTGGTGGCTATCAAAGTTCTGGGAGAAACGTTTGTGGCCGTGTAGATGGCAGCTACGTTTGCGCTCATGGCTGCACCCCCATCTCTTGTAAGAACTGTAAAGCGGCAGCGCCATCCTGGAAGCTCCTGGAGTAGTGCCAACGGCTGATTCGGATTTCGTTTGTTGGCGCAATCGTGATGCCGATACCCAGGGCCTTGGCGGCTGGCTCAAGCTCTGCAACAATGTCGTGTGGCGAATAGAGAAGGCCCTGTTGGCGCGGGGCCGATTCTTTGTTGATGGATTTGACTGTGGTGTGTTTCATGTCAAGCTCCTACCGTTTCAGCATTGCCAGCTAGCTCGGCATGCTTTTCAAGAATCCACTTGTGTACGTCGGATTCCAGCCAGACCCTGAAGGTCGGTGAGAGCCTGACGGCTTTGGGAAACCGGCCTTGTGACTCCCAGGCAAGGATGGTTGACTTGCCCATACCAGTGATGTCAGCGACATCGTCAATGCGCTTGAAGCGCGGATTTTCGTCCTTCATAAATTTCTCCAATAAAAGCGTCGCGGATTGCAACGATTCTCAGTAGAAAGTTTTAGAACACTGAAGTCACGTTGTTTGCTAGCAAAACTCCTTTCACGAGGAAGTTGCTCTAAGCGTTTTGTTAAAATTTTTCAGATGTTGCTTGATAGCGTTTTCGCTTATCAACTCATTGAACGTTTTGCTCCCCTGCAATTCTGGATATTTCTGTATCTGGTCTTTCATGGATTGCTCGGTAACGGTGAGCCCCGCTGCGACCAAGTCATCTATCGCCTTTGGAACCAGTACCTTGCTGGTAAGAGCTTTTTCTGTGTTTTGCATGCCTCCACCGACTTTCCGCTTTGCCAACGCTGTTTCATGAACTATGCGCTCACAAAAAAGGGTTGTTTCAAGGTATGCAGCCCAAGTCACTAAATCGCTTTTGGTCAACTTTTTGAGCAGTTCAGCTCGCTCCTGCATTACCTTATTTTGGAGCTCGACGAAATGAGCTTGTAGGGTTGGTGAAATTTTTCGTTTAGAAATTTTGAGCATATTTTTTAAAAGCGACCAAGACAAAAATCTTCCCAATCTTTTAGAAGTAGGCGACGCTTCTCTACCAGGTCACCGCGACGGTAGGCCGCCTCAACCCTGTTGGCAATCGTGTGCGCCAATGCCATCTCGGCAACTTCAGGACTGTGGTCTGTTTCCTCACTGACCCAATCACGGAATGTTGACCGAAAACCATGGGTCGTAACGTCATCCCGCCCCATGCGCTTGAGCAAGGCTAAGAACGCCATATTACTCATTGGCTTTTCCTTCTTGGAAAACACATATTCGCTATCGGCATCTAACTCCATCGCCTTGGTGATGAGTTGATGAGTTCGTGAGCAAAGAGGAACTTTGTGTTCCCTGCCAGCTTTCATGCGTTCCGCAGGAACTGTCCAGACATCGCCAGCTATCTCGCTTCGCTTTGCCAGTAAGACCTCACTGGTTCGGGCTGCAGTCAATATGCAAAATTCCAGAGCCAGTGCGGCTGCCCCATCCCTACCTTGCAGGAGTTCGACGAACTGAGGTAGCTCCTGGTAAGGCATGGCAGGGTGGTGCTTAACCTTCTTGAGCTTCTTGGCTTGCGGTAGCAAGCAATCAAGATGACCGCGCCACTGGGCCGGATTTACGCCGTGGCGCAGCCCCTTTATGGTGGCTGCTGCCAGCACGCGTTCTATCCGACCACGCAGCCTGGTGGCTGTCTCCGTCTTGGTTTGCCAAATAGGTGTGAGGATTTGGAGGATGTCATCGGTGGTGATGTCGGCCAGAGCCTTTTGACCAACCTGTGGAAAGGCGTATTCCTCGAGCGTATTGCTCCACTGCTGAGCGTGCTTGGCGTTTTTCCATTCGGGTTGCTTGGACTCGACAATCTGCTTTGCTAATTCGCTGAAGGTGATTGCTTGCTTCTCAGCTTCCTTGGCGACAGCAATCTCCATACGCCGCGTGACAGGCGTCACCCCGTGGCCTATCTGGTCAGCCAGCTCTCCTGCCTTACGACGAGCCTCGGCGACCCCTACACGTGGAAAGCTGCCCAGGCTGATGTCGGTTCGCTTTCCGTCCTTGGCGTTCCTGTAAATCCAGTACTTGGCCTTTTCCGACTTGACCCATAGGTGTAGACCTCTGTGAGTGTCGTAGATTCGACCTGGTTGATTGACCTTGGTGGCGTGAGCCTGCGTGATGTGAACTGGCATGTTTTTTCTCCATAAGTTACCGCTTCAGTTACCGCACTTTGTCCGCGTAAGACGCTGTGCGACCCAAGAAGGTAAGATAGAGAACAAGAACCGCTAGGTCGAGTTGTTTGCCAGCAAACATCCATTTTTCTCCAATGAAGTAGCTGGTAAACAGGTTCTGAGATTTGCCGCCGTTGCCTCTAGTCTTCTAAGACTTCTTCGAGCAGCCAGATTGCCTCCGTTTCCGCCAAAAACAAAAAAGCCCCTCAATGAGGGGCTTTTTCATTGGCGGTTTATCCGCGCGCTGTTTTAGGCAAACACACCGGCCTTATCCTCCATGCGGGCAGACACTTCACCGAGGTGGTGCAGGCTGTCGCCGAAGGTCATTTCCAGCTGCGTCAATTTCTTGAAGTAGTGGCTGACGATGTATTCATTGGTCACGCCAATGCCGCCGTGCAACTGCACCGCTTGCTGGCCGACAAAGCGCATGGACGTGCCCAGCTGGTACTTGGCACGGGCCATGGCGGCGCGGCGCTCTGCGGTGGGTGCATTGAGCTTGAGGCTGGCGTAGTAGCTCATGGAGCGGGCCAGTTCCAGCTGCATCTTCATGTCCGCAGCGCGGTGGCGCAGGGCTTGGAAGCTGCCGATCACCGCGCCAAATTGCTTGCGCGTGGTGAGGTACTCGGCGGTGATCGTCATGGCCTTGTCCATCACGCCCACGGCCTCAGCGCAAGTGGCGGCAATGCCGATGTCCACTGCGTGTTCCAGGGCGGTTTGGCCGTCCAGCGTTACCAGGGTGGCAGCGGCGTGGTCCAGCTGCACTTCAGCAGCGCGGCCGCCGTCCTGGGTGCCGTAGCCACGGCAGCTCACGCCGGTGGCACTGCGCTCCACCAGGAACAGGGCGGTTTTGCCATTGAGCTGTGCGGGTACCAAAAAGGCGTCTGCCTGGTCGCCCACGGGTACCACGCTTTTGTGTCCTTGCAGCTGGTAGCCGCCACTGGCCGCTTGGGCCGTGGCTTTGCAGGCGTTGAGCGCATAGCGCGCGCCTGGCTCCTGGTAGGCCAGCACGACCAGCGCTTCGCCGCTGCTGATGCGGGGCAGCCAGGCGGCTTTGGTGGCGGCGTCGCCGTAGTTGGCGATGATGGCGCCGGCAATCAGCGCCTGGTTGAGCGGCTCAAGCACGATGCCGCGCCCCAGCTCTTCCATCACCACCATGCCTTCGGTCGGGCCCATGCCCAGGCCGCCGTCGTCCTCGGGCACATACAGGCCGCACAGGCCGAGTTCGGCCAGTTCGTTCCAGGCAGCGCGGTCAAAGCCGCCCGCTTTTTCGGTGACGCGGCGGCGGTCAAAGCTGTAGCCCTTGTCCACCCATTTGCGCACTGCGTCGCGCAGTTGTTCTTGGTCGTCAGAAAAATCGAAATCCATGGTCTTGTCCTTGAAATGGGGTGTGCGTTTAGCCGAGCACGAATTGCGAAACGATGTTGCGTTGCACTTCATTGCTGCCGCCGTAAATCGTGGTTTTGCGCATATTGAAATAGGTGGACGCCAGGGGCGCGCAGTGGGCGTGGCCCACCGAATCGCCTTGCCAGCCGGCTTCCATAGCCTCGCGGATCAAGGGCAGGGCAAAGGGGCCTGCGGCGAGCATCATCAGCTCGCTGTAGCGCTGCTGAATCTCGCTGCCACGAATCTTGAGCAAGCTGGCAATGTCCATGCTTTGTTTGCCCGCTTTTTCAGCGGCCAGCACGCGCAGCACCATCATCTCCAGCGCCACCACCTCGACTTCGAGCTTGGCGATTTCGTCACGGAAACGGACGTCATTCAGCACGCCTTCGACTTTGGCAATGCGCTTGAGGCGCTCGAGCTCGCGTTTGGCGCGGTTCACATCAGCGATGTTGGTGCGCTCGTGGGCCAGCAGGTATTTGGCGTAGTTCCAGCCTTTGTTTTCTTCGCCAATGAGGTTGTTGGCGGGCACTTCCACGTTGTCAAAAAAGACTTCGTTCACTTCGGCGGTGCCGTCCATCAAGATGATGGGACGCACGGTGACGCCGGGCGACTTCATGTCGATCAACAAGAAGCTGATGCCGGTTTGGGGCTTGCCCTCGTTGCTGGTGCGCACCAGGCAGAAGATCCACTCGCCGTACTGGCCCAGGGTGGTCCAGGTTTTTTGGCCGTTGACGATGTATTTGTCGCCCACGCGCTCGGCGCGGGTTTTGACGGAGGCCAGGTCCGAGCCCGAGCCGGGTTCGCTGTAGCCCTGGCTCCACCAGACTTCGCCACTGGCGATGCCGGGCAAAAAGCGCTGCTGCTGCTCGGCGTTGCCAAAGGCCATGATCACAGGCGCCACCATCACCGGGCCAAAGGGCACCACGCGGGGGGCACCGGCCAGGGCGCACTCTTCTTCAAACAAATGTTTTTCGATGGCGGTCCAGCCCGGGCCACCAAACTCTTTGGGCCAGGCGTGGCCGAGCCAGCCTTTTTTGCCCAGAATCTTGCCCCAGCGCTGCATGTCGTCACGCGTCAGGTGGATGGCGTTGTGCACTTTGTGCGAGATGTCGGCGGGCAGGTGCTCGCGAACCCAGCCGCGAATGTCTTCGCGGAATTTTTGTTCTTCAGGGGTGAATGCCAAATCCATTGCGTACGCTCCAAATGTTCAATGCGGTTAAGGTCCAAGGTGAACTACCGCGGTTTTAGCACGATCGTGCTTTTTTATTTGTCCGGCGTGTGACTTTTTTTGCAAAAGCGGGGGGGCGCTGGCGGCAAAGCAGCTTGCGATAATCGCCACACCATGAAAAACACGCCCCAAGCCATCGTCATCCTCATCTCCGGCGGTGGTTCCAACATGGCGGCCATCGTGCGCGCTGCGCAGAAAGAAGCCTGGGCAGCGCAGTTTGGCGCGCAGGTGGCAGCGGTCATCAGCAACAAGGCCAACGCTGGCGGCTTGCAGTTTGCGCAAGGGCAGGGCATCGCCACCCAGGTGCTGGACCACACGGCCTATGGTTCGCGCGAGGCGTTTGACCGGGCATTGGCTGCAGCGATTGCGCAGCATGGCACGACTGAGCGCCCGCCGCTGGTGGTGTTGGCGGGCTTTATGCGCATCTTGAGCCCCGCATTTGTGGCGCAGCACGAGGGGCGTTTGCTCAATATCCACCCCTCCTTGCTGCCCGCATTTACCGGTCTGCACACGCACCAGCGCGCAATCAATGCAGGTTGCAAATTTGCCGGTGCCACGGTGCACCAGGTGAGCGCCGAGCTGGATGCGGGCGCGATTCTGGAGCAGTCGGTGGTGCCAGTGCTGCCTGGCGATACACAGGACACCCTGGCCGCGCGCGTGCTGGCCACCGAGCACATCATTTACCCCCGCGCCATCCGCAACTGGTTGGCGCAGCGCTCCCATCACGCCCTTTAAGTCGGTGCGTCGATGCGCTGAAAGCGGGGCTGGCGTTTGCCGTCGATGACGACCTCTTCTTCAAACATCGCTGCCGGGCGCACCCAGAGGCCTTGCTCGCCATACAAGGCGCGGTAGAGGGTCATGGGCTCCAGGCTTTCGCTGTGGCGCACGGTGCCGACGACCTCGTACATGCCGCCCTTGTAATGGCGGTAGGTGCCGGGCGGCGTGGCAATTAATGGGGGGAGTTTTTCTTCGCTCATGGGACAATGCACCTCTATGCATCCAAAAGCTCTATTAGAAGCCTGCGCCGAGTTGGTTCGGCTCACACTCAAATTTGACCATCCCGCTGACGCGATTGTTTCCCGTTTTTTCCGCGATAACCGGGGCCTCGGCCCCCGTGAGCGCGCCACCATGGCCGAGACGGTGTACACCGTCTTGCGCAAAAAGCTGTTGTTTGACCACCTGGCACCTTCGGGCAGCGGGCCCAAAGAGCGGCGCTTGGCGATATTGGGCTTTTACGGCCCCGGTGATTTTTTGCGCAGTGCGCTGACCGAGCAGGAAACCAATTGGCTGGACGCCTGCGAAAAGGTTTCTCCGTCTGAATTGATGGAGCGCCATCGCCACAACCTGCCTGAGTGGCTGGTGCAGCCGCTCAAAGACCAGCTGGGCGACGAGTTTTGGCCGCTGGTGGAGCAGCTCAACCACGGCGCCGGGCTGGACTTGCGGGTCAACGACTTCAAGGCCAAGCGCGCCGATGTGCAAAAAGAGCTGGCCAAAGCGGGCATCAAGGCGGTGCCCACGCCGTATTCACCCTGGGGCTTGCGCATTGCAGGCAAACCGGCGCTGAACAAGAGTGAGGCCTTTTTGCGCGGCGACTTTGAGGTGCAGGACGAGGGCTCGCAGCTGCTGGCCCTGCTGCTGGACGCCAAGCGCGGTGAGATGGTGGTGGACTTTTGTGCCGGTGCGGGGGGCAAGACCCTGGCGATTGGCGCGTCCATGCGCAGCACCGGGCGTCTGTACGCTTTTGATACCTCGGCGCACCGGCTCGATTCCTTCAAGCCGCGCATGGCGCGCAGCGGACTGTCCAACGTGCACCCCGCAGCCATCGCCCATGAGCGTGACGACCGCGTCAAACGCCTGTCCGGAAAAATCGACCGGGTGCTGGTGGATGCGCCTTGCACCGGTTTGGGTACCTTGCGACGTAACCCCGATTTGAAGTGGCGCCAAAGCCCGCAGGCGGTGGATGAAATGGCGGTCAAGCAGGCAGCCATTCTGCAAAGCGCCTCGCGCATGCTGAAATCCGGCGGGCGATTGGTGTATGCGACCTGCAGCGTGCTGCCCAAGGAGAACGAATCCATTGCCGCGGCTTTTTCTGAAGCCAACCCCGATTTCACGCCGCTGGACGCGGGCGAGGTGCTGACGGGTTTGAAGGTGGCGAACGCGTTCAGCCTGTGCGCAGGCGGCGAAAGCGGCCATTTATACCTGCGCCTGTGGCCGCAGCGCCATGCAACCGATGGGTTTTTTGCTGCGGTTTGGCAAAAGAAGTGAAGTTTTTGGCTGAAGTTGGCGTGACTTGCTTGTAAATTACAAAAATCGATAGTCAAACTCCTTCGCAACTTTTACAATGGATAGGCTCAGAGGCGCGCTGGCGCACAGAAGCATGGGTCCGATTGGTTTACCTATTTTTCTTACTAAGAGACAAACAACATATGCTGATGACAGATTCGGTCTTGTTCAATGCGGTTCTGCAATGGCTGTCCCATGGGGCGCTTGCCTGGTCTTGGTGGCAGATGGTGCTGTTTACTTTGGGCGTTACCCACATCACCATGATCAGCGTGACCGTGTTCTTGCACCGGCACCAAGCGCATCGCGCCTTGGACCTGCATCCGATTGCCTCGCATTTTTTCCGTTTCTGGCTCTGGCTCACGACAGGGCAGGTGACCAAAGAATGGGCTTCGATCCACCGCAAGCACCACGCCAAGTGCGAGCAGGCTGAAGACCCCCATAGCCCCCACGTCTACGGCATCCGTACTGTGCTCTTGCAAGGCGCCGAGTTGTACCGCGCCGAGTCCAAGAACAAAGAAACCATGGCGCGCTACGGCCACGGCACGCCCAACGACTGGATCGAGCGCAATCTGTACACACGCTTCTCCTGGCAGGGCGTGGGTCTGATGATGGTGATTGATCTGTTCCTGTTTGGCGCTGCGGGCTTGTCCATTTGGGCCGTGCAGATGGCTTGGACGCCCATCATGGCGGCCGGCATCATCAATGGTGCAGCCCACTTCTGGGGCTACCGCAATTTCGAAGCGCCTGATGCGAGCACCAACATTTCCCCCTGGGGCATCATCATTGCCGGTGAAGAGTTGCACAACAACCACCACACCTATCCCACGTCGGCCAAGCTGTCGGTCAAGCCCTATGAGTTTGACATTGGCTGGATGTACATCAGCTTGATGCAAATGGTGGGACTCGCGCACGTCAAAAAGACGCCGCCCAAAGCCGCCTACGGTGATATTCGCCCCGTGGCAGACGAAAAAACGCTGGAGGCCTTGGTCGCCAACCGCTACGAGATCATGGCCGGCTACGCCAAGCAAATGCAGGTGGCGGTGAAGGCCGAGCTCGCGGGCATGAAAGCCGGTAGCGTTGACTCTTCCATGATCAAAGCGGTCAAGCAATGGGCGCACCGCGATGTAGAGAAGGTGCCTGCTGCGGTGTTGCCCGAACTGGCCATGGCGCGTGTCGCTTCTCCCGTGCTGGACAAGCTGGTGACCATGCGCGAAGAGCTGCGCCAAATGTGGCTGAGCACTGCGGTGTCCCGGGAACAACTCACCGCTGACTTGGCTGCTTGGTGCCACCGCGCGGAGAGCAGTGGCATCACCGCTTTGCGCGACTTCTCTCTCAAACTGCGCGCTGCGCAGGTCGCTTAATCCAGCCGGGTTCGCCGTCGCCTCCCGAAAGGTTAGGCGGTGAACTCAAAGTAGTGTTGGAGGCAAAACGCCAGCGTGGATATGAAAACAGTGGCACCAATAAACAAGGTGCTAGCCAAGCCGAGCACCGTGAGCCACTGGCTTTGACCCGCCGCAGCCTCTTCGTCAGCCCCCGGATTAAAGCGGCTGTTCCAGTCCGGCGCGCTCATTAATCCGTAGCGCAGTCCTGAAATCGCACAAGCGGCAAAGCTGAAGCCAAAAAACGGAATCAAGATCCAGCTCAGCGGATCATCAAGCCCCAAAGTGCGAGCCCGGTACACGCCGTACAAGCCCAAAGCGCTGGGAATCGTGGCGAACACGGCCCAGTGGTCATAGCGCCCGGTCAAATAAATGCGCTGCAAGCCGATGGGCCCGCCAATCAGTGTGGCCCAAACGGCGATGGTTTTGTTTTTCATGCCTGCGATTGTGGCGCAGGCAGGCTGCTCGCAGCGCCCAGAGGGCATTCCATCAAGACAATGTCCAGCCAACGGTCAAACTTCCAGCCGCAGTCGCTGATCACGCCGACTTGTTGAAAGCCTAGCGCTGTGTGCAGGCCGATGGACGCTTGGTTGTCCGAGTCACCGATCACCGCAATTAGTTTGCGTAGGCCGGCGCGCTGAGCGCTGGCCTTGAGTTCTTGCAACAATAACCGGCCCCATCCTTTGCCCGCAGCTTGGGGTGCAAGGTAAATCGAGTCTTCCGCAGAAAACCGGTAGGCGGGACGAGGTTTGAACCAATTGCAATAGCTGAAGCCCGCCACCTCACCCTCGCTCTCCAACACCAGGTAGGGCAGTCCTTTGGACAAAACGTCGGCACGGCGGGCTTGCATGTCCTCCAGGCTGGGCGGTGTAATTTCAAAAGTACCGGTGCCGGTGAGCACATGGTGTTGGTAAATGGCCGTGATTGCGGACATATCGCTGTCGGTTGCAGGGCGAATCAAGGTCATGGGTTCAGAAAAAGATATAATGGAAGGCTATTCTGAGTGTCGCTGGCCGGGTGGTCAGTCGCGTGTCTCAACTCTGAATTTTATGGTTGAAATCAAATTCAATCACCCAAAGGAATAAACATGGTCGTCATTCGACTCGCTCGTGGTGGTGCTAAAGCCCGCCCGTTTTTCAGCATTGTTGTCGCCGACAAGCGCACCCGCCGTGATGGCCGCTTCATTGAGCGCATTGGTTTTTACAACCCGATTGCGACTGCCAATGAAGAGCGCATTCGCATTGCACAAGACCGCTTGTCCTACTGGAAAAGCGTTGGTGCGCAGGCTTCTCCTACCGTAGAGCGCCTGATCAGCCAAGCCGCTCACAGCGTTGCTGCAACCGCAGCCTAAGGCAGAGCAGAGCGCCGGGGCGACAGTGTCGTCCCTGCGCTCTTTTTTTGACCCCTACGCATGATCGCCGGACTCGAAGCAGCCGAACTGCCGGCTGACGCCATCGAGGTGGGGCGCATCGCCGATGCCTGGGGCGTCAAAGGCTGGTTCAAAGTCATTTCTTTCAGTGCTGAGCCTGAGGCATTGTTCTCTTCCAAGCGCTGGTTTCTCATGCCCACCGAACGGGGGCAAAAGACCTTTGAGGGCGTAGCGCGACTGGCCATCAAAGAAGCCAAAGAGCATTCCGACACGGTGGTGGCCTGCGCCCACGACGTGCTGGACCGCACCGCCGCTGAAGCACTGCGCGGCGCACGCATTTTTGTCGCCCGTTCCAGCTTTCCCACGGCAAGCACTGACGAGTATTACTGGGTCGATTTGATCGGTCTGGATGTTGTGAACCGCACTGATGAAAGCATGGGCACCGTGCGCGAGCTCCTGTCCACCGGTCCCCAAACGGTGCTGGTCATGGACTACATGCAAGACGGCAAACTCCAGGAACGCATGATTCCCTTCGTTTCTGCCTTTGTGGATGACGTGGATTTGAATGCCAAACGCATTCGCGTTGACTGGCAGCTCGACTACTGACCGTCTGCGCCATGCGCTTTGATGTCGTCACCCTTTTCCCGGAGCTCTTTGCCCCGTTTTTGACCACCGGAATTACGCGCCGAGCGTTTGGCAGCGGCGCGGTGGATGTGCACTTGTTCAATCCGCGCGATGTGGCCGAGGGCAACTACCGCCGGGTGGACGACCGGCCGTTTGGCGGCGGGCCCGGCATGGTGATGATGGCCGAACCGTTAGAGAAAACGCTGAACCTGATACACCAGGAGCGGGGCGAGCGCGCCAAGGTTGTGCTTTTTTCGCCGATCGGCCGTCGCTTGGACCATGCGCAGGTGCAAGACTGGGCCAGCAGCGAAGGTGCCGTTTTGGTCTGCGGCCGCTACGAAGGCGTGGACCAGCGCTTTATCGATACTCATGTGGATGTGCAAATCAGCGTGGGGGACTATGTGCTCTCAGGCGGCGAATTGCCCGCTATGGTGCTGCTGGACGCCGTAGCGCGCCTGCAACCCGATGTGCTGGGCGACGCCGACAGCCACCACTTTGACAGTTTCAACCCCGCACTGGACGGCCTGCTGGATTGCCCGCACTATTCGCGCCCCGAGGAGTGGGCGGGGCAGGGCGTGCCGGAGGTTCTGCTGTCAGGGCATCACCTGAATATTGCCCGCTGGCGGCGCGATCAGCAGCTGCGAATCACCGCTTTGCACCGCCCTGACTTGATCAACCTGGCACGCGGCCAAGGTCGCCTCACTGCACAAGATGAGGCTTTGCTGGCAAGTATTGCTATAATGGCGGGCTAACCGATCCTCTGCTTGGCCTAATGATGCGCAGCATTTTGCTCAGAAGACTTGGTGTCAATGGTTGACACCGGCGCATGCAAGATCACGAAAGAAGCTATGAACCTCATCCAAATTCTGGAACAAGAAGAAATCGCGCGTTTGGGTAAAACCATTCCCGAGTTCGCCCCCGGCGATACCGTTATCGTCAGCGTCAACGTCGTTGAGGGTACACGCAAGCGCGTGCAGGCCTACGAAGGCGTGGTGATTGCCAAGCGCAATCGCGGTCTGAACAGCGGCTTTATCGTTCGCAAGATCTC
>CAIYRQ010000266.1 GCA_903928635.1 uncultured beta proteobacterium | reverse complement strand
TCGACCAAACGCGCTTTGGGGCCACGCTGCGTCATCTGCAAAGCCGTGGCCTTGGACAGCAAATCGGAATCGGCACCGCGGATGAGGAGTGTCTGCGCGGTAATGGCGTCATAGGCCTGCCACAGCTGTGCTTCCCCTTGGGCTGCCGACTCGGGCGTGGCCTGCCCAAAGGGCAGGGCAATCGCCGGGTCGTAATGCAGTGCGTAGACCGCTTCCTGCATCGCCCCTTGAACCGCTTGGCTCACCTGGCGCAGCATGGGTTGGCTGAGGGCCAGCCACTGGGCGGGGGTGTGCGGACCAAAACTGCTGGAAATGGACCACATGGCGTCAGCGGCCTGCTGCACCGAGGCAAACGGGCCGCCCTTGCCGAGGTACTGCCCAATGCGCTGCAAGGCAGACCATTCAATCACCGGGCCCACATCATTGAGCACCAAACGGCGCACCGGCACACCCACACTGGCTGCCAGGTTGCACACCACCATGCCGATCAAGCCTCCCATGCTGGTGCCCACCCAGTCCAGCGTGGTGGGCTTGAGCGCGGTCAGCAGCGCCAGCATGTCGGCGGCGTAATGGGGAATCTGGTAGCCCATGGGGTCTTTGAGCCAATCGCTTTTGCCGCGGCCCACCACATCGGGGCACACCACCCGCAGCGCGCCACCGGCACGCTCCACCAAGGCCTGGGCCAGCACGTCAAAGTCGCGACCCTGGCGGGTCAGGCCATGCACGCACACCACCGTATGGGCAGCGTTCGCATCGCCCCACTGCCAGTAGGCCATGCGGTGCGGCTCGGGCGTGCTGCAGGACAAGAAGTGCAAAGTAGGCAGGGACATGGTGCGGTGCGGCAGATTGATAATGCGGTGATCGTAATGGATGAACCCCAGGGGCATGACCCCGCACTGACCAAGAAGGACAACCCATGCTCAAAGGCAAAACCGCCCTCGTTACCGGCTCCACCAGCGGCATCGGCCTGGGACTGGCCAAAGCGCTGGCCGCCCAAGGCGCCAACATCGTGATGAATGGCTTTGGCGACGTCGAAGGTCCCAAGTCCGAGATTGCCGCGTTGGGCGTTGCGGTGAGCTACCACGGCGCCGACATGAGCAAGCCCGCCGAGATCGAGGCCATGGTGCGCCATGCCGAGGCGACCTTTGGCGCGGTGGACATTCTGGTCAACAACGCTGGCATTCAGCACGTGGCGCGGGTTGAGAATTTCCCGCCCGAGCGCTGGGACGCCGTACTGGCCATCAACCTGAGCAGCGCATTCCACGCCAGCCGCTTTGCGCTGCCGGGCATGCTGTCGCGCAACTGGGGCCGCATCTTGAACGTAGCCTCGGTGCACGGCCTGGTCGCCTCTGCCGAAAAGTCAGCCTACGTGGCAGCCAAGCATGGCCTGGTGGGTCTGACCAAAGTGACTGCGCTGGAAAACGCCACCACCGGCGTCACCTGCAACGCAATTTGCCCCGGCTGGGTGCTCACACCCCTGGTGCAAAAACAAGTGGACGCCAAAGCGGCTGCGCTGGGCGTCTCCAACGCCGAAGCCACCGCGCTGCTGCTGGGTGAGAAAGAGCCCTCCTTGCAATTCACCACGCCCGATGAGCTAGGTGCATTGGCCGTGTTTTTGTGCTCTGCTGCCGCCAACAACGTGCGCGGCGTGGCCTGGAACATGGACGGCGGTTGGGCCGCACAGTAAACACCACCCCGCGCAGCGTGCATGGCCTCACGATTTAACTGGGGCCCACGCGCTGCTGCTGCCGCGCTGGCTGGCACTGCAGCGATCGCGCTCGTTTGGAGTTTGGCAGCGGCCCTGATTGCGGCATTGGATGCCCGCGCATGGGCCGACATGGCAGCGCAGCCTCAGGTGGTAGCCGCAGTGCGACTCGGTGTTTTCACCGGCATCTGCGCTTTTGCATTGGCGCTTACAGGCACGTCGGTCTGCCTTGCCGCGACGTATGGCAGCGCGCATTGGCACCGCTTGCAGCGCAGCTTGCCCGCCATGCTGGCTCTGCCCCACGCGGCCTTTGCTATCGGCTTGGTGTTGCTGGTGGCACCATCCGGTTGGTTCGTGCGACTGGGTGCCGCGCTGCTGTCGCCGTTCAACCATTGGCTTGGAATGACTTTGGATACCCCACCGGCATGGCAAAGCTCCCAGGATCCCTGGGGGCTGGGCCTGATCGTCGTGCTGGCCTTCAAAGAAATGCCGTTCTTACTGTGGGCCGCAGCCGCCCAGTTGAGCCGCCCGGACTTGGACCGTAGACTGCGGATGGAAATGCAAGTCGCGCAAAGCCTGGGCTACAGCCCGCGCACTGCGTGGTGGCGCGTGGTCTGGCCGCAACTCCTGCCGCGCCTGCAGGCGCCGCTGCTTGCCGTGCTGGTTTACAGCATGACCGTGGTAGACGTTGCGCTGCTCGCCGGGCCCGCGGCACCACCGTCCTTTGCGGTGCTGGTCTGGCAGTGGCTGCAAGACCCCGACCCGGCACGCAATGCCATGGGCGCTGCCGGTGCCTGGCTGCTGACAGGACTCGTGGCCCTGGTAGCTGCAACGTCCATGGCTTTGCACGCGCTGTGGCGTCGCCGGGCAAGGGCCCGATGGACACGCGGCCTTGCAACGATTGACGTGGCGGATGCGCAATCTGGTGGGCGCCGAAACCCCGTGCTGCCCTGGCTGCTCACGATGGCCTACACCGCCGTGGCGGCCGCTTTGGTCTTAGGCAGCGCCATGGGCGCCTGGTTGTTTCCGGCCTTGTGGCCCCAGGGCTGGACCATCCAGGCGTGGCAGGCCGTGTTGCAAAGCACAGGCGTGGTATGGACCACCCTGGCACTGGCCGCGGCCAGCAGCGCAGCAGCCTTGCTGTGGTGCGTGGCATGGTTGGAAAGTGCGCCCCCGGCGCGGCAAGCGCGCATGCAGGCGCTGTGGTATTTGCCACTGCTGCTGCCCGCCGTGCTGTGGACGCTAGGCTTGCACCAGCTGACGCTGGTCTGGGGACTGGATGGCTCCGCCACAGGCCTGTGGCTTGCGCACACCTTGTGCGTTCTGCCCTATGTGCTGCTGACTTTGCAAGGGCCGTATGGCGATTTTGATCCGCGCTTGCAGACCGTGGCCGCCAGCCTGGGACGCTCGCACATGGCCTACCTCTGGCGTATCAAATGGCCGCTGCTGCGTGCACCGCTGGCCTCCTCCTTGGCGGTAGGGTTTGCGGTGAGTGTGGCGCAGTATTTGCCTACGCTGTATGTGGGCGCGGGCCGCTTTGCAACCGTAAGCACCGAAGCCGTCGCCTTGGCTTCCGGGGGACAGCGCTCGCTGATGGCGGCCTTTGCAGTTTTGCTGTGGGCACTGCCTGCGTTGGTGTTTGGCATGGCTGCTGTTGCGGCGCGCCCGCGCAAGTTCAACCCGCGCCAGGCCCTGCAGTAGCATTCCCCGGCCTATGGCAAACGAACACCTCCCTCCTCTTTTGCAGCTGCAAATTCAGCGACTGCGCTCGCCTGCCGGGGTGCTGGTTGCTGACCTTGCATTGGACGTTCCGGGTGGCGCGGTGCACACGGTGATGGGGCCCAGCGGCTCAGGCAAGTCCAGCCTGCTGGCGGCGGTCTGTGGCACCTTGGATGCCGGTTTGGAGTTTGAGGGCAGCGTGGTTTTGAACGGCACGCGCATCGACCACCTGCCCACGCACCGGCGCCGGGTGGGCTTGCTGATGCAAGACGATTTGCTCTTTGCGCACCTCACCGTCCTGGAAAACCTGCTGTTTGCGGTGCCCGCAGGCCCGCACGCTGCGCGCCGGGTGCGGGCTTTGGACGCGCTAGCGGAGGTGGAGCTGCAAGCCTATGCCGATGCCGACCCCGCCACCCTCTCGGGCGGACAACGAGCGCGGGTGGCGCTGGCGCGCGCCCTGCTGGCCGAGCCGCTCGCACTGATGCTGGATGAGCCCTTCTCCAAGCTCGATGCGCCCCTGCGCCAGCGCATGCGGGCGCTGGTGTTTGCTGCGGTGGCCGCGCGTGGCATTCCGGCTATTCTGGTAAGCCATGATGCGGCCGACGTGGCCGATCCCCGGCGGCTCACCGTGCTGGCCTGAGGTCTACGGCTCTGCGCCGACAATGCCCCCATGCTTGACCGCTTTGTCCTGTCCCTCATCCGCCCGCCCCTTCAGGTGGTAGCACGGGCGCTGGTGCGTGCCGGCGTGGGAGCCAATACGCTGACTTGGATCGGCTTTGCATCAGGCATTGCGGGCGCAGGGCTGATTGCCCAGGGAATGTTCGGCGCTGCTTTGCTGGCCATTGCCCTGTCGCGCCTGTGCGATGCGCTCGATGGCGCGGTGGCGCGGCTCACCCAAATAACCGACCTGGGTGGTTTTCTGGACATCACCCTGGACTTTGTGTTTTACGCCAGTATTCCCCTGGGCTTTGCCCTGGCCGACCCGGACCACAACGCGCTTGCGGCGGCCGTGGTGCTGGCGGCTTTTGTGGGCACTGCCAGCAGTTTTCTGGCTTTTGCGGTGATGGCAGCCAAGCGCGACATGCACAGCCTGGCCTATCCGGACAAATCTTTTTATTTTTTGGGCGGCCTGACCGAAGGTACGGAAACGCTGGCATTTTTTACTGCGGCCTGTGTTTGGCCAGACCACTTTGCCGCCTTGGCCTACGGCTTCGCCGCGCTGTGCGCCTTCACCCTCATCAGCCGCGTGCGCTGGGGCTTGCAAGCCTTTACACAGCCGAAGCCCACCGCGGTGGCGGCACCTCAGCATGAATAATGCAGCTTCCGATCACCCTAGCCGCGCAGCATGGGGCTGGCGCATCGTCGCGCTGCTCAGCGTCACGACGCTGCTTGGGCTGTGGTGGTGGCTCACCCCCGATGAGGCCGCTTGGCTGACCCTGGTGAAGGCACAACTGGCCGATCTGCAGACCTGGCACGACGCGTCACCCTGGCAGGTTCGCGCCGCCTTTTTCCTGGTCTACCTGCTGCTGGCCACCTTCGCAGTACCCGGCATTGCGGTACTCACGGTGGCCGCAGGCGCCGTCTTGGGTCTGGCGTGGGGTGTGCTTCTGGTGTCGTTTGCCTCCACGATGGGTGCAACGCTGTCGTTCTGGCTGGCGCGCTATCTGCTGGCCGACCTGCTGCGCGCACGCATGGGGCCGCGGGTGCTAGCGGCGCGGCTGCACATCGAACGCGAAGGTGCGCTGCACCTGCTCGGACTGCGCCTGATTCCCGTCGTGCCCTTTGGACTGATCAACCTGCTCATGGGTCTGACCACCATGCGCACCCGCACGTTTTACCTGGTCAGCCAGATCGGCATGCTGACCAGCACGGTGATCTATGTGGGTGCAGGCCAGCAACTCGCAGCCCTGAGCACGGCGCGCACCGTTCTGAGCCCCGCCGTGCTGGGAGGATTGGTGTTGGCAGGCCTGCTCGTCGCGCTGCTGCCCACCGTGGCCAGGCACGTCCTGGCGCGCTTGCAACAGCGCCGCCAGTTGGCTCCATGGCTTCATCAGCGTCCCCGCCAATTCGACACCAACCTGGTGGTGATCGGTGCAGGCGCGGGGGGCTTGGTCTCGGCCTATGTGGCCGCCGCGGCGCAGGCCAAAGTCACGCTGGTGGAAGAACGCGCCCTGGGAGGCGACTGCCTGCACTACGGCTGCGTGCCCAGCAAAGCCCTGATCCACAGCGCCAAAGTCGCACAGCAGGTGCGCAGCGCAGCGCAGTTTGGCGTGGTGGCGCCAGCACCGGTACTGGATTTCCCAGCGGTGATGGCGCGTATAGAAAAAGTGATTGCCAGCATTGCGCCGCACGACAGCGTTGAGCGTTACACCGCATTGGGCGTGGATGTGCTGCAAGGCCACGCCACCATTGTCAACCCCTGGACGGTGGAAGTGACCCGGCCAGGCCACGACCCGCAGCGCATCGCCACCCGCGCCATCGTGATTGCTGCGGGCGCCCAACCGGTTGTGCCCGATCTTCCGGGTTTACAAGAGGTGGGCTATGCCACCAGCGACACGCTGTGGAGCCAGCTCGCGCAATGCACCACCCTGCCTGCGCGCATCGTGGTGCTGGGGGGCGGCCCGATTGGCTGTGAACTGGGCCAGGCTTTTGCGCGGCTGGGTGCGGCGGTGACGGTGGTGGAAGCTGGCGAACGCCTCTTGCCACGCGAAGACGCCGAGGTCTGCGAACTCGTTCAAATGGCATTGCAAAGCGATGGCGCCCGGGTGCTGACACAGCACAGTGCCGTCCGCTGCACCAAAAGCCAAGACCACGCACCGCAAAAGTCGCTGGTGGTGCACGACCTGCGCACCGGACAGGAGCAAGCGCTGCCCTTCGACTTGCTCATCTGCGCGGTGGGCCGGCGCGCACGCTTGCAGGGCTATGGCTTGGAGGCACTGGGCATTGCCACCGATCGCACGGTGCCCACCAACGCCTACTTGCAAACTGTGTTTCCCACCATTTACGCGGCGGGTGACGTGGCAGGGCCCCACCAGTTCACGCACGCCGCGGCGCACCAGGCCTGGTACGCCACCGTCAACGCGCTGTTTGGTGACTTCAAACGCTTTGCCGCCGACTACCGGCACCTGCCCAGCACCACCTTTGTGTCGCCCGAAGTGGCGCGGGTGGGCTTAAACGCACAAGAGGCCAGCGCCCAGGGCGTGGCGTTTGAAGTCACACGCTTTGAACTGGCCGACCTGGACCGCGCCTTGTGCGAAGCGGGCGACGCATCGCCCACCGGCTTTGTCCAAGTGCTCACGGTGCCGGGCAGCGACCGCATTCTGGGCGTGACCATCGTCGCTGATCGGGCTGCCGAGATGCTGGCCGAGTATGTGCTGGCCATGCGCAAGGGCCTGGGCCTGAAGGCCGTGCTGGGCACGGTGCATGCCTACCCCACGTTCACCGAGGCCAACAAGTATGCGGCAGGTGTCTGGCAGCGCGCGCATGTGTCC
>CAIYRQ010000265.1 GCA_903928635.1 uncultured beta proteobacterium | reverse complement strand
GGGGAAACGAATGACCTGAGCAAGGCAATGCCGGAACGGTTCCAAAGCATGCAGGCGGACTACGCCGATTACGCTCAACGCAACAAGGTACTGCCCGTACCGGACGGTTTTGACCTTCAACAAGCGGCTATGCATTACGCAGTCCACCACTATGTTCTGCCCAAACTGCGAGAGGCCCTGCCGACCTTGCTGGCAGTCCTGGCACTGTTGGCGGGTGGGGTTTGGTGGTGGCGTCGGCGGCGCGCTGCCCGGCGCGCCTGAAGGCTTAAGCCCCGCGCTCCGCCAGCGCCTGCGCAATGCGCTTGCGACTTACTGTCGGTTTGGGGCAGCTGCCTTTTGGCAAATCAAACCAGCTGCGTACATCGTTTTCCAGGGCCAGGCCGTGCATGAAGTTGTAGATGGCTTTTTTCAATCCCCGCCCCAGCAGGTCGTGATCGACGCCCACGGGGTCGGTGAAGCCAATGTCGTTCTTCGCAAAAGTGACCGGCGGCAATGTTGCCAGCGTGATGCCATAGGCAGCGGGGTCTTTGCCCACCGGTGAATGCACGGTGCAGGTAAACCGGTGAAAGAAACCGCTCTGAATGCAACCTGCCTCGAACAGCTGGCGCACATATTCCAGCGCGTCCACCGTGTCTTGCACTGTTTGGCTGGGAAAACCGTACATCAGATAGGCATGCACCAAAATGCCAGCGTCTGAAAAACCTTTCGTGACGCGCGCCACCTGGGCCACGGAAACGCCTTTTTTCATCAAGTCCAGCAGGCGGTCTGACGCGACTTCCAGCCCGCCCGACATGGCGATACAGCCGCTTTGTGCCAGCAACTCCGCAAGCTCGGGCGTAAAGCTCTTTTCAAACCGGATGTTGCCCCACCAGGACACTTGCAGCTTGCGCCGCAAAATTTCCTGCGCCAAGGCCTTGAGCATCTTGGGCGGCGCGGCTTCGTCCACAAAGTGAAAACCGGTTTGCCCCGTCTCGGCGACGATGGCCTCCATGCGTTCAACCAGCGTGGCCGCAGACGCGGTCTCGTAGCGCGAGATGTAGTCCAGGCTGACGTCGCAAAAGCTGCACTTTTTCCAGTAGCAACCCTGGGCCACGGTGAGCTTGTTCCAGCGGCCGTCGCTCCACATGCGGTGCATGGGGTTGAGCATGTCTAAGAGCGAGAGGTAACTCTTGAGCGGCAAACCGTCCCAGGTGGGTGTGCCCACGTCTTCAAAGGGCACATCGGGCTCAGCCCAATTTTGGTATTTGACCGCGCCGCTTGCGCTGTCCCGCACAAAGGTGCGCACCAAGCGGCTTTGAGAACGTTTACCTCGAAGGTGCTCTAAAAGCGCCAACAAAGGCCGCTCACCTGCGTCCAGGGTGATGAAGTCCACGTAGTCAAACAAGCGAGGGTCGCTGAGTTCCCGCAACTCTGTGTTGACGTATCCGCCTCCTAGCGCGATGCGGATCGCGGGATGGTGTTTGCGCACTGTCTGGGCAATGCGCAGGGCGCCGTACATGGCCCCGGGAAAGGGGACGGACAAGAGCAACAAGTGCGGCTGGTGTTGGGCAATAGCCTGCAGTGTCAAGTCCGCAAGTACGGTGTCCATGAGGTTGGGTGCAGCAGCAAGCGCTTGGGCCAGGGGCTCAAAGCTCGGTTGGCTGCCCGCCAGGCTTTCACCGTAACGCACAAATTCAAAACGGGGGTCAATGGCATCACGCAGCACATCGGCCAAGTCGTTCAGGTACAGCGTTGCCAAATGCTTTGCGCGGTCGTGCTGCCCGAGTGCGCCAAAGGCCCAGGCCAGCGGGTCGGCCGCCTCGGCGTCGCCGTACACATCCAGCGCGGCAAAGCGCGGACCTTCCGGCAAGAAGCCGCGCCCTGCGATGCGGTGGCTCAGTGTGGAGTCGCGCCCTTGCAAAAACGCAATCGTGGGCGCAATGGTGGCGAGGTAGTTGTCAAAGTGGTCCAAAAAAAAGTGGACACCAGTGGTGCGGCGCGACTGCGGCAGTGCCAAGGCCTGCGTGTGCACACGGGTCAGGCCTTCGGGGCTTAACAAGGTCAGCACCAAGCCTAGCGCCAAATCGGTCTGTACCGCGTCTTCGCCCTGGGCACGCAAAAAGCCGGTCAGGTAAGCCGTGGACGGGTAGGGTGTATTGAGCTGCGTCATCGGCGGGATGACGCTCCATATCCGCAGCGGCGCGGGCACGGCGGGGGTATCGGCGGAGGGGCTCAGTTGGCAAAACCCGCGTAAGCGAGCTCATCCATCAGTGCGTCCAGTTCAGCGGCATTGCCGAGCTGCACTTTGAAAAACCAGCCGCTGCCCAGCGGGTCGCTGTTGGCAAGACTCGGGTCGGCACGCAGGGCTTCATTGACTTCAATCACGGTACCGCTGACGGGTGTGAACACATCGGCAGCAGCCTTGACCGATTCGACCAGACCTGCTTTTTCTCCGGCCACAAAGGTCGCACCGATGGCGGGGAGTTCGACAAACACCACGTCACCCAGCACCTCTTGGGCATGGACGGTGATGCCGACGGTTGCGGTGTTTGCCGCGTCGCCGTCGCGCGCCACCCAGACGTGCTCTTCGCTGTATTTTTTCATGGGCGGGTCTTACATTCCAGCATAGTTAGGACCGCCACCACCTTCGGGCGTGACCCAGATGATGTTTTGGGTCGGGTCTTTGATGTCGCAGGTCTTGCAATGCACGCAGTTTTGCGCGTTGATTTGCAGACGGTCGGTGTTGTCGTCGTTTTTCACGTATTCGTACACGCCTGCCGGGCAGTAGCGCGCCTCAGGCCCCGCGTAAGTCGCCAGGTTGATGTTCACGGGCACCGACGCGTCTTTGAGCGTCAGGTGCGCCGGTTGGTTTTCTTCGTGGTTGGTGTTGCTGATGAACACGCTGCTCAAACGGTCGAAGGTGAGCTTGCCGTCGGGCTTGGGGTAGTCGATGGGCTTGCACTGCGCTGCGGGCTTGAGGTAGGCGTGGTCGGGCTTGTCGCGGCGCAGCGTCCATGGGATGTGGCCGCGCAGCACAAACTGCTCAAAACCGTTCATCAGGGTGGCCACTGTCAGGCCGTGCTTGAACCAGTTTTTGAAGTTGCGGTCTTTGTTCAGTTCGGTGTGCAACCAGCTCTTTTCAAACGCGGCGGGGTAAGCGCTCAGCTCGTCGTGCTGGCGGCCTGCGGTCACTGCCTCAAAAGCAGCCTCGCCGGCCTGCATGCCGGTCTTGATGGCGGCGTGGCTGCCCTTGATGCGACCCACGTTCAAGTAGCCTGCGTTGCAACCTACGAGCGCGCCGCCGGGGAACACGGTTTTAGGAAGCGAGTTGATGCCGCTTGCGTTGATGGCGCGCGCGCCATAAGACAGTCGCTTTGCGGTGACCTCGCCCTTGTCGTTCTCAAAATAGTAGCGCACGTTGGGGTGGGTTTTCCAACGCTGCAGCTCTTCAAAGGGGCTGAGATAGGGGTTGGTGTAGCCCAGTCCGGTCACGAAGCCAAGCGCGACTTTGTTGCCTTCGAGGTGGTACAAAAACGCGCCGCCATACGTGTCTGAGGCCATGGGCCAACCGGCGGTGTGCATGACAAAGCCAGGCTGGTGGCGGCTGGGGTCGATTTCCCACAGTTCTTTGATACCGATGCCAAAGCTTTGCGGATCGCGGCCTTCGTCCAAGTGGTATTTGGCGATCAGCTGCTTGCCCAGGTGGCCTCGAGCGCCTTCGGCAAACACGGTGTATTTGCCCAGCAACTCCATGCCCAGCTGGAAGGTGTCCATGGGCTCACCTTCTTTGCTGATGCCCATGTTGCCGGTGGCTACGCCTTTAACGGCACCATCGTCGGTGTACAAAATTTCTGCGCCGGTAAAGCCGGGGAAAATCTCCACGCCCAACGCTTCGGCTTGCTCCGCCATCCACTTGGTGACCGCGCCCAGGCTGACAATGTAGTTGCCATGGTTGTCCGCGAAGGGCGGCAAGACCATATTGGGCACCCGGAAACCGGATTTTTCGCCCAGGAAGACATAGGCGTCGTCGGTCACGGCTTGGTTCAGCGGCGCACCGCGTTCTTTCCAATCGGGAATCAGCTCGGTCAGCGCCTTGGGGTCCATGATGGCGCCCGACAAGATGTGCGCGCCTGGCTCCGATCCTTTTTCCAGCACCACCACCGAGACCTCTTTGCCCGTCTCGGCAGCGAGCTGCTTGATGCGGATGGCCGTGGCCAGGCCGCCGGGGCCTCCACCGACGATGACAACGTCGTATTCCATCGATTCACGGGGACCGAACTGGGCCAGGATTTCTTGGTTGGTCATGAAGCGCTCGCTAGATAATGATCGGGCATTTTATTCGGTCGCACAGCGACCCAATTCAGGTATTTGTATTTACTTATTGGAGAAAAACCCATGGCCTATCAGTTGGATCTTTCCGGGCGCGTTGCCTTTGTTACCGGGGCCAGTGGCGGCCTGGGCGCCCAGTTCGCCAAAACCCTCGCTCGCGCGGGGGCTGCGGTGGTTTTGGCAAGTCGCCGACAAGACAAGCTCAAGGACCTGCGGGCAGAAATAGAAGGCGAGGGCGGCAGCGCTAACACCGTGGACTTGGATGTGACCGATACAACCTCCATCAAAGCCGCCGTGGCCCGTGCTGAGACAGAAGTCGGCCCGATCGACATTTTGGTGAACAACTCGGGCGTGAGCACCACCCAGCGCTTGCAAGATGTGACTCCCGAAGACTACGACTATGTGTTTGACACCAATACCAAAGGCGCGTTTTTTGTGGCGCAAGAGGTGGGCAAGCGCATGCTAGCCCGTGCCCGCGGCACTGCACCTGGCGGATTTACCGGCGGGCGCATTGTGAACATCGCCTCCATGGCAGGTCTGCGGGTGCTGCCGCAAATCGGCGTGTACTGCATGAGCAAAGCGGCTGTGGTCCACATGACCAAGGCCATGGCGGTGGAGTGGGGCAAATTCGGCATCAATGTGAATGCGATTTGCCCCGGCTACATAGACACCGAAATCAACCACGCCCACTGGGAGACAGAGGGTGGGAAAAAACTGGTGCAAATGCTGCCGCGTAAACGCATCGGTCACCCGCAAGACCTGGATGCGTTGCTGGTCATGTTGTGCTCAGACCAAAGTCACTTCATCAACGGCGCGGTAATCGCCGCTGATGACGGGTTTGCTGCTTGAGCGATTAGCGGGGTGCCAGGCGAATGGCGCCATCCAGACGAATCACTTCGCCGTTGAGCATGTCGTTCTCAAAAATGTGCTGGGCCAGTTTGGCGTAGTCCTGCGGCGTGCCCAAGCGCGAAGGGAAGGGTACGCTGGCGGCCAGTGAGTCCTGCACTTCCTGGGGCATACCAAACATCATGGGCGTGCCAAAAATGCCGGGCGCAATCGTCATATTGCGGATGCCGTTGCGGGCCAGGTCGCGGGCGATGGGCAGGGTCATGCCCACAATGCCACCTTTGGAGGCGCTGTATGCCGCTTGGCCGATCTGGCCGTCATAAGCTGCCACCGAGGCGGTAGAAATCATCACGCCGCGCTCGCCGGTGGCTTCGGGTTCGTTCTTGCACATGGCGTCTGCGGCCAGGCGGATCATGTTGAAGCTGCCGACCAAATTCACGGTGATGCACTTGGTAAACACGCCCAAATTGTGAGCGCCGTGCTTGCCGACAGTTTTTTCGGCGGGGGCAATGCCGGCGCAGTTCACCAGACCCATGAGCTTGCCCATGGACACGGCTTTTGCCACGACCGCCTGGCCGTCGGCCTCGCTGCTGACGTCGCACTTGACGAATGCACCGCCGATTTCACGCGCAATGGCCTCGCCTTTTTCAACCTGCATGTCGGCAATCACCACGTTGCCGCCGTGGGCGCTGAGCATGCGCGCTGTGCCTTCGCCCAGACCTGATGCTCCGCCTGTGACGATAAAAACTTTTCCTGCGATTTCCATGGTGTGCTCCGACTTCAAGGGTTGGTAAAAATAGGGTGTGGCGCCGCGCGCTTCAGCGTGAATTATGTCGCAGGGCACCTGCGGACTTGCTTACGTGCGCGTGCCTGAAACTGACATTTTCGATCGTTAGCGCCCAGTGCGGTGAAAAGCGCAATTTCTACTGCTATACTCGAAGGCTGAATTTCAGGCGCATAGCTCAGCTGGTTAGAGCACCACCTTGACATGGTGGGGGTCGTTGGTTCGAGTCCAATTGCGCCTACCAAAATACCCAGTAAAAAAGCACTTGGCGGAAACGCCAAGTGCTTTTTTTATGTCCGTCCCGCTTGCGCGGGGTCGCATAGCTGTGGATCTGATCGTCCGCTTTTCTCAAAAAAGCGCATCTGCGACTCGTTGGTCTACCACTGTCAAGTCACGCGCTGACTAAAGCGTCCATTCCGTGCTAAAAATCACTTGAGTTGCTCGTAGTTGCGCAATTGCTTTGGGCGAATAGCCCAGTTCCTGCAGCACCTCGTCCGCGTTGGAGCCGATGCGCATGGCACCTTGCCGGTCTTGTGCAATCTTGCGATCAAAGCAAAACCAGGTCGGCACAAAGCATTCGGTGAGCCAGCCTTGATGCTCTTTGGCTTGGAACTGAATGGTGTTGCTAATGGAGTCACGGTGCAAGTCGGCCATCTCTCGCACGGTGTTGACTCTGGCGCATTCAATGCCGCGCTCAGCGAGCCAGGCGAGCGTCTGTTGCACGCTCAAGTTGGCAATGATGGGCGACAGGTCTTCGCTGGCGAGCGCGTATACCCAGCCATCGGTGGCTTGGTAGGCGCGCTGGGTTGCAGTACGTCCTAAGGCCTGCGGGCCACGCTGATGGGCTGGCGGCTCACTGTAAATAAAAGCACAGCTGACCAGCGAGGCTGCAGCCATCAACGAGCTTTCGGCCCGATCCCCCTGCGCACCTGACGGTAGATTCCCGACGCTGTGGGCGCTTTGCAACTGTGCAAACAGGGAGCTGACAGCGGCCCATACCGCCAAGTAGCCAGTGATGTAGTCCACGCACGAGGCCAGGCCATGGTAGGTGGGGCAGCCGTCGGGACCAAAGCGCTTCATGATTCCCGTCATCGCCTGGCCGATCGGGTCGTAACCCGGATAGTCGTGGCGCGGGCCGTATTTTTCTCCATGGTGGGCCGTCAGCTGCACCAAAATCGCTTTGGAATTGGTCTTGGACAACGACTTCAGGTCTACGCCCAGCCTCTCGCACTGGGCATCGTCTTTGTTGATCACGATGAAATGGGCCTTTTTGATAAGGCTCTTCAGAACTTCTTTGCCTGCTGCGGATGTGGTGTCAAGAATCAGGCTCCTCTTGCCTGCCCCAGCTTCGGCACCCCAGATGGTCAGGGCCAGCGGCATATGGGTGGGGTCGGGCTGCTCCACCCGGTAGACGGTTGCGCCGAGTTCGCCCAACATGCGTGCGGCGTTGGGGCCTGCAATGACGTTGCTCAGGTCCAGCACGGTGTGATTGACCAGAGGCAACTTTGAAAATGGTTGGTCTGAAAAGCCGGGGGGCAGAAAGCGCGACTGTGCGTGTTGATGGCCTTGCTCCAGCGTTAGGGTGTCGGCCTGCTTGAGTTCAGGATAGGGTTGCGCGCTTTGCAGCCAGGCGGCGCGCCCAGGCTGAGGCGCCGATGCGCCCTTGTCGGTGGGCAGCACGGTGGTGAGACCCGCTTGGCGGCCCTGTGGATCGGCAAGCCACTGTGGCAGTGTCTTGACCATGCAAGCCGGTATGCCAATAGCGCACAGTTCCTGCTCCCACGCTTGGGCCGTTTTCTGAAGCAGTGTTTCGCACAGGATTTGGGCAATGACTTCGCTGTATTGGAAATGCAAGCTCGGGCCATCGGCCAGGTTGCGGCCTCTAGCATTCAGGGCGGTTGGATCGTACGGTGAAATATCTGTCAGTCCCCGCGACATCAGCGTATCCCAGATACCCAGGTGCTCATACAGCTTGCGGGTGGCGCGCCGGTTCACCCCATTGAGCAGCAGCAGATGCGAACCGTCTTGGGTCTTGAATGGCACGCCGAATGGAATGAGTCTTTGCTCCAGCCAGGACTGCTGTTCGCCGCTCTGGCGTGCTTTTGCCACCATGGCCCTGAATTCATCTTCTGTCAAACCCTGGGGAAGCGCTTGCTTGGGCGCCAGATCGAGGTGCGGCGGTAAGCCCTTTTGTGTCAGGGCCAAAGCCCCCATAGCGGCGAGCCCACCCGCCAGACGGGAGGCGAAAATTTCGCATCCCGATCCGCTGCGCAAGCGCTCGGTCACCGCGGCTCCGATAGACACCGCGCCAATTACCGCGGCGTAGACCGAGCTCAGGGGCAACGGGGTGTAGATCACAGGACGCTGCAAGGCTTTGGCGCTCAACGCCATGTCGGTAAAGAACCCTAATGTGGCGCTCAGCAAATCTTCGCTGCAATCGGCTTTCCAGTGGCCATATGTGGCATCACCGGGCAATGCGGCCACGACGCGCACCAGAATCTGCCAGGGTTGCACGGCCACTGGTTCATTGCCTTGGACAATAACAATGTCCGCCTTTTTGGACTCTTGCTCGCCAGAAGTTTGCAGCAGCCCTTTGCCGCGGTTGAGGTAAGGGTCGAGATGTTCGAAATTCAGGGTCGGATCCAGGGGTTCCGAGGACGACAAAGGTGTGCGCTTCGATTGGGCCACCAGTACCTGTGCGCCCTGATCGGCTAGCAAGAGACCGATCAAGCGGGCCGACAGTAGGCCCGACCGTTCCACCACACTGATACCGGAGTAGGGGGGCTGGGACATGGCAGTCTCCTAGTGAATTGCCGCGTACATGATGCCTTCTTGGGTGGCCTGGTCGGCGGAAAATTCGGTCACCACCTTGCCCTGGCGTGCCACCAAAATGCGGTCAGAGAGCGACATCACTTCGGGCAGGTAGGAGGAGATCACCACCACGGCCTTGCCTTCGTCGGCCAGCCGATTGATCTCAGCATGAATTTCGGCAATCGCACCCACGTCCACGCCGCGGGTAGGCTCGTCAAAAATGATGACGTCCGGGTTTTGTACCAGTGATTTGGCAATCACCACTTTTTGCTGGTTACCGCCAGAGAGCTCGATCACTTTGACATCGTGGCTAATGGCGCGTACCTTGAGAAGTTTGCTCCAGAAGTCCCCCACCTCGATGGCTTTACCCGCCGATACGACACCGCGCATGTTGCCGAGCTTTCCCAGCAACCCCATGTAGATGTTTTGGGCGATGGACATCGTCTCAAAGAACCCTTCGACCTTCCGGTCCTCGGTGATGTACGCAATACCGTCTTCCACTGCCTGGCGTGCCACGCGGTAGCGAATGGGTTTACCTCGCAGCAGAACCTCGCCGCCGTGAAAAAAGTCGCGCTTGATCAGCCCAGCCACCACCTTAAAGGTCTCCGTACGCCCAGAGCCCACCAGCCCAAAAACACCGGTGACCTGACCGGCAAACACCGACAACGAATTATTTTTTACCATGGACGCCATGCGCAAATTGCGCACCGACAACACGCATTCGCCTTGCTTGCGCACCACAGCCTTGCTCTGGCCGTACAGCGTTTGCGACAAGTCGCGTCCGACCATGGCCTGAATGATGCGCGCACGGTCAAAATTGGCCTTGTCATCGGTCACCACATGCTGGCCATCGCGCAGCACGGTGATGCGGTCCGCCAGCAACAGCGCTTCTTCGAGCGCGTGCGAGATAAAGATGACCGAGACGCCTCGCGCCTTGAGGTTGAAAACCAGGTCAAAAAAATACTTTTTCTCTTCTGGCGTCAAACTGGCAGTGGGCTCGTCAAAAATGATGATGCGCGCGTCGTGCAGCACGGCTCGGGCAATTTCCACCATCTGCTTTTTAGCCGCGCCCAAAAGCGCAACGCTGGCGGTAGGGTCGACGTCAAAGTTGAGCGATTGCAAGAACTGCTGCGCCGAGATGTACACCCCGCGCAGGCGGTTGTAAAACTTCTCACGGCCCAGAAACAGATTTTGCGCAACGGTCATGGTGGGCACCAGGCTGGTTTCCTGGAACACCATTGCGATGCCGTGCCCCCGGGCATCCAGCGGTGTTTTCATCTCGATGGCCTTGCCTTCAACGATGATCTGACCCGACGACAAGGGCACCACACCGGCCATGACCTTGGTCAGCGTCGATTTGCCGGCACCGTTTTCGCCGAGCAAGGCGTGAATTTCTCCTCGGCGCAGAGTGAAGTTGACATTTTCGATGGCCGGTACGCCACCGTATTTCTTAGTCGCCTCACGGAGTTCAAGTACCACGTCGGGCACAGTATGGGGGGCGTTCATGCTACATCTCCTGCGGGGTTGAGTTCCACGCGTAACAGGCGCGCGCTGCCTTTGGAGACCAGGTACAAGGCGCCACCGTGTTCTGCCACCGCAGTAATGCCATGGTGCTGGCCGTCCACCTGGCTGTGCAGAGAAGAGAGCACGCGCCCGTCGTCGGCCACGCGCAAGACCAGGCCGTAAGAGCGCGGCGGCGCCCAGGGTTTGAGCACGCCCATGGTCTTGACCCCCGCGCCTTGCAGGGGTTCAAGAAAACTCTTGCCTGACGATAAGGCGGGTGCCACCCATTGGCTTGGGTGCACCTCTTGCATCATGCGCTTGCGGTAAGCGTCTTCGCGCAGCACAAATTCGACCAACTGGGTGCGGCAGACAAAACACGTCAGCCAAAAGCCGCCACCCTCAGCCTGCGCCATGCGCGAGGGATAGCCCGGCAGTTCGGCAACCGTCGCAGGCAGCGCGGCGCCATTGGTGCCCACAGTGCCCAGCATGTGTTTCCAACTCTCGCTCCAGCGCGCTAGGCCACTGCCCGCTAGCACGCCAAAGGCATAGGCCAGACCATGGGCTAGGAGCTTGCTTTGGCCTGACTGCCAATTCCAACGTCCCACCTTGCCGGTTTTACCGTGTTGCATCAGGTCGTGGCACCATTGGTCGGGACCATATTGCTCGGAACCGTCGCTCACCAGCAGGCCGTCACGGCCCTCAAAGGCCAGCGCGTTGGCACAGTGCAAGGCACGCCCGGCCAGCGCGCGTGTCTGAGCCAAGGTTGCGCCAATGGCGTCAAGCACGTGGAGCTCGCGTCCGCCCAGCGCCACTGCGATATGGCCGTGGCCGTCGGCCGCCAAAGCGGTAATGGGCGCGTCAAAACGGCGCACTTCTAGCGCCTGCTGGCCCTCCAAGCGGTAGAGCCCAGTCCCGGCGCTGATCCATAGATGCTGGCCGTCGCTCGCGATATCGTCAATGCCAGCCAGGTTTAAGACGACTGTGGCCTCGTCAAGCGCACGGTTAGGCTTGATTGCTCCGTCCATGATCGGCACGGTAATTGCGGCTGTGCCCCGACCGAGCAGGCGGTCCCACCACCGTTGAATTAGGCTTGGCATCAAGAAGTCCTCCAGCGCTGTTCGTACTGGGAAAACCCAGGGTCTGCATCCGTGAGCTTGTATCGCCCGATGCGGTTGTTGGAGATACCTCCGAGGTACAAATAGCCTTGGTGTTCGCGCATGGAAGTGATCATGGGGTGGTTCTCCCCGCCCAGGTCCCACAGAGTTTCCAGAACCTCGCCGCGCTCGTTGAACTTCAGCACGCAGCCCGTGTTGATGTTGGGAAACAGCCACTCATCAAGCGCCACGCGCTGCGCCATGCGCTTACGAAAGCCGGGCATGCGCATGGCCAAGTCGTAGGCAGGGGCGCGCATGCCAACGAGCGCCAGCCAATAGTTGCCGTCCGAAGCCAGGTTGATGTTGTCGGGGTAGCCCGGCAGGTTGTCCAGCACCATTTCCACCTGACCGGCGCGCGCGCCCTCAAACCAGTAGCGCTTGATGCAGCAGCCCCAGGTTTCGGCAAACAAAATCGATTGGCGGTCGCTGGCAATGCATATGCCGTTGGGAAAGCGCAGTCCGCGTAACACGGTACGCGTGGTGCCGTTGCGTGGATCAAAGCAGACGATGCGGCCATTACCTCGCGCCTCCAGCCCGTCCACGGGCCACTCGTGCATTTCGTAGCGCACCGTGGCTTCACTAAAGAAGATGCGCCCGTCGTCGGCAATGTCCAGGTCATCTGCCAAGCGCAGCCGGCTGTCGTCATTGATTGAGGCCCAGCTGCGGTTGGTCTCATCCGTCACACGCTGCACTTTGCGCTCGGGGGTGACGCGGTACAAACCCATGCCACCCACGCAGACATTGAGGTTGAAGTCACGGTCAAAAGCCATGCCCAGCGGCGTACCTCCAATGTGGGCAAACACCTCCATCTGCTGGTAGTCCGGGGCCAGAAAGCGGATGATGTCTCCGTGGCGCGAGCCTGCATACAAATGGTTGTCGCGGTCCAGAATCACGTCCTCTGGGCCTTCAATGCGGCCTAGGCCGATGAGTTCCACATCCCGCAACTTGTTGTTAACCGCCCAGACCCCGCCGCCTTCGGCACTGCAGTCCGGGGAGATGCCTAAGCGGTGGTAGGTGGGGCTGACATACACCTTGCTCAGAATACGGTGGCGGTTTTTGAGCCAGCGCACGTCAATGATTGCCGCCGTAATCAAAATGCCCGCCAATACCATACGGGTGATGCCGCCAGGCGCCGACAAAGAGGTTAAGCCGTTGATGATCAAAAGCACGATGAGTGTGCCCACCACCGCCTTGGTCACCGAGCCGCGCCCTCCGCCCAGGCTAATGCCACCCAGCACCGCGGCCGTCAGTACCAGCACTTCCATGCCTACGCCAATGTCGGCACCAGCCGTGGCCAGGCGAGATGCAAAAAAGCAGCCTCCTGCACCCGTCAACATGCCGCTGGCCACGTAGCACAGTGCTACTGTGCGGTTAACGGCAATGCCGCTGTTGTAGGCTGAGCGGCGAGAGCCACCAATGGCCACAATGTGCCAGCCCAGACGCAGGCGCGTCAGCAACACGTGGCCGCCAATGGCCGCTGCCAAAAATACCCAAGCTACCGTGGGCAGTCCAAGCCAAGTGCCGTTACCCAAAAAGTCCCACAGTTCGGACTCGGGCACATAACCGGCAATCTCTGTGGAATAGCGCAGGCTCAGGATCTCGTAGACCGAGCGGAAAATAATCAGGGTGATGAGCGTGGTTAAGAACGCCCTCAAGCGCAAATAGCCAATTAGCACGCCGTTGACTGCACCCAGCAGGCCGCCGCACACCAATGTGCCAAACACCGCTACCGGCACCGGCCACTTCAGGATGTGCATCATCACCAGGGCACTAAAGTTGGTCAGTGCAAAGATGGACCCGACGGACAGGTCAATTCCGCCCACAATCATCACCAGTGCGAGCCCGAACACGATAAAGCCGACTTCACCGGCCTGGCGCAATGTGTCGGCCAGCACGATGGGGGTATAAAAACCAGGCACCAGTTGGCCCGAGGCGATGACCACCAGCGCCAACAAAATCACGGGAATGGCGGTCTCTGTCCATCGTTTGGACAGGATTTCACCAAGCCAGTGATCCGGCCAGTACTGATAACGCAGTCGGGTCAGGGTTTCGCTCATGGGATGCACCATTTCAGAGAACTACATAAATGAGGGGTGACCCGCCACATCGGCTGCAGCCACCCCATTGCTCACAGCGCTACAAGGACGCTTTGAAGTCTTAGGACTTGGCAGGCAACTTCCAGCATGTCCCCTCGATCGAGGCGTTGTCCTTGGTGATAGGAATCAAGGTGGTGTAGATGTTTTGCTTGGCCGCACCGGGCTTCATGCCACCTTGGACCAGCCACTTGATCATGGCCGCCATATTGCTGGCCTGGGTGGGCACGTCATAGCTCACGTCGAGGTTGTACGCACCGGCCTTGACCTGGTCACAGGCACCCTTTTGTTCGCCGCCGCCAGACGTCGCTAAGAACACCTTGCCCGTCATTCCGGCTTCTTTGACTGCAGCAGCGGTGCCGATGTCCATGCCGTCCCAAAAGCCAACAATGCCGCACAGATCCGGGTTCTGCTTCAGCACGGTTTGCGTCAACGCCTTAGCCTTCGCGGCGTCCCAGTCAGCAGCCTGGTTGGACACCACCTTCACGTCAGGGTGTTTTGCAAGAACGTTTTCCACACCCTTGAGCGTGTAAGCACTCGCTGCTGCAGTGGGCGCACCTTGCACGATGGCAATCTTGTTGGACTTGCCTTTGCAAGACTCGACGACGGCCTCTGTCATACGTTCACCAATATCCACCCAGTCAGCGCCGACAAAGGCGGTCGAGGCTTGCGAAGACCGCATATTGATCTGCACCACGTAAATACCTTCGGCTTCAGCCTTGGCGATCAACTTGGCGTAGGTCTGTACATCGGGGTTGTGGATCACGATGACAGCAGGCTTCTCAGCGATCAAGGCGGTAAAGGCTTGGGCGCCGGCGTTGGTGTTCCAGTTGGGGTCACGCACCACCACTTTCATGCCTGCGGCTTCGAGCTCTTTCTTGAGGCCTTGATGCCAGCCAATGGCCAGGTCAAAGCCATAGGCCACAGGAATAAAGGCCACGGTTTTTCCCGCAAGCGCCTTTTTGTAGCCCTCGCGAAACGGCTCGTCCAAACCTTTGCTTTGCGCAAAGGCTGGCAGCGCAACGGCTGCGCCCAAGGCCAGGCCGGCGATGGCCTTGACCCAATTCTTCATCACGTTTTTTGCTTGTCGCATGGTTGTCTCCTAGGTTGAAAAAGTGAATTGCACGCAGGGGAAGCCGGGTGCGCGGCATGCTCAGATGTCCCCTTGCTGCGCGGTCTCTTCGTTGCGCGGGTTGAGGACGGAATCAATCAAAATGGCGGCTAGTAGTACCAGACCCTTGATAATGTTTTGTACTGAATAGGAAATGTCCATAATGGTCATACCGTTGAGCATGGTGCCAATGAGCAGCGTGCCAATGATCACGTTGACCACGCCGCCGCGCCCACCGGACAGGCCAATGCCGCCCAGCACCACCACCAGCACCACGTCATACACCATGGTGGAGTTGTAAATCCGCGTAGGCATGCTGTTGACGGAGGCAGCCATCACCAATCCGGCAAACAGGCCGATCAGCGCGGCCAGTAAATACTCCAACAATATGATGGGCCGTGTGGGCAAACCTGTGGCCCGCGCCGTGAACGGGTTGTCGCCAATGGCATAGATAAAGGCGCCCGCCCGCAGGCGGCGTAAGAGCAGCGCCATAAGTGCACATGCCAGACCAAACATCAACACGGGCATGGGAATGCCGCCCACGGTGCCGCGCCCGATCCAGACCATGGCGTCAAGCGCTTGCGGCCACTGAACTACTTCCAACTGAAAAATGACCGCTTGCCCAAGACCCGCTAAAAACAATCCTGAGGCCAGCGTGGTGAACAGCGATGGCACTTCGGCATATGCCACCAGCCAGCCATTGACCAGACCAAACAACAGAGTCAGGACCAAAGCCTGCAAGGCGGCAGCTTCTATAGATTGGCCGTTGGTGACCGACTGCAACAAAAAGCCCGACGGCACGGCCAATGCGGCAATCATGGAAATGTCGATGCCCCGGCCAATCACCACCACAGCCATGCCCAGTCCCAGGATGCCCAAAATAGCCACGTTTTGCAGCAGCGTTAGCAGATTATCGATCTGTGCAAAACCTGGCAACAGCAGCAAAAAGCCGCTAAACATCACCAAAAACAGGATAAAGACAATGGTTTGCTGGGTGGCGCGCAGTTTAGGCATGGGGCTCTCGTTCAGATCAGGGCGGCGTGCAGGGTTTGGCGCAATTCGCGCTTGATGATCTTGCCATTCAGATTGCGCGGCAAGGGCTCGGTGTCGATGGTCCAGGTTTCGGGTACTGCGTAGTCGGCCATGCGCTGGCTGCAATAGGCCTGCAACGCATGGGCGTTGGTGTGTTCACTGATCCCGCCCACCGAAACAAATGCATGGACCCGTTCACCCAGCACCGCGCAGGGCACACCTACCAGTGCCACTTCCAGCACGCCGGGGTGTTCGCTCAGCACGTTCTCCACCTGCGCGCAGTAGACCTTGTAGCCGCCACGGTTGATCACATCTTTTTTTCGGTCCAGCACACGTACATAGCCTTGGGTGTCCATGCTGCCAATGTCGCCTGAGCGCCAAAATCCAGCCTTGAATTCGCTGGCGGTGGCCGCTTCATTGCGCCAGTAGCCCGGTACCACCATCGGCCCGGCAATCCAGATTTCGCCCACGCCGCCGCGTGGCATTTCGTTCCCGGCCTCGTCCATGATGCAAATCTCGCCGCAGGGTACGGTCAAGCCCACGCTGTCGCGGTGGCTGTCGGTCTGGCCCTGGGGCATGATGGTGGCGGGTGAACAAGTCTCAGTAGCGCCATAGGCGTTCATCAGAACCAGGCCGGGCAGACGCTGCGCCAGTCCATCGATCGTGGCCGTGGGCATGGATGCGCCACCAAAAGCGCCAATGCGCCAAGCTCCCAGGTCATGGTTCTGCAAGTCGGGCAGCAAGAGACACAGGTTGTACATGGTTGGCACCATGATGGCGTGGGTGATGCGCTCGGCGCTGGCCAAACGCACAAAGTCTGCCGCCTTGAACTGCGCCATGACCACCGTCGTACCCTGGCAGTACAGCATGGTGTAGAGCTGGGCTACCAGGCCGGTGACATGGCTCATGGGCACGGCCACCAGCGAAATGTCTCGCTCACTCAAACCCATACGGTCCACGTAATGCATCACCGAATGAATGATGTTGAGGTGCGTGAGCATGGCGCCCTTGGGCCGCCCGGTGGTGCCCGATGTGTAGAGCAACACTGCCAAATCTTCTTCCTGTGCCGAGTGCGGCTGGATCTGCGGCTTTGCCTGCATAACGCTGGCAAAAGGCTCAAAGCCATCGGTTATTACTGCGCCTGTGACAAAGCGCATGCGAAGTGCGGGTAGTTGATCGGCAGAGGGTTGCCATTGGGCAACATCGGGGGCGCAGACCAGCGCCACAGCGCCAGAATCACTCAGCACATATTCGAGCTCCATGCCACGTGCGCGGGCACTGATGGGCACCAGCACAGCGCCCAGCCAAGCGCACGCCAGCGCAACGATGATGAACTCGGGCGCGTTGCCTAAGTGCATGGCAATTCGGTCCCCGCAGGCCACGCCACGCTGCGCCAGGCCGCCGGCGCATTTGGTGGCAGCGTGGTGCAGCTCGCGCCAGGTCAGACGCATGTCGCCACACACCACAGCCAGAGCCTCCGGTCGCTGGGCCAGAGCCGATGCGAGCATCTCGGCGAGGTGGGAGGGGCGACCGGGGTAGCAAAGCACCAGGCGGTTTTCAAAATGGTTTTCACGGCGCAGTGCGGTCATGTCTGCAAGCCCTTGTGATGGTTCAGAAAATGGGATGGACGCCGGAGCGCTGAGGACACCGCGCAGCAGCATCTCGATGCAGTGCTGTACCGCGTCTTTCAGGCTCGCGGACGAATGGGTCTCGGGCCGATACCAGCGGCCAATCCCGCTGAGTGCGCCGACCACGGTAAACGCCGCCACCGCTGCGTCACCTGCCACGATCCAGCCGCGCCGCATGCCTTGTTCGATGAGTTTTCGAAAGTCAACATCCACCTCGGCTTTGCGTTGGCGCATAGCGCGCCGCTTTTCCTCGCTCAAGGGGTCTTCGCCCACGCGGCTTGCACACATTCCGAAGTCACTGGTCACTACCTCGGCATACAAGGCCATCGCAGCGCGCAGCAAGTCACGTTCGCTCACGCCAGACTGGATCAAAGCAGTCAAGCCTTGGTGAAACGCGGTCAGACCACGCTCCACGCACTCAATCAGAATTTCTTCCTTGTTGGTGATGTAGTAATACAGGGTTGGCTTGGTTACTCCCAGGCTCTGAGCGATGTCGTCAAGCGAGGTGCCTTGAAAGCCCTTGCGGGTAAAAAGACGGGCACCAGCGAGCAGCACCGCATCCTTTTTGTCGCTGCGTTGGGGCTCACTTGCCCGGTGCGCCTTCCACGGAGAATCCACCGCTTTACCGATGTGGGTCGTGGTGGCAAGGGCAACAGAGGACGCAGTTTTTTGCACGAAAATTTCGGGTTGTTTAGCCTGGTTACCATTGAGTAACTCATCGAACTAAGCGAACCATAATCGGCATACGCTAACGCTGGCACAGGTACATACCCTTGGATGCGGCGCAGCATCGGTCGCGTCAGCGACTTTGGCATGCGACTTAAGAGTTGCTCGGCGCCCGTAGCGTCCGCTACCAGTCGCTGCTGCCTGGATCGCCCTTGAACGGGCCCGCCAAGTCAGGGGTGATCCATCCCCCATAAAAACCACCTTGCTGCGGAACGACTTGCACACCACCCACGGTGCAGCCAAGCTGGTGGGCATAGAACGCGATACATTCTGCTAGCGGCTCAGCGCCCGCCAGGGGTTCTGGATAGCTCTAAGCGACCTGCTCCAAGCAGCTCGAACCAACAACCAGGTCCCAATACCGGGCAGGGCCTTTCCACTCGCAAAAGGAGCCCGCTCTGGGAGCGACTGACGAGCTACGGACCTGCCGGGTTCGTCGTGCCCGCGTTACAAGACATTTCTGCGGGTGTTTGATTAGGATATGCGCAAGGTCGATGCGCTTGGCGCCCTGGTCTTCGGCATGAGATGGGAAACCCGCTTCCACCTCCCCGCATATCAACAGCTCTGAACGGATTGCTTCTGAGACTGGCACCGGGTGCAGCGTGACACCGTTCGCAGCCTACATTTATGGTTTTACAGCCGGCCAAGGCTAGCTCGATTTGCCCAGATTGAGCACCGCGTCCGCGACTTTGCCCGAGTCTTTTTCCAGGGCCAGGATATCCGCGCCGACCCGTACAAATTGATAGCCTGGGTAAAAACTCAGCTTGGACAGCAGAGGCTCGGGGATAGGAAAGGTTTTTGCACTGGGAGGCAATGCTTCGCCAAACTTCCATGCCACGGCGACCCGGCTCTCACAACCGGCCGCTTTGCTAAAGGTCAAACCTTCGGGGCAATTTCCAGGGGAACTGTTTTCCATGAAATAGTTTCGAACCATCTCGGTGCGTAACTTGCCGAAATAGTTTTTCATTTGTTTTCCGCGTTCCGGTGGAAACACCGGTTTGGCTTCGGTGTCCAGCGGTAGTTTACGGCTCAAATCTTCAACTTGTGGTGCACTCGCCCCCAGTGAAATATTTATGCTTTGGCTTGGACCTGGTACCGCCCCGCCTGCGTTTGGCGCACCGCCAGCGCCTACGGCCAACACCACCGTACCCGGCGGCGGCGGCGGAACGCTCGCTTCCACCGATGCCGTGCCACCACTTGTTGCTTCTGTGCGTTTCTTGCCGCCACCGCCGGACGAAGCCCCTTCCGGCCCATACATGGATTTCAAGGCCTGGGGATCGTTCCTGAGCTTGCTTTCAATAATCTGGTCAAACAATCCTGCGACTTTGGCGGTGTCAGCGGTTCCCATCCATTGTGAGCGATTGTTGTTGAGCAACAGAATTTGGTACGTAGAGCAGGCGCCGGCGTTGGCTTTAAGCCACCGAGTCAAAACTTCTCCACGCTCCTGGGCGTCCTGCGTGGTCAGGGCCAAAGTGCGAAATTCGGATATGGAACAGCTATTGGCATAAAGGCCCGCAGGTGCCGCCGCAAAGTCTGACTTTTTTGTTGTCTGGCCGTGCGCGCTCAATGCCGTGATTGAGAATAGGACGCCCAAGACCGATCCGGGTAAATTGCGAGCAGCAATACGTTTGGGCCCTGGAGGGCGGGACTGGTACATGACGACCTTCGGGCAGGTAAATATTGATCCCGCGCAGTGTATCCAGTCTCGCAATCGTAATCCAGTGACAAACCCCAGTTGGTTTCAGCGCCCGCGTTTTGGATTCAAAAGCGCCTGCGCTACCACGACACCCCTCACGGCGGCCTGGGCCAGCTTGAAAAATACATCGGTGTTGTCGAGCACACCCGTAAATGCATAAGCGCCGGGGCCAAATGCCGACAGTGGAATGTCGGTAGCCGTGTGCACGGCACTGTCGCCGGGCACCTGGCCGGTCACCATGTACTTGCCATCCAAGTCCCGTGCCATGGGGCCAGCGGGGTAGGCGGCGAGCGGCTCTTTTTTCACAAACGGTTGTTGGCTGTCTTGCAGCGGTCGCTCGTTGGTGCGGAAGTCTTCCATGCGGTCGGCGTTAGCGCCGTAGCCGACAAGCAGGCGGTTGTCGATGTCTACCGTCTCCGGGTAACCGTCAGCAGCCATGCGGTATTTGGGAAAGCCCGCTTGTTCATACACGCCCACCACGGCATCGCGCAGTGCCGTGCCAGCACCGTCACGCACCAAGGTCTGCAGGCGGGCGTCACTCACACGGGAGCCGCCAATCAAGGCGACACCGGCGCATTCATGGTCAGCGGTAACGATCACCAGCGTGTCACCGCGCTTAGCCGCATAGGCTTGGGTCAAGGCAATGGCGCGGTCAAACTCCAAGGTGTCCAGCATCCAGCGCTCTGTGTCCATGGCGTGGGCTTGCTTGTCAATGGACGCGCCTTCGACCATCAGCACAAAGCCCTTTTTCTGGCGCTCCAACACCTTCAGGGCTTTGGCAGTCATTTCGTCAAGCATGGGTTGGTCGGGGAATCCATAGTCGTCAACCACCCGGCCCGTAATGCCTCGGGCCTTGTTTCGGCGTCCATCCATCTTGTCCAAAGCCACATTCATATTGGAATGGGCAAAAAGGCCTAGCAAGCGATCGGTCTTGTCCAGATGGATAGCGTCCAGGCTGGTTTTGTCACTGGCATATTGAAAACCAGCACGCTGAAAGTCGTCAAGCAGGTTGCGGTCTTTGTCCAATGCACCAGGCGACGCTCCCCAACGTTTCACGATCTCCGCCGTATGAGCGTCAGTGCTGGAAAAGGCATAGTCGGTTCGGTCGCCGCGCGCAGACCCCGGGGTGGTGGAGGGCAGAAACCATTTGCGGCCGCCGCCCATGAGCACCGTCAGGCCCGTCAGTTGGCGGTCGTCCAGGTACTGATCGACGATGCCGGTGCCCGCGCCCCGGCTGCTGGTGTGCACTGCGTTGCCTGCGGGCGTTGCGTCAAACACGTCGGCCGTGGTCACCAGCCCCAGCGCCTTGCCCTGGGTGCGGTGTAAATATTCGCTCAGGTATTCAATGCGCGGATTGTCAAAGGGGTCGGTGGTGTCGTCGGGGAACACGCCTTCTTCGTTGTTGTTGTTTTTGTTGCCCGACACATAAGCGGTCATGCCGGGCGCTGAGTCGGTCACGACCGAGTTGAGCGACGCGGTCTTGACCATTCCGGTCACAGGAAAGGTGTCCATGGCCAGCGGGGTAATGACCTTGCCTTGCGCATAGCCACCAGCCACGATGCGTGCGGCGGTGCGCTGGGCCGCCCCCATGCCGTCGCCCAGCATGATGATGATGTTCTTGATTTTTTGGCCACCCGCGACCAAGGGTACGACTTCGAAGTTGCCCACGGCCGATACCGTTTGGCCATCACTCTGGGTGGCCAGCACCCGCAGCTGATGGATGCCAGGCGTTTGAACACTCACCGCGCGCACTGTGGCCAGTGTGGCGTTGGCCGGAACGCCTTTGAGGCATGCGGTTTCACACACTTTGAGCGCCGTGGTGGCGTCCACTGGCTTGCCGTCGATGCTGAATTGGGCACTGGTGATGCTTTTTGCTGCGTCGTCAGGTCGAACCGTGGCTTGCAGGTCAAACCGTTGACCGGGCAGAAAGCGTGCAATGACCGGCGCAGTCTGACCACTGGAGAAAAGCTCGCTCGGGGGTGTCAAACGGCTGACCGAAGGTGCCGCAATGGCAGGCAGGCACAGTGCGCTCAAGGCCAGTGCGCTCCAGCGAGGAAGTAATGTGTTGTTCATGGGTTCTCCAATAAAGCTGTCTTTGGTATTCGCAGTGGCACGGGGTCAATGGCTGTGTTGAAGGCTGTGCAGGTACTGCGTCACTTCAAATTGGTTCATCGCTCGCACAGCGTTCGGTGCCAGTTGCAAACGGAACCAAGACACACGGCCATCGGGCTCCTCTTTGCGACCAACATCGAAGGTGCCGGTGACCTCGACCAAGCCGCGCGCGTGGGCCACGGCCCAATCTTGCTGGTCATGCGCCAAGCGCACAAACACTGTGGCGGGTGGAAGATCGTCCGCCTCGCCATCGGCGTGCTGGCTCATCAGCACTGGCCGCGGTGTGAGTAAAAACTGTCCCAGCGTGGCGACCTCTTGCTGCACCACATAGCCCACCAGGCGAACGTGCTGACCCTTGGCCTGATGAAGCTGCTCGCTCACCACCAAACCTTTGTCACCCACCGGCATTTGGAAAAAATCTTGCAGGCGCAGAGCTATAGGCTGAGCTGCCAGGACTGGTGGTTCAGTGGGCGCCCATTCAGGCTCGGGGGCCGCAGCCACCGCGATGGCGCTGAATGCGAGCAGCGTGGCCAGTCCGGACTGGACGAAACGTTTGCGCGTGCGTGGGATATTCGGGATCAGCATGGTGCCTTCGTCGCCGACGCGCCATGTTGTAGCCAGGCGCCGTCGATCTTAGGTTAGCCGACCACTGTGACAGTGCGATGTCACCCCGCGACTCTGGCCTTGATGCTCAGGCCAGTACGTCCGTCCCGTTGTCAAAGCTGTCTGCGAACGTGAAATAAATGGACGCGAAAAACATGGCGGCCATCACCAGGCCGCAGGGGAATAGCACGGACGCGACGCTTTCTTCCCCGCCGATCAGCATCGCAATCAGTGCCGCCAGGGTGCTCACACCCAAGAACAAGGCAAACCAGACGAGGCTGTAGACCAAGTAAGCGCCCATGTTGCGTCCACAGGCAATGGCGCTGAAGAACAGACTTTTGACGGGGGATACGCCATGCCAGTGCACCAGTGCCGGCGCGTGCCAAAACAGCAGGGATACCGGCAAATACAGCGCCATGGCAAGCATCGCTGCCGACTTAAAGCTGTCGTCTTGAAACATGTCAGCATCCATGCTGCCGCCCAAGAGGTAAAGCTTGGCAAATTTTCCGCCATCGACCAATGCACTGGAAGCCAGCACCAGCAATATGGCGACGGCGTACAAGCCACCCAGAACCACCATAGAGCGCAATTCCTTGCGTCCAGCGCGAAATCCGCTCAGCAGCACCAGGGGTTTGGGAAATTCGCCTTGCGTTACGACCTGTGTGGCGGCCATCAATCCCAGCGTGGCCGCTGGCAGCAGGGCCAATGCCAGGGCATTGCCCAATACCGGCACCAGGCTGAGGATGGACATCAGCGCCATGAAGATGAAAAACAGGCCTGAGAGCGCCAGTGGCTGGCGAAAAAAGGTTTTGATGCCTTGTTTGACCCACAGAGCACCTTGTCGGGCGGGAAAGATGTGGAGTTTCATAGATTGGCCTCAGGGTGCGCAATGCGCTGGCGCAGCAGTCGCTCGAAACGCGTGGGGTCGTGGGGTTTGAGCATGGTGGCCTCGCGCGGCAGGTACCAATCCCACAGACGCGAAAGCCAAAAACGCAGCGCCGCAGCCCGCAGCATGGCAGGCAGCAACTTGCGTTCCGCGGCCTCCAGGGGACGAACGCTGCCATAGGCGTCCAAAAACGCTTGTGCGCGCTCAGCGATGGTTGCGCCGCTGTCCAGGTCCACGCACCAGTCGTTCAAACACACGGCGATGTCAAACACCCAGGCGTCGTTACCGGCAAAGTAAAAGTCAAAAAAACCGCCAAGCACCGGCACATCCCGGGCGTCGGAGGGTGGTAAGAACATCACGTTATCGCGGAACAGGTCGGCATGGATGGGGCCGCGCGGCAGAGCGGCGTAAGCGGCCAGCGTGGAAACATGGTTCTGGTAGGCCAATTCGGACTGCAAGAGCGCTGCCTGGGCGGGCTCCACGTGGGGCAGCACCACCGGTACCGTCTCGTTCCACCACTGCAGGGCGCGCAAATTGTCTTGGCGCAGAGGGAAACTGCGTCCCGCCAAATGCATCTGCGCCAAGGCGGAGCCCACCTGCGCGCAGTGCGCGGCGCCGGGGGCCAACTCACTCTTGCCGGTCAGCATGCTCACGACCGACGCGGGTTTGCCACACAGGGTGTGCACCACTTCGCCCTGGGCGTCAGGTGTCGGATTGGGGACGGCAATGCCCTGGGCCGCCAGATGCGCCATCAGGCGCAAGTAATAAGGAAGCTGCTCGTGGGTCAGGCGCTCAAACAAGGTCAACACATAGCTTGCACCTTCGGTATGGGCAAAGTAGTTTGTGTTTTCGATGCCGCCGCTGCAGCCTTCCAGGGCAGTGAGGCGTTCTAGGCCTAAGCGTTCGAACAAGGCGCTGGCCTCATCGAACGAAACTTCCGTGTAAACCGCCATGAATCCAACCTGTGAGTAGAACGAGTAGAACGCTGAGAGAGGGGCCGCGCACGGGAAGTCCGCCGCCAAAAGGCCAAAGCCCATTGTAGAACGCGCCCTCGCAGGCAAAATGGCCCTATGCAGCCCTCTGACAACACCCTTTTGCTGATCGACGGATCAAGCTATTTGTACCGCGCGTTCCATGCCATGCCCGACCTTCGGGCGGTGCCGGGAGACCCCAGCAGCAGTCCCACCGGTGCGGTGCGCGGCATGGTCAACATGATGCAAGCGCTCAAAAAAGAGGTGCCTGCCGCCTATGTGGCCTGCGTGTTCGACGCCAAGGGCCCCACGTTTCGCGACGCCATTTACCCCCAATACAAAGCGCAGCGCGCGCCCATGCCCGACGATTTGCGTCTGCAAATTGCGCCCATCCATGAAGTGGTGCATTTGCTGGGTATGCGGGTGCTGGACGTGCCGGGCGTGGAGGCCGACGACGTCATCGGCACCCTGGCGGTGCTGGCCGCCTCGCGGGGCATGGAGGTGGTGGTCAGCAGCGGCGACAAAGACCTGGCGCAATTGGTCAACGAACGCATCACCATTATCGACACCATGAACGGCAAGCGCCGGGATTTGGCTGGAGTGCTGGAAGAGTTCGGCGTACCCGCCCATCTGATGCTGGACTACCAGAACCTGGTGGGGGACACGGTAGACAACGTGCCCGGTGTGTCCAAAGTCGGCCCCAAAACCGCGGTCAAGTGGCTGCAGGAATACGGCAGCTTGCAAGCAGTGGTGGCCCATGCCCACGAAATCAAAGGTGTGGTCGGCGACAACCTGCGCCAGGCTTTGGACTGGTTGCCCACTGCGCGGCAGCTGCTCACCATCAAAACCGACTGCGATCTGCAGGCTTGGTTGCCGGGGCTGCCAGCCTTTGACGAACTTCGCGCCCGGACCGAAGAGACGGCTGGTTTGCACGATTTCTATGAGCGCATGGGCTTCAAGGGCTTGGCTCGCACGGCGGCGGCGCAGTTGGCCAAGACTGCGCCCGCAGGTGATGCCGCCCAGGGCGCAGACATGTTCTCTGAGCCTTCCCCAGCGCCGCTTGGCCAGTCCAGCCTGTTTGGTGATGCACCGGCGCAACGCGCCACCGAATACGAAACCATCGTCACGCGCGAGGCACTCGATCGCTGGTTGGCATTGGCGCAGGCAGCGGACCTCGTGGCCTTGGACACCGAGACCACCTCGCTCGACGAGATGCAAGCCCAGATTGTCGGCATCAGCCTGAGTGTGCAAGCGGGTCAGGCGGCCTACCTTCCCCTGGCGCACCGTTATCCCGGAGCGCCCGACCAGCTGGACCGCGACGAGGTACTGGCATTGCTCAAACCCTGGTTGGAAAACGCGCAAGCCCATAAGCTGGGCCAGCATATGAAGTACGACCGCCACGTGTTTGCCAACCACGGCATCGAAGTGCAGGGCTACGTGCACGACACCATGCTGCAAAGCTATGTGCTGGAAGTGCACAAGCCCCACGGCTTGGCCAGCTTGGCAGAGCGCCACCTCGGGCGCAGTGGTTTGAGCTTTGAGGACCTGTGCGGCAAAGGCGCCAGCCAGATTTGCTTTGACCAGGTGGACGTGGCCCGCGCGGCGCAATATGCCTGCGAGGACGCTGAGATGACACTCGATGTGCACCAGCTGTTGTGGCCGCAAATCGCCGCCAGCGAGAAGCTGCGTTTTGTCTACGAGCTCGAAATCGCCAGCAGCGAGGCGCTGTACCGGGTCGAACGCAACGGCGTGCTGATCGATGCGCCCACGCTGGCCGCCCAAAGCCAGACCTTGGGTGCGCGGATTCTGGAGCTGGAAACCGAAGCCCACGGCTTGGCGGGGCAACCCTTTAACCTGAGCAGCCCCAAGCAGATTGGCGAGATTTTTTTCACCAAGCTGGGTTTGCCCGTCGTGAAAAAAACCGCCACTGGCGCGCCCAGCACCGACGAGGAAGTACTGGAAAAGCTCGCGGAAGATTTCCCTCTGCCCGCCAAGATTCTGGAGCACCGCGGCCTGGCCAAGCTCAAAGGCACCTATACCGACAAGTTGGCGCAACTGGCCCATCCCCGTACCGGGCGGGTGCACACCCATTACGCCCAAGCTGTGGCGGTGACAGGCCGCTTGTCCAGCAACGACCCCAATCTGCAGAACATTCCAATCCGTACCGCAGAGGGCCGGCGTGTGCGCGAGGCCTTTGTGGCGCCTGCCGGCAGTGTGATTGCCAGCGCTGACTACAGCCAAATCGAGCTTCGCATCATGGCCCACCTCAGCGGCGACGATGCGCTTTTGCAGGCTTTTCAGCAAGGCCTGGATGTGCACCGCGCCACTGCTGCCGAAGTCTTTGGCCTGACCGTGGACCAGGTCAGCAGTGAGCAGCGTCGCTATGCCAAGGTGATCAACTTTGGCCTGATTTACGGCATGAGTGCCTACGGTCTGGCGCGCAATTTGGGCATCGACAACAACGCCGCCAAAAACTACATCGAGCGCTACTTTGCGCGCTTTGCAGGCGTCAAGCGCTATATGGACGATACCCGCGCCCAGGCCAAGGCGCGTGGGTATGTGGAAACGGTGTTTGGCCGGCGCTTGTATTTGCCCGAAATCAACTCGCCCAACGGCCAGCGCAGAGCGGGCGCCGAGCGTGCGGCCATCAACGCGCCCATGCAGGGCACCGCGGCAGACCTGATCAAGCTCAGCATGGTCAAAGTGCAACAGGTGCTCGACGACGAACACCGCGCCACCAAAATGATCATGCAAGTGCATGACGAACTGGTATTTGAGGTGCCACAGGCTGAGGTCTCGTGGGTCAAAACCGAAGTTCCCCGCCTGATGGCCGAAGTGGCCACGCTCAAAGTGCCACTGCTGGCCGAAATGGGCGTGGGAGCGAACTGGGACCAGGCTCATTAACCGGACTCATTTATCTTTGATCAACCACCCAACTGCCATGAACACCAACACCTTGAACGACGCGCAAGCCCTGTTACACGCCAAAGAGGACGACAGCCATCCCACCCTTCGAACAGCCATCGCGGCCACCGCCGGAGTAGGTTTTGCCGCCGCCGTAATGCCCGTGACCGGCCAGACGCTGGTACAAACCTCGTCCGAGGGTTTGCAGGCCGGCAAGGTGCAGATTGAAGTAAACGGCTTCGCGGTGCCCGCTTACCGCGCCATCCCCAAGGGCGTCACCAACGCGCCGGTCGTGCTGGTGGTGCCCGAGATCTTCGGCTTGCACGAGCATATTGCCGACGTGACGCGCCGTCTTGCGCACCTGGGCTACATGGCTATAGCCCCTGATTTGATGGCGCGCCAGGGCGACGCATCGAGCTATGCCGACATGGGCAAATTGATGGCCGAGGTGGTTTCCAAAGTACCCGATGCCCAGGTGATGGCCGATCTGGATGCCACCGTGGCCTGGGCAGGGCGCAACGGAGGCGATACCCAGCGCCTGGCAGTCACCGGCTTTTGCTGGGGCGGGCGCATCACTTGGCTGTACACCGCGCACCAGCCACTGGTTAAAGCGGGTGTGGCCTGGTACGGGCGGCTGGTAGGTCAGCGCACCGAGCTCACGCCCCTGCACCCGGTGGACGTGGCAGAAAAGTTGCACGCGCCCGTGCTGGGCCTGTATGGCGGCGCGGATACCGGCATTGGCTTGGACACGGTGGACGCGATGAAGGCTGCGTTGGCGAGTGGACCGGCTGCGGCCAAGGCTTCGCACTTTGTGGTGTACCCGGATACGCCCCATGCATTTCACGCGGACTACCGTCCTTCGTACCGCAAGGAAGCCGCACAAGACGGCTGGACCCGCCTCACACAGTGGTTGCGCCAACACGGCGTCTAGCGACGGGGGTGATTTAGCCTTTGGCCACCGGGCGGCTGGGGTCGCTGCACCACTCGCTCCAGCTGCCGGCAAACAGGGCGCTGCCGCCCAAGCCGGCGATTTCCATCCCTAGCAAGTTGGGGATGGCGCTCACACCGCTTCCGCAATGGTGCACCACTTGCTGTGCGGACTGCGTGCCTAGCAAAGCCTCAAACTCGGCACGCAAGACGGTCGCCGGTTTGAAAAAACCCCCGGGCGT
>CAIYRQ010000264.1 GCA_903928635.1 uncultured beta proteobacterium | reverse complement strand
CGCGCCACGACTCTTGACCGGCAGCCATTTTGATACGGTGCGCAACGGGGGCAAATACGACGGTCGCCTTGGCATTTTGGTGCCCATGGCCTGTGTGCAAGCGCTGCACCGCGGGGGGCGGCGATTGCCGTTTGGTTTGGAAGTGGTGGGTTTTTCAGAAGAAGAGGGCCAGCGCTACAAAGCCGTGTTTTTGGGCTCCGGTGCGCTCACCGGCCAGTTCAACTCTGACTGGCTGGACCAGCGCGATGCCGATGGCATTGCCATGTGCGATGCCATGGCGCACGCGGGCCTGAATGTGGCCGACATTGCCGCCCTCCAGCGCGACCCGTCGCAGTACCAGGGTTTTGTAGAAGTACACATCGAGCAAGGCCCGGTGCTCAATGCCTTGGACATGCCCTTGGGCATCGTGACCAGTATCAACGGCAGCGTGCGTTACTTGGGCGAAGTGGTGGGCATGGCCAGCCATGCCGGCACCACGCCCATGGACCAGCGACGCGACGCGGCCACCGCCGTGGCGGAACTCGCGCTGTTTGCCGAGAAACGTGCCGCCAGCGTGCCGCATGTCGTGGCCACCATGGGCATGTTGGAGGTGCCCCATGGTTCCATCAACGTGGTGCCGGGGCGCTGCCGCTTCAGCTTGGATGTACGCGCCACGACGAATGAGGTTCGTGACGCCTGCGCCGCAGACATTCGCGCCGAATTGGCTGCCATTTGTGCGCGCCGTGGGCTGCACTTCACGCTCGAAGAAACCATGCGCGCTGCTGCCGCGCCCAGTGCCCCGCAGTGGCAGCAACGCTGGGAACGTGCCGTGCAAGCCCTGGGCTTACCCCTGTACCGCATGCCCAGCGGTGCGGGCCACGACGCCATGAAGCTGCACGAAATCATGCCCCAGGCCATGCTGTTTGTGCGCGGGCTCAACGCTGGCATCAGCCACAACCCGCTCGAATCCATCACCAACGACGACGCCGACCTCTGTGTCCAAGCCTTCGCCCAACTGCTAGACCAACTCGCTACGGACCCCACATGACACAGCCCACTTCTGCACCTAGCTCTGCACCCGCTTCTTACGCCGCCCTAGACGCATGGGTGGATGCCCACTTTGACGAAGAAGTGCGCTTCTTGCAGCAACTGGTGCAAGTCCCTACCGACACACCACCGGGCAATAACACGCCGCACGCCGACCGCACCGCCACGTTGTTGCAAGACTTTGGTTTTGCGGCAGAAAAGCATGCACCTCCGGTCGCCGAAGTGCATGCTGCCGGGCTGGAAACCATCACCAATCTGGTGGTGCGCCGCCAATACGGCGCAGGCCGCACCGTGGGCCTGAACGCGCATGGCGACGTCGTGCCCCCCGGCGAAGGTTGGACGCATGACCCCTATGGCGGCGAGGTTGACAACGGTCGCCTCTATGGCCGCGCAGCCGCGGTCAGCAAGTGCGACTTCGCAACCTTTACCTTTGCCACCCGCGCGCTGGAGGCCTTGGGCGCAAACCTGCACGGCAGCGTAGAGCTGTACTTCACCTACGACGAAGAGTTTGGGGGCGAACTCGGCCCCGGTTGGCTGCTCGGCAAGGGCATTATCAAACCCGATTTGTTGATTGGCGCGGCCTTTAGCTACCAGGTGATTACCGGGCACAACGGTTGCCTGCAAATGGAAGTCACCGTGCACGGCAAGATGGGCCATGCGGCCGTGCCGGAGACCGGCGTGGACGCGCTGCAGGCTGCCACCCGCATCCTCAACGCCCTGTACCACCAAAACACGCTGTACCAACAGATCAGCAGCCAGGTCAAAGGCATCAACCACCCTTACCTGAACGTGGGTTTGATCACCGGCGGCACCAACACCAATGTGGTGCCCGGCAAAGTCGTGCTTAAGCTCGACCGCCGCATGATCCCCGAAGAAAATCCGGCCGAAGTGGAAGCCACCTTGCGCCAGGTGATTGCGGACGCAGTAGCGCAGTCCCCGGGCATCAGCATCGAGGTCAAGCGCATCCTGCTGGCGCACGCCCTCAAGCCCCTGCCTGGCAACCAGCCGCTGGTTAGCGCTCTGTGCCAGCACGCCAGCACCGTGTTTGGCGAGCCGATTGAGGCCTCCGGCACACCGCTCTACACCGACGCCCGCCTGTTCTGCGAACACGGTATT
>CAIYRQ010000263.1 GCA_903928635.1 uncultured beta proteobacterium | reverse complement strand
GAGCTTGGCCAGCATGAATGAGATGGGTGCGGTCGGCAAGATTGAGCAATACCAAAACATCACCAGCACCTGGTTTGGGCTGGACACGCTCACGCCCGTGAGCAACGCACCCCTGCTGCCGCCCATGGTGACGCTGCAAATTCTGGGCGGGCGCAAAGAAAAAATCCGCCCCGGCGATGTGCTGGGCGCGCTGACCAATGACGAAGGCGGCCCCGCCTACACCCGCGAGCAGATTGGCAAGATCCAGGTCACCGAGTTTTGTACCTTTGTGGCCGTGGACCGCAAGGTGGCCAGCGCGGCCTGCGCCAAGCTCAATGCCGGTCGCGTCAAAGGCAAGTCGGTCAAAGTCCGGCTGCTGTAAACCACACCTACTGCCCGAACACCGCCCCACTCCTAGGAGCCCCAATGGCCTACGCAACGCCCCCGCTGTACCGCGAGTTCACCACCCAGGCGCAGATAGACGCGCAGTACAACCCCTCCATTGCGCTGGCCGACCCTGCGGCACCGGGCAAGCACTTTGTGGCGCAAAGCACGCTGGCCCGGGCCACGCTCAAGCACACGCTGGACGTGCCCTTTGGCGCCACGCTGCAAGAGACGCTGGACATTTTTCCGGCAGATGCGCCCAACGCGCCGGTGTTTGTGTTCATCCACGGCGGCTACTGGCGGGCGCTGTCGAGCAAAGAGTTCAGCGGCGTGGCGCTGGGCTTACAGCGTCGGGGCATCACCACCGTGGTGGTGAATTACGCCCTGTGCCCCTTTGTGACGCTGGACGAGATCACCCGCCAGGTGCGCGCGGCGGTTGCCTGGACCGTGCACAACATTGCCCGCTACGGCGGCGACCCGCAACGCATTGCCGTGGGCGGCCACTCCGCAGGCGGACACCTGACCGCCATGTGCCTGAACACCGATTGGGCGCGCGACTACGGGCTGGCCACCGACCCGATCAAGGCCGCTTTGTGCATCAGCGGCGTTTACGACATTGCGCCCCTGCGCTACAGCTATTTGCAGCCCATGATTCAACTGGACGAGGGCATAGTCCAGCGCAATTCGCCCCAGTTTTTGTGCCGGCCCTGCGCCACCCCCACCTGGGTGACCTGGGGCGGGGCCGAGTCCGCCGAGTTTGCGCGCCAGGCCCAGACCTTTCATGACACCTGGACGGCGCGGGGCAATCACTCAGAGCTGCGACCCATCGAGGGTGCCGACCATTTCACGGTGCTGGCAGGTTTTGAGCAGCCGGATGGGGAACTTTGCGAATGGCTGGCAGCCCAACTGGGCGCGTAAAACGGCCCCTTGGCCCAGCTGTAACCGCAGCGACTCTGCTGGGGTAAACCCGCTACGGCCACAGGGTGCGCCCTCTGAAAATTGGGTATGAGCACCAACACCCCCTACCGCGACCGCAAACGCTACGCCTGGCTGCTGTCTTTGCTCATTCCCACCACGGTGCTGATCGGCCCGGCGCTGATGGCGTCTACGGGTGACCCCAGGATGTTGTGGATTCCGGTGGTCTTTTTCTACGCCGTGGTGCCGCTGCTGGACTACTTTTTAGGCGAAGACCGCAGCAACCCACCCGAGTCCGCCGTGCCTGCGCTGGACGCAGACCCTTATTACCGCTGGATCACCTACCTGCTGGCGCCGGTGCTGTGGGTATCGTTCATCTTCAGCGCCTGGTTTGTGACGCAAATGAACCTGCCCTGGCATGGCTGGATCGCCATGGTGCTGATCAGCGGCTCGGTGGGCGGCTTTTGCATCAACCTGGGCCACGAGCTGGGCCACAAAAACACGGCGCTAGAGAAGGCCCTGGCCAAGATCGTGCTCGCGCCCTCGGGCTACGGTCATTTTTATGTGGAGCACAACCGCGGCCACCACCGCGACGTGGCCACGCCCGCGGACCCTGCGTCTTCGCGCATGGGGGAGTCGATTTATGCCTTTGTGCTGCGCGAAATGCCGGGTGCCTGGTTTCGCGCCTGGGCGCTGGAGCGCACCCGCTTGCAGCAGGCCGGTCTGCCAGTCATCTCGTGGCACAACCACATCGTGCAGCCTGCGGTGCTGACGCTGGCCTTGTGGTCGGGCTTGGCGCTGTGGCTGGGCTGGATGGTGCTGCCGTTTTTGGTGGCGGCGTCTTTTTGGGCCAACTTTCAGCTGACGTCGGCCAACTACATCGAGCACTATGGCCTGCTGCGCCAGCAGCGTGCTGACGGCCGCTACGAGCCCTGCCAACCCCACCACTCCTGGAACAGTAACCACATCTTCTCCAACTGGATCGTGTTTCACTTGCAGCGCCACTCAGACCACCATGCCCACCCGCTGCGCCGCTACCAGTCGCTGCGGCACTTTGACGAGCTGCCCACGCTGCCCAGCGGCTACTTTGGCATGTTCTTGGTCGCCTATGTGCCGCCCCTGTGGCGCGCCGTGATGGATCCGCGCTTGCTCAAGGCCGTGGGTCGCGACCTGCGCCGCCTCAACCTTGACCCGCGCCAGCGTGAGGCACTGATTGCCCACCATGGCTTGCAAGCCGCTGCCTGATACTTAGCCCTCCCGCCAAACTCTTATTGTTGAACCATGACCGTTAGCACCCACCACCGAATTTGTCCCTTGTGCGAGGCCTGCTGTGGCCTGGAAATCAAAGTGGAGGACCGCAAGGTCATCAGCATCCGCGGCCACGATGCCGACGTGTTCAGCGCGGGCTACATCTGCCCCAAAGCCGTGGCGCTCAAAGACCTGCACGAAGACCCCGACCGCCTGCGCAGCCCCATGATCAAGCGCAACGGAGTGCATGTAGCGGTGAGCTGGAAAGAGGCGTTTGCCGAGATCGAGCGCCGCCTCTTGCCCATCATGGCAGCGCATGGTCGCGACGCGGTCGGCGTGGTGACCGGCAACCCCTCGGCCCACAAGATTGGCTTGCTCACCTACTTCCCCAAACTGGCGCGGGCGCTGGGCACCAAGAACATTTTTTCTGCGTCCAGCGTGGACCAGATTCCCAAGCAGTTGGCCAGTGGACTGATGTTTGGCACCTGGCTCTCGGTGGCCGTGCCCGACATTGCCCGCACCGACTGGCTGCTGGTGATTGGTGCCAACCCCTTGGCCAGCAACGGCAGCATGTGGACGGTGCCCGACTTTCGCGGTAAGGCCAAAGCCATGCAGGCGCGTGGCGGCAAGCTGATCGTGATCGACCCCCGTCGCACCGAAACCGCCGCCGTGGCCGATACACACCACTTCATCCGCCCCGGTGCCGATGTGTTTTTGCTCGGTGCCATGGTGCACACCCTGTTTGCAGAAAACCTGGTCAATCTGGGTGCCGTGCAGGAATGGGTGAACGGCGTGGACGAGGTGCGCGCTGCGGTGGCGGCCTTTGCACCCGAAGCGGTGGCCGCACGCTGCGCCAT
>CAIYRQ010000262.1 GCA_903928635.1 uncultured beta proteobacterium | reverse complement strand
TGATTGGTGGCTTGCAGTTGTTTGAAGAGCCCTTCATCCTGACCGGTGGCAGAGGCGGCAGCGACCAGGCCGGCATGACCACGGCGATGTACATGTACCGCACGGCCTTTGAGTTCAATGACTTTGGCGGTGCCAGTGCACTGTCGTGGTTGCTCTTCGTCTTTGTGGCCTTGCTCACCTGGCTCACCAACCGCGCCTTCAAGCCGCGCGCGGGCACACGCTAAACACCATGGCTATTCAAACGGATCGACTGGCTCCGCGCGCAGCCTACCTGCTGGTGGCCCTGGGCGCGGTGGTCATGCTGCTGCCCTTTTATTTCATGTTCGTGTTTGCCAGCCATTCACGCACCGAAATTTTCAATCTTCCGCCGCCTCTGTTTTTCGGCTCGGACTTTCTGCTCAACCTCGACATCCTGACTTCCAAAATTCCGTTCTGGCGAAGCCTGGGCTGGAGTCTGTACGTCGCCTTGGCTTCTACGGGTTTGACGCTGCTGTTTTGCTCCATGGGCGGCTATGCGTTTGCCATGTTTGATTTCCGGTTCAAACAGCCGCTGTTTTTGCTGGTCATGGGCACCATGCTGCTGCCCTCGTTTCTGGGCATGATTCCCACCTTCATGATCATGGACGCCTTTGGCTGGATTGACCAGCCGCGCGCGCTCTACATCCCCGGTGCTGCCAGCGCATTTGGCATTTTCATGATGCGCCAGTTTGTGAGCAGCTCGATTCCGCGCGACCTGATTGAAGCCGCGCGCATGGACGGCTGCGGCGAACTCGGTATCTACTGGCGCATCGTCCTCCCCTTGCTCAAACCGGCCATGGGGACCTTGGGCCTGATCACTTTTATTGCCTCCTGGAACAACTTTATCGGGCCGCTGATTGTTATGCGCTCGCCCGAGATGTACACCCTGCCTTTGGCGCTGCGCAGCATGCAAAGCCCGGTCAACACCGAATGGGGCGCAGTGATGGCGGGCTCGGCCATTGCCACGCTACCCCTGTTGGTGTTGTTTGCGATCTCCTCTCGCCGCTTGATTGATGGCCTGACGGCTGGTGCCGTGAAATAGCTGTCCAGCGCCGCACACCAAAGACCTTTCGTTTTCATTCCGTCATTTCTACATGTCCTCCCATCACCAACCAGACCGCTTCCCCGATGACTTTGTGTGGGGTGTCGCCACCAGCGCATTCCAAATTGAAGGTGCCAGTGACGCCGATGGCAAAGGGCCTTCGGTATGGGACACCTTTTGCAAGCTGCCGGGCGCCATCGCAGACAGCAGCGATGGGACCGTGGCCTGCGAACACTATCTGCGTTACGAGCAGGACCTGGACATGATTGCCAAGCTCGGGGTCGATGCCTACCGCTTCTCCGCCAGCTGGCCGCGCGTGCAAGCAGCGGGGTCCGGCGCCTGGAACGCGAAAGGTCTGGACTTTTACGAGCGGCTGGTGGATGGCTTGCTCGCGCGTGGCGTTGCACCTTACCTGACGCTCAACCACTGGGACCTGCCCCAGGCGCTGCAGGACAAAGGTGGCTGGGCCAACCGCGACACGGTGCATCGCTTTGTGGACTACGCACTGGGCATGCATACCCGCCTGGGTGACCGCGTGGCCTCGATTGCCACCCACAACGAGCCCTGGGTCATGTCCGTGCTGGGACACGAGACCGGCATCTTCGCGCCAGGCATCAAAAGTCGCGCGACCGCCATGCAGGTGGCACACCACCTGATGCTCAGCCACGGCATGGCCATGCGCGCTTTGCGCGAGGCCGGATGCAAAGCCAGCCTGGGCATCGTGCTCAATCTGGCGCCGATTGAACCTGCCACGGAATCTGCTGCTGACCGCGCCAAAGCACGCCTGGAAGACGGCCGCCTGGTGCGCTGGTACATGGACCCGCTGTTCAAAGGCACCTACCCTGCCGACGTCCTCGAACACCTGGAGAACGATGGCCCGGTGGTGCATCCGGGGGATATGGACATCATTCGCACCCCCATGGATTTCCTGGGCATTAACTACTACTCCCGCTCAGTGGCGAGCGCAGGCGAACCCTGGGATGTGCACAAGAGCGGCCTGGAAACCACCGAGATGGACTGGGAGGTCTATCCGCAAGGCCTCACCGCCCTGCTGCTGCGCCTGCACCAGGACTACCCGGTGCCAGCCATGTTCATTACCGAAAACGGCGGCGCCTTCAAAGACCCGGTGGTCGATGGCAAGGTGCACGATACGGACCGTACCCGCTACCTGCAACAGCACATTCAAGCGGTGGCGGATGCGATGCAGCAAGGCGTCAACATGGGCGGCTACATGGTGTGGAGCCTGATGGACAACTTCGAATGGGCCTCGGGCTATGCCAAGCGCTTTGGCATCGTGCATGTGGACTACGCCACCCAGAAGCGCACCCTCAAAGACAGTGCGCTCTGGTACCAGCAATTCTTGACCGAGCAGGCAGCAGCACGCCTGGCCGAGGTCGCCTGAGCAGCCAATCAACAAAGGACACAGGCCATGGGAACGGTAACCCTGCGGGGCATTCACAAAAGCTACGGCAAGCAAGAAGTCATCCGTGGCATCGACATCGAGGCGCAGGACGGCGAATTTCTGGTGTTTGTCGGGCCGTCGGGCTGCGGCAAGTCAACCACCTTGCGCATGATTGCGGGGCTCGAAAGCATCTCGGCGGGAGACCTGCTGATTGACGGCGTGCACTCCAACGACCTGCGCCCGGCCGACCGCGGCGCGGCCATGGTGTTCCAAAGCTACGCCTTGTACCCCCACATGACGGTGGAAGAAAACATGGGCTTTGCGCTCAAGATGGCGGGCGTGCCCAAGGCAGAGCGAACCCGGCAAGTGGCACAAGCGGCTGAGACCTTGCGCATGAGTGAGTTGCTCGGGCGTTTTCCCAAAGAGCTCTCCGGCGGCCAGCGCCAGCGGGTCGCCATTGGGCGCGCCATTGTGCGCAAACCCAAGGTGTTTTTGTTTGACGAGCCCCTGTCCAACCTGGATGCTGCATTGCGCGTGGACATGCGTGTGGAGCTGGCCCGCCTGCACAAAGAGCTGGGCACCACCATGATTTACGTCACCCACGACCAGGTGGAGGCCATGACGCTGGGCAACCGCATTGCGGTGTTCAACCAAGGCCGCATTGAACAGGTGGGCGCTCCTTTAGAGCTGTACAACCGACCGGCCAATACCTTTGTCGCAACATTTATTGGTGCCCCAAAAATCAACCTGGTGCCGCGGCCCGAGGCGGCGGCAAGCGCCGCCCATGGTGCACTGTGGCAAATCTTGGGCGGCGCCGCGCTGTCGAACGCGCAGCAGATGGGCGTGCGCCCGGAACACCTCCAGGTCAGCGCCAACAGTGCAGGCGTTGTCGCAACCATTGCGCTGGCAGAGCACCTGGGTGACTCCTCCATCCTGCACCTGCGCGTGGAAGGCTTGAGCGAACTGGTCAAAGCCAAGGTCAGTGCCGAACACAGCCACTACCAGGGCGGCCAGACGGTGATGCTGCAAGCAGATACCTCGTGGGTGCTGGGCTTTGACGGCGCTGGCAAACGCATTGGGTGAGTGGCGCCAGCGCGGCGCCCGGCCTTAGGCGCTTTTGACGTAGGTGGCGATCGCCCTTGCGGGCACAGTGGCCGCGTATTGCACGCCATCCACACGCAGCGTGAAATCAACGGCCGCCTCACTGCGGTTGAGGGTCACCACCGCCAGCGATCCATCGGTGTTCACAAACGCGGTGCACTCCAGCACCTCCAGCGTGGCGGCACACAATATTCGACGCGCACCCGGTCGAATGAAGCGCGCAAAGTGACCCAGATAGGCGAATGAGTTTTGGTACAGCAGCCTATCGCTGCGGACGTCCGCCATCACTGGCGCGCTGCACAAATTGCCCACATGGTTGGGGCCGCCCGTGTGGTCCAGCAGCAAGTTCCAATCGATCCAACCGACCGTCCAGTGATTCAGGTCTTGAATCATGGAGCGCGCATAGCGCTCGCCCAGCTCCCACTCACCCAAGTGAGGACCGCCTTCCTGACAACCCTCGGTAAATAACAACTGTTTGTCGGGCCAGGCGTCGTGTAGCAATTGCACGTGGCCGAAGTGGTCGCCACAGTACCAATGAAAGCCTGCGCCCCACACGTATTTCGCTGCCTCCGGGTCGTTGTAGACCACGTCGGCACGCTCCACCAGGCGGTCACGGTTGTGGTCCCACACCACGATCTTGATGTGACCCAAACCGGCCGCGTGCAATGCCGGCCCCAGGTGGTCGCGCACGAAGTCGCGTTCTTCTTCGGCGGTGTAAATGCAACTGTCCCAGCGCTGCACCGCCTCCGGCTCGTTTTGCACCGAAACACCCCACACCGGCACACCCTCGGCGGCATAGGCCTGAATGAATTTGACATAGCAGCGCGCCCAGGCATCACGGTACTGCGGCAGCAAATGCCCGCCGTGGTTCATGGTGCCATTGCTTTTCATCCAGGCCGGCGGGCTCCAGGGTGACACCAGCAATTGCAGCTTGCGCCCCGCTACCTTGTGTGCGGCCTGGATCATGGGTAGCAAGGCCTGGCGGTCGCGGTCGATGTTGAAGCTGTGCAGGTCCACATCGCCCGCGTCGTCTGCGTGGGCATAGTTGCCCAGCGCAAAGTCACAGCTGTTCATGTGCACACGGCAAAAGGTGTAGCCGTGGCCACGCGCAGGGTCGAAGTAGGCCTGCAGCACCTCCGCCTGGTGTGCGGGGCTCAGCCGTTGCCAAGTGACGGCGGCGGCCTCGGTGAACGCACCGCCAAAACCTTCCAGGGTCTGGAAGGTTTTGGCGGGGTTGAGGTAGAGGCTGGCCGGCGGCGCCTCAGCGCCTGTTGCCAGCGGATGCAAAGTGCTGGATGCGAGGTAATCCACCCACCCCAGCGCAGTCAGGTACTGCCGCAGCATGGCCGTTTCAGCAGCCCGTCTTACTTCGACCAATAAATCGCGTCGAGTTTGATAGACGTAGTTTGCGTTGTGTTTCCAGTCACTGCATAGCGGTCGGCGATGACAAACAAACTAGGAATCTGGGCCATATTCAGCGCCGCAGAATTGGGCATGCCATAGGCCGGAGCGCCTCGCGCCACGATGGCCGAAATCGGAATGGAAACGTCGTGCCAGGCGCCATCGTTCACATATCCGTACTGGCCCGATGAAATCGGCAGATAAACGTCATAACCCGTACTCGTGGCGGCACTGCCGGTGTAGAAGCCAATCTCCAGTTTGCCCGCATAGGTGGTTTTGATGCTGAAGTTCAAACGGCCGCTGGGGACGTTGAAGTTGGACAAGTCCTCCGTGCTGTTGGGCATGTCAAGGATTAAGCCCCAGCCCCATACTTCGGGTGAAGGGGTAATGGTGATGCCATTGCCGGCGTCCGACGGCGCGGCTGCACCCGAACTTTGTGGGTAGCTTGCGGTGGTTCCGTTCCATGCGTCAAAACGCGCTGTTTCCACGGGCCTCGCTTCGCCCGGCGTGACCGTATCGGCGTAGGCGGTGTAGCGGTTCGCAGTCACCGCACCGTGGCTGGTTGGCGCAATGTAGTACAGCGCTTGGGCGTCCGTGCAGCTGCTGGTCTCCGGCGTAATGAGGGGGTACAGGTTCTTGATCACGCAGCGGGGCGTCCGGCTTACGTTGAACAAACCCCAACCGTCATCCGCACCCTTCCAGGGCTCGTCGAACGCTTCGAAGTAAATGATAGATTTAGGCGCGCCTGCGCTCCCTGCCCAAGTGAGCAAGCGGTCGTAATACATGCGCTGGTTGGCAGGACTGGCGCGCGAGCTCTCGCCATTGGTGATGGTGGCCTTCCAGCCGGTTTCACCCACCACAATGGGCAGGTTGGCAAAGCCCCGGCCATCGAGGTTGGCACGCACGGCATTGACGTCGGCCTTGGCCTTGGCGATAGCACCGTCCATCATGGCCACAGCGCTCGCCTGGCGCCAATCCCAGGTGTTGTAGAGCGAATCGGCCAGCGGATAGGTATGCACAGACACAAAGTCCACTGCGTTCAAAATCGGTTTGGGGTCGTTCGGCTCGGTGCTGACACCCGCAAAAAATGCCCAGTTGTCATCGGTGGTCACCGGCTGCGTGATTTGGCTGCGTGCGCTATTCAGGTAACCCGCAATGACGGCCGTACTGCTGGGCACAAAGGACCAGCTCACCATGGTCTCATTGCCCACGCTGACAGCAGCAACAATGCTACGGTAGGTGTTAGCCAATACAACGGCCCGCGCTACTTCCGCTTGGTTCAACACCCGGTTGCTGGCACGCTGTGTTTCGCTGAGGTAGGGGCTACTTTCACTGACGATGTACGCGCCCAACATGACCTTGATATCCAGGCTTGGATTGGCCGCGATCAGCCGCAAGACGCGCGCGGCCACATTGTCCGAGCTGTCAAACAAGCGAATCAGCTTAAAGCCACCATCGGACAGCAACTGCAGGTCTTGCAACACATGGTCATCGGTCACCGTTTCGGTGTCTCGGTTGCCTGTGCGAAAGGGTGAATAGGACGCCGCTTTGCGGGTGCTGAAATCAGCGCTGAGTGCGCGTTGCGCCACGCCGGTGGAGGGCACTACACCCCCGCCGCCACAAGCCACCAAAGCGGCTGTCGTGCATGCGAGCAGCACGCCGCTCATCCAAAAAGTTAGTTTCTTCTGCATGGTGTTACTTGTCCGTAAATTGTGGGAATGTGCGTGCGCCGCGGCGCTGCTTTAAAAGGTGTAGACGGCACCCATGCCGAGCCAGTTGCCGTCTTGGGTCACCCTGGAATCCACATTCCAAAACGCGTTGTTTCCTGGCATGGACATAGGCGAGAGTCCCAGGCGCCCAAAGCGCACCATGCCCGCCCAGCCATAGAACTGAATACCCTGGCCGTAGTCGTAGTTCAAACCCACGGTGCCGACTGTGGCGTCATTGCTTTGGCCACGCTCCATCGGGTTGGACGTCGTGGCTTTGCCCAGGTAGACTAGGCCTGAATATGCCGTCCACGGACCGGTGCGGTAACGCAGACCGGCCATCACGTCGGTGGAGGTGGCGGCGTAGCCGGGGTTGGCCACGCCGTCTACGGTAGCGTTCCAGTTGACGTTGAACATGTTGTTCCAAAGGCCTGCGGCGCCAGTAGTCAGTTGCACGGCATTGGATCCGCTCCAACGATTGCCCCGGATACCGCCAGAGACCTCAATTTGCGAGGTGACCTGGTAGCGCGCCATGGCCATGGCGATGCTTTGGCCCGAGCCGCCAAGTTTGGCGTCGTAGTCGGCTGAATCGGTCAAACCTGAGAAGGGTCCATGGGCCCAAGCCATAGGCTTGCCATTTCGGCTGTCCTGGTACACCGCGTCCAACACAAAGTCCCCTTGGTGGTACTGGGCGTACAGCTCCACAAACCAGGGTTTGTTGATCTTGAAATTGGTGTTACCTTGGTCGTAGGTGGCTTCGAGCACCAAGTCGCCATTAAGCACATCCAGGGGCCGGGTTGTGACGCGCACCGAGTTGCCCAACATGCCGTAGCCCGCACCACTGGAACCCCATTCCTGCGACAAACCAATGTTGGTGCCGTAGGGGTAGTCCGCCACACTCCAGCCGCGGCTGGTCATGCTGCCGATAGCAATGCGCCCGTAATCTTCGTGGCTGATCGCCACGTTTTTTTCGTACCAAATGTTGGGGTCAAACGCCATGTCGAGCATGCCGTCGCGCCAGCGTTGGCTGAGCAGTCCGGTGACCGTGTAGCCGCCGCCCAGACTTTGCTTTGCACTCAGCCAGGGCTGGAACATGGTGAGCGTGGTGCCGGACGTTTGGTAGGGGCGACCTGCGACCAGCTCGTCGGCCCAGATGCGTTGCTTGTCCTCGTTGGGAAAGCGCGCGCAGTTGTCACAATGGTTGCTGCCCTGAAGCGCTTCCACCTTGGCAAAGCCGGTCAGGGTGAACATGCCGTCGGGTCCGAAATCGACGGCGTGCGCCACCGATGCGCTCACAAGCAAGGCGGCCACGATACCTGCCTTGCCGAAGTGGTAGCGGGTCCAATGAAAAGGGTTTTGAAGTCGCATAGTGACACTCGATCCTGAAAATACATGAAAGCGCTTTCACGCCATACCCGATCATGGTTCCTTTTTAGCACCCCTGCCTTACGGGTTTACCCGTATTTTTTGATAAAAACAACAGGCGAACGATGGTGGACTCGCTACTTAAAACCGGTAATGGAATACCCTAGGAATATTAATTTGAAAGCGCTTTCATAATCAGTTGATTGATGTTTACTTTGCACTAGGAACTTCCCATGTCTTTGTTTCGTGGCTTTTGTCTGAGCGCCCTTTGCGCCGTGGGTGCCGTGTCCAGTCTGTGGGCACAGCCGATCCGGCTGGGCGCAGGCGCCTATGTGCTCGCGCCCAAGGGCGGCGACCGGGCGGTACCCGCCGCACCCTACCGCACCGCCGCCATGCTGCAGCAGGCCGCGCCCACCAACCAGTGGTATTCGGCACTGATGTTCAGCGCCAAGCCCGAGGTGCTATTTGCCCACCCGCTCACGGTGCAGGCGAACAAAGTCGGGTTGGAATTCGCGCTGCCCAGCAAATCCGTGGTGCCGACCGAGCGCCGCGACGTGGAAATTCACTACCCTCACACCGACCCCTTGCTGGTTTCGCCCACCGCATTTGCCGCAGGGCAACCCAAGCTGGCCAAAGCGGGCGACTGGTCCATCGACATTGCCTGGGGCGAGGGTGCCAGCCTGATGACGGCCACCGTGGCCCACGGCAGCCCCTATGTCCAGTTTGTCGTCTCGCAAGGCGACCTGCGTTTGCAACTGCCCGCCGCGTCACCACGCATAGATACCGCTGACGTCCGCGTGCTGGCACTGAACGTCAAGGGCAAAACCTATGCCCTGTTTGGCCCGACGGGCGTGCGCTGGGAGGCCGTCTCGTCCACCGAGTGGATAGGCCACTTGCCTGCAGGAAAAGGCTATGCGTCTGCCGCCGCGCTGCCGGACGCCAACCCCGACACGCTGGACTTGTTCACCCGCCACGCCTATGCCTTTTTGCAAGACACACGGGTGGACTGGAAGTTTGACGAAGCGCGCTCCGTGCTGACCAATACCTATACCGCCACCACCCGCATGATGGAAGGCGAACAAGCCACTCCCCTGCTCGGCCTGTATCCGCACCAATGGTTCAACAACGCCTCGGTGGCCGACCGCCTGGGGCCCGCCTACGACACCCTGCGCGGCAAGATCAAGTTGCTGCCCGCCAAGAGCTTTCAGACCACCAAGACCTACACCAGCTTTGTGCCCTACTGGCCCGGCGTGGCAGAAGGCGCACGCAGCGCCGAGCTGCGCGATTTGCTCAAAAACGACCAGCGCAATGCGCGGCGCATGATGCTCGAAATCGGCACTGGCCCCTACTGGCAGGGCAAGGGCTTGCAGCGCATCACCAAGCTGATGGATGTGGTGGAACAGCAAGGCGACTTAGAGGGCCGCGACCAGTTGCTCAAGTTGCTCAAAGGCCGCGTAGAGCAGTGGTTTGCCGGTGACAACGCCAAAACCTATTTCCACTACGACAAAGCCATGGGCACGGTGGCGGGCTACCCCGAGGAATATTTCAGCGTGGAGCAAATGAACGACCACCACTTCCATTACGGCTACTGGATTCGTGCGATGGCCGAGATCGCGCTGCGCGACCCAAGCTGGGCGTCCAAGGCGCAATGGGGCGGCATGGTGGACCTGCTGGTGGCTGACATTGCCACAGCCAAGCGCGGCGATGCCGACTTTCCCTTTGTTCGAAACTTCGACCATTACGAAGGCCACTCCTGGGCATCGGGCATTGGTCTGGGACCGTTTGGCAACAACCAGGAGTCCTCGTCTGAAGCCATCAACGCCTGGGCGGGGCTGATTCTGTGGGCGCAGGTCAACGGCGATACCGCACTGCGCGATCTAGGCGTGTACCTCTACACCACCGAAATCGACGCCATCAACCACTACTGGTTTGACATCCACCACCTCGTATTCCCGCCCGAATACCAAAACGTGGAAACCAGCATGCTGTTTGGCGGCAAATACGCGCACAACACCTGGTGGATTGACGAACCCCGCCAGATCAAGGGCATCAACCTCTTGCCCATCACCACGGCGTCCACCTACCTGGCCACCGACCCCGCATTCGTCAAACGCAGCGTCGCAACGCTCAAACCTGACACCGACCTATTTGCGGCGCGCGGCAAAACAGCCAAGCCCATCGACATCTGGCAAGACCTGTTCGCCAAGTACCTGGGACTGGCCGATGCCGACGCGGGTCTGGCGAGCTGGGACCGCTGGGGCTCATTCGAGCTCGGCGACACCCGAAGCCACACACTGCACTGGCTGATGAGCTTGCAAAAAATGGGCACGCCCGACTTCGGCGTCACCGCCAACACCACCCTGTACAGCGTGTTCAAACGCGCCGATGGACGCAAGACCTATCTGGCCTACAACCCGGGCAAGTCGCCGCTGGAGGTGCGCTTTAGCGACGGCAAAACACTGCAAGTGGCACCCGGCACGCTGGGCCAGACGCAGTGATCAGGGTACTGACGAACCCACTAGGGAAAACACCAATCGAAATTTAGGGTAATCCCCTAGCCCGCGCCCTTGAGCAAAAGTAGAAATGGTTTTACTATTCTATGAAAGCGCTTTCAAAAGGTGCTTTGTTTGTCCGTTTCATCAAACCCTAGGAGGCCCTGCCGTGTTCCAACTTAGAAATCTCATCACCCTGTCAGCCTGCGCGCTGGCGACAGCGTCGCTGCTGACCGCGTGCGGCGGGGGCAGTTCTGGTACCCCTGCGTTGACCGCGCAGGCCACGCTGACCGCATCAGCAACTTCCACTAGCTTGGCTACATCCGCGACGACCACATTGAGTTATTCGGGTGGTAGTGGCACTGGCGCAGTGACCTATGCGGTTGCTTCGGGAAGTTGCACGGTCAGCGGTACGACTCTCACTGCAGCATCGTCTGCGGGTACCTGTACAGTGACTGCCACTAAAGCAGCGGATTCCACTTATTCAGCCAAGGCTTCCTCCGCAATAACGATCACTGTCACCAGTGCTCCGGCAGTACTCAACTTCTCCACTGGATTTGCGGCTGGTTCGCTCACAATTGAAGCAGGAAAATTTGGTGGCTATAGCGGCAGTAACCTCGACGTTTGGAATTGCGGAGCCCCGGCAGGATGCGGCTTCGGTTCTGACCTCAACCCCACCTTTACCGCTGCCAACAGTCGCTTCTATTACTACTACAGCGTTCCTGCCGTCACAAGTGGTCAATATACGGGCATCTATGTTCAGGCGCCTGGTGTGACCTTGCTCAGCACTACTGCAGATACCGCTGGAGTATCTGTAACCAACCAAACCACCATCGGCTTCACCCTTGGAGCTAACGCTGAGTTCTTTAACAATGCGAACCACAACGTCGCTGTTATGCTGACTCTTGGTAAGCACTACATGGTGGGGAATCCTTCAGCAGCTTGCAACATCAAATTGCTCAAGGTCATGACACTGTCTGCCCAGGCGGACACTGCTTACACCGCTGCACTGAGCAGCTTTACGGTGACGCAAGATTGCGGTACAGGAATCACTACTCCAGCCGCTGCTTTCGCTGTTTCACCAATATCTCAGGTGGATTTCCAAGCAAACAGTGGCCTTTCTGCCTTGACTCAAGGCGGATTGACAACCGGTGCCAATTCAACAGTGGTTGACGCGACATGGGGTGGATTTCCCACCACCTTGGCGGTCAAGGGCGGAATCACATTCCAGTAACGCTCTTCGTAATCAAGGAAAGGGCACTTCGGTGCCCTTTTTTCTGTCCGATTGCTGCCTCTGTGATCAGGCAGAATGAAAAACTCGAATTTTCTATTCAGCGTATGTCGTCCAAACTCCTTCGCCCCTCCCCCCTCCAACGCGGCTTCACCCTCATCGAGCTGATGGTGGTTTTGCTCATCATTGGCGTGCTTGCCGCGCTGATCGTGCCCAATGTGCTGGACCGGGCGGATGACGCCAAGGTCACGGCGGCCAAGACCGATGTGAGCAATTTGATGCAGGCGCTCAAGCTTTACAAGCTCGACAACAGCCGCTACCCCAGCACCGAGCAGGGTCTGGCCGCG
>CAIYRQ010000261.1 GCA_903928635.1 uncultured beta proteobacterium | reverse complement strand
GCCGAGTCGCGCATCCTGACCCGCGACTTTGTGGGCGCCATGCGCGCCAAAATTTCCGCCGGTTTGCCTGCCGTGATTGCGGAAGTAAAAAAAGCCAGCCCCTCCAAAGGCGTGTTGCGTGCTGATTTCATTCCAGCTGATATCGCGCAAAGCTATGCAGAATTTGGCGCAGCCTGCCTGTCCGTGCTGACCGATGTGCAGTTTTTCCAGGGCGGCGTGGATTACCTCAAGCAGGCCCGTGCCTCGTGCCAGTTGCCTGTGCTTCGAAAAGACTTCATGGTGGACGCGTACCAAATTTACGAGTCCCGCGCCATGGGTGCGGATGCCGTCTTGCTGATTGCCGCGTGCCTGGACGACGTCCAAATGCGGGACTTCGAGGCCATCGCCCGCGGGCTGGACATGGCCGTTTTGGTCGAAGTGCACGATCAGGCCGAGTTGGAGCGTGCGCTGAAGCTCAAAACCCCGCTGATTGGCATCAATAACCGCAATCTCAAAACCTTTGAGGTGTCCTTGGACACAACCCTGTCGCTGCGTTCGCTGGTCGGGGCAGACCGCATCGTGGTGACGGAGAGCGGTATCCAGACGCGTGACGACGTGCTGCGCATGGGCGCGGCCGGTGTGAATGCATTTCTGGTGGGCGAAGCTTTTATGCGCGCTGACGAACCCGGCCAGGCACTGGCGCAGTTGTTCGGTTAAGGCGGTGACGCTGTTCCCCGAGGAACTTGCGGCGAGCCAATTGCAGACGGCCGACCCGTCGGCCTGGCCCCAGGCCCCAGGCTGGCGACCGGTGGTAGAGCAATTTTTTCAATCCCAGACCGGCGGTGATTTGCTGACTTTCTTGCAGCAGCGCCTGGAGGCTGGGGCCGTGATCTTTCCGCCCCAGCCGCTCAAGGCATTGGAATGCACGCCGCCAGAGTCGGTGCGGGTGGTGATTCTGGGTCAGGACCCCTACCACGGACGCGGCCAGGCTGAAGGTTTGGCGTTTTCGGTGGCGCCGGGCCAGCCCCTGCCGCCGTCCCTGCGCAATGTGTTCAAAGAAATGCAGCGTGACCTGGGCCTTCCCTTTCCCGCCATGCCTCACCCCGGCGGGAGTTTGCTGTCCTGGGCGAATAGCGGCGTACTTCTGCTGAATTCCTGCCTCACCGTGGAAGAAGGCCAGGCCAACAGCCACCAAGGCCGTGGCTGGGAGGTGCTGACCGATGCCCTGATCGCCCAGGTTTCAACATCGCCCCAGCCCGTGGTGTTCATGCTTTGGGGTGCGTTTGCACAGTCGAAGCGGGTTTTGATTGACGAAAACCGGCATTGTGTGCTGACCGCCAACCATCCCTCGCCTTTGTCTGCTCTGCGTGGCCCGGCACCTTTTTTTGGCTGCGCTCATTTTTCGCAGGCCCAGAAGTGGTTGCTCACCCATGGTTTTCCCCATTTCCGTTGGCCGGCACCGGCTCTAAGCGCCGCATAGCCAAAGGATCGACAACGTCCAAAGTTCATGGCATAATCACGGGCTCACCTTTGGAGAGGTGGCCGAGTGGTTAATGGCAGCAGACTGTAAATCTGCCCTCTTACGAGTACG